>QKAN01000185.1 GCA_003246365.1 Clostridia bacterium
TTTGCGTTCTTTCAAACACTTCAATGTTGAGAGCATAGACCAAAAGAACAGACAGACCGGCCGCGAAAGCGGCCGGTCTTTTTTCATGTTTATTCATTTATTATAATATATTATTACTGTATCGCTTTTGGAATTTTTCACAGTTTTTTCTCGTAAAGATAAAACAAACCCTTCCGGTAAGAAATCTCGCCGGCCTTGCGATATCCGTTTGATTCATAAAGGCGAAGCGCGATTGGATTTTGTGAAAACACATCCAACCGTATCGTGCGATAACCAAGTTTCGAAGCGCTCTGGTCGATATAGGCCAATGCTTCTCGCGCGAGACCGCGCCCCTGAAAAGACGGATGAACGCACAAGCGATGCAGAACGGCAAACTCCGGCTCGTCATAAAGCCAGTCAGCGGGTTCATATTCGCCCCGTTTACAAAAATCGAGCATGAACGCTACAGCGATTTGGTGATCAATTCGACAGACCTGCATCTGTCCGTTGGTTATGTCGGACTGAAGAATGGATCGGTCGGGATATATTTCGTCCCATTGAGGAATTCCCGATTCATCCATGCGTGCGGTTGCCGCGCGAAAGAGGCCATACAATTCGGGCAAATCGCTTTGGTCTGCAAGAGAAAATTCCATAGCTCCTCCGGACGATTATAATATCGTATTATACAACAAGACGATTGCAAATAAAAACGCATTCAAAAACAATGAATAAAACACGCAAAAAATGAATGAATATACAATAAAATGGGATCATTATTTCACGAAGTTTTCATCGAAGCGAAGTTGTGCAAAAGTTTCAAAAAAACGCTTAAAATCTGGATAAATCAGGCGTGAATTTGACACAACGTGAATTTTCTGTTGACTTTAAGCGCACTAATATGGTTATATATATAATAATGGCTAAATCAAATGACTGAGCCAATATATACGTTGGAATCGGGCGTATTCATGTACGCCCGAATAATTGTTCTTGGCGGTTCTGCCGTGCGAGTACTGTTAAAGCAGTTTCGTGGCAAGCGCAGAACAATTGATTAGGAGCGTGGAGATGACATCTTATATCCTGAAACGAATTGGTTCGGCGCTGATCACCTTGTTCATTGTTGCCGCAACCACATTCTTTCTCATGAATGCCGTGCCGGGCAGTCCGTTTGTCACAGAAAAATCGACGCCGGAAATGGTTGCCCGCGCAGAGGCGAAATACGGTTTGGACCAACCGCTGGTCGTTCAATTCTACAATTATATAAAAGGTTATTTTGTCGGTGACATGGGCGTCTCCCTGAAAATGCAGCAGGACACCAGCGTTGCCGAGATTATTTTTAACCAGAATAAACTTGCGCTATCTGCCCGCGTTGGCTTATATGCGCTTCTGTTTGCCGTTGTGCTTGGAATACCGTTTGGTTGCATTGCGGCGTATAACAGGGGGAATTGGATCGACGGACTATTGCGCGTTATCACGACAATAGGTGTTGCCATACCGGGTTTTGTGGTCGCAACAACATTACTTGTATTATTCGGGGTGCAGCTAAACTGGCTGCCGGTTCGTTCCGGCAGTTTGGAAACTGCATCCGCTTTTATTCTTCCGGTATTTGCGCTGGCGTTTTATCCGTCCTGCTATATCGCGAAGTTGACGCGTGCCAGCATGCTCGATGCAATCAATCAGGATTACATCCGTACAGCGCGTGCGAAGGGTCTCAAAACCGGAAAAGTCATTTTCAAACATGCGCTGCGCAATTCGTTGATTCCGGTCATCACGTATCTTGGGCCGCTGACTGCCTATATCATTACGGGCGGTTTCGTCGTTGAAACAACGTTCAGCATTCCCGGCCTCGGCAAGTACTTTATTTCCAGCATTTTAAACCGTGACTATCCGATCATCATGGGTACTACGGTCGTGCTCGCGGCATTGATCATTATTATGAACCTGTTGGTCGACATCGCTTATAAGCTCGTTGATCCCAGAATCAGCCTATCGAAGGGAGATGTGTAAGCGATGGAAGGTAAAATGTCGAAATACAACATTTTCCATACGAAGGTAGACGATATTCTGGCGGAGAATGAGTTTTCGAACGCCGACTTTGAAAGCGCAACGGCGGACGAAAAAGAATCCATGGTTGAAATGCACAAAAGCGTTTCCTATTGGAAAGACGCCGCAAGACGGTTTAAAAACAACTCCGTTTCTATGGTTGCGCTTGTTGTCGTTATTCTTCTGACGCTGTTTGCGTTTGTAGGGCCCTACTTGATTCCGTATTCTTATGAAGAGCAGTATCGTGGATCGATGAAGCTCGGACCGTTTGAATATTCCGAAAGCGAGTTACAGGCAAAAGAAGCGCTTGCGGATGCGGATTTGTTGTTTTCAACGGATTTGATGCCGGGGTCTCTGACTTCTCTGAAAAAAGGTGACTACGCGTTCCTTTATCATGGGAAATGGTATTCATTTACATTGACAAAAACGCTTCGCAGCGGATTTTTGATGTATAATGAAAGCATGTCGGATCCGCTCTTCACGGTCAAGACAGACGACTACTTTGAAGGCGGCGATTATGACAAAACGGTCGTTGCGTACAGCGTAAGCAAAGACAAACCGACCGATTCGGAAGTAACCGTTCTGAAAATGAGTGCAAGCGTCTTTCCGCATGTATTCGGAACGGATTCCGCAGGAAGAGACATTATGTCGCGCACGATGTACGGCGCGCGCGTTTCTTTGCTGATTGGTGTTGTCGCGAGTTTGATTGTTCTCGTTATTGGTTCCATTTACGGGTCAATTTCCGGCTTATTGGGCGGAAAAGTCGACTTCATCATGATGCGTATTGTGGAACTGATTTATTCGGTGCCGGACGTTTTGATCGTCTTATTGTTACAGGTAGTTCTTCAGATTCCGTTACAGAACTGGTTCGACTCTTCGTCGCTGCCGTTTGTACGGGCGCTGAGCTCTCTGGGCGTAGGCATCGTAAGTATTTTTATTACGTTCGCTTTGTTGTACTGGGTCGGCATGGCGCGCATTATCCGCGGTCAGGTACTCATGCTTAAAAAGCAGGAGTACGTTACGGCGGCAACTGTGCTCGGTGCTTCCAACAGCCGCATCATTCGGAAACACCTTTTGCCGAACAGTATCGGTCAGCTGGTGGTTACGACTTGCTTGCAGATTCCGTCCGCAATCTTCCTTGAATCGTTCCTTTCGTTCCTCGGCCTTGGTATTTCCGCGCCGATGTCGAGCCTCGGTTCTATGTGCTCGGACGCCATCGACACCATTACGGTTTATCCGTACCGGCTGCTGTTTCCCGCGATCATCCTCAGCCTTCTCGTCCTTTCCCTCAATCTTGTGGGCGACGGTTTAAGGGATGCGTTGGATCCGCGGTTGAAGAAATAGGAGGGCGTACGGAATGAGCGAAAAGTTACTTGAAGTAAAAGATTTAAAGGTTTCGTTCTTCACCCCGGTTGGCGAAGTCAAAGCGGTGAACGGAATTAACTATTCCCTTGGCTACAATGAGGTTATGGGAATCGTTGGCGAATCCGGCTCCGGCAAAAGTGTGGAAGCCTACGCAATTATGAGCCTTCTGCAAAGTCCCGGCCGCATTATCGGCGGGAGCGTACTGCTGGAAGGCGAAGATATTACAAAATATGACGCAAAGCAGATGACGGATATTCGGGGAAATAAGATCAGCATGATCTTCCAGAACCCGATGACCTGCTTGAACCCGGTCTATACGATTGGCGATCAGCTCGTTGAAGCGCTGACTTGCCATAATTCGACGATTTCAAAGGCAGACGCGAGACTGCGCGCCATAGAAATGCTCGATCTGGTTGGCATCAACAATGCGGAAAAACGCTTTGATCAATATCCGCATGAGTTTTCCGGCGGTATGCGCCAGCGCGCGATGATCGCAATGGCGCTGATCTGCAATCCGAAACTGTTGATTGCAGACGAACCGACCACCGCACTGGACGTAACGATTCAAGCGCAGATTATTGAACTGATGAAGGATTTGCAGAAGAAAACGGATATGTCCATCATCTTCATCACGCACAACCTTGGCGTTGTTGCCGAAATATGCGATAAAGTAACGGTTATGTATGCCGGCCACGTTCTGGAACAGGGCGCGGTCAACGACATTTTTTATTCGCCGGAACATCCGTATACGCGCGGACTTCTCCGGTCCATGCCGAGGCTTGACTCCGAAAGTCAGGAGCGCATGATCCCGATTGAAGGCGTTCCGGTTGATCTGCTGGATCCGCCTAAGGGTTGCAGCTTCGGCCCGCGCTGCGAACATTGTATGAAGATTTGCCTTCAGAACGAACCGCCTCTTGTAGAAGTTGGCGAAAACGGTCATGTCTCCGCTTGCTGGTTGCATGTGCGTCAGGCAATGGCGAATAAGGAGGCGAAGTAATATGGAACAAAATCGCGAAAAGTTACTTGAAATCCATAAGCTGCGCAAATACTTTCCGGTAAAAACCGGGTTTATGAAAAAAGGCTATGTGCAGGCAGTACAGGATGTATCGCTGCATATTTTCAAGGGCGAAACACTTGGCATCGTCGGCGAGTCCGGCTGCGGAAAAACAACCTTAGGCAGAACGATTCTCCGCCTCTATGAACCGACTTCCGGCCGCATCGTTTACAACGGAGAAACGATATTCGACAGCGAAAAGAAAATCGCCGAGAAAATGCTGCCCTATTGCCGCAAGATTCAGTTGATTTTCCAGGATCCCTCCGCGTCGCTCGATCCGCGCATGACGGTAGGCGAAATAGTTGGGGAGGCGCTGGATATCCATAAGCTCTATTCGAGTAAAGCCGACCGCTGCAGCCGCATCGCGAAACTGCTTGAGGATGTCGGTCTTAACTCGGAACACTCCAACCGTTTTCCGCACGAGTTTTCCGGCGGTCAGCAACAGCGTATCGGTATCGCCCGCGCGTTGGCTGTAGAACCTGAATTCATCATTTGCGACGAACCGATCAGCGCGTTGGATGTTTCCATTCAGTCGCAGGTCATCAATATGCTGGAAGATCTGCAAAAAGAGCGCGGATTGACGTATCTGTTTATTGCACACGATCTGTCGGTGGTTCGGCATATTTCCGACCGCATCGGCGTTATGTATTTAGGATGTTTGGTTGAACTTGCAGAGAGCTATGAGCTTTGCAACGCGCCGATCCACCCGTATACGCAAACGCTTCTTTCCGCCGTTCCGCTGCCGGATCCGGAAAAGAACAAAAAGCGTAAGCGCATCTTGCTCGAGGGAGACATCCCGAGCCCGCTCAATCCGCCATCGGGATGCCGTTTTCATACGCGTTGCCCGTATGCGATGCCGATTTGCAGCGAAAAAGAACCGGAGTTTAAAGAATATTCGCCCGGTCATTTCGCGGCATGCCATAAGCTCGATTTAGAATAAAGAGCGACGCGCAATATCGCTACAATACCGCTAAAGCGGATTTTTCAGGCAAAGGTTGAATCTGCTGCGGTTTGTAAATACACCTAAAATACACAGAGGAGGAAACAAATGAAAAAGACCATTGCTATTCTGCTCAGCTTGTTGATGGCCCTTTCGATTCTGAGCGCTTGCGCAAAGACCGAAACCGCCGTTGCTGAGGCGACTGAAGCGCCTGCAGCCGAAGCCACCGCCGCGCCGACCGAAGAGGTTGTGCAGCCGATGACTTCCGGTGAAGGTGGCGGATTCCCCGTCAGCCCAGTGTACTTCTATACGAACATGTATTGCCTGCATGACGGCGTAGAAAATGTATGGTACACCCCGTTTGGTTACTACTTCTTCACCGGTGCGACCGGCAAAGCGGACGTCACCGCTTGCATCGCGTCCGAACCGGAAACCATCGATCCGGGCCAGATCAGCTCCGTCGACGGTTCCACCTACACCCAGCATCAGTTCGAGAACCTGATGAAGTATGCCACCACTGGCACACAGTATCAGGATGACCCGTCCGTGCTGAACACCGAGATCGTAAACGGCATGGCCGAGTCCTACACCTCCATGACCAATGACGACGGCACCGTGACCTATACCTTCACGCTGCGTGACGCCAACTGGAGCGACGGACAGCCTGTAACCGCGAATGATTTCGTGTATGCATGGCGTCGCCTTGTTGATCCCGCAACCGCAAGCGATTACGGCTACATCCTCGACGGTATCGTCGTGAATGCGACCGAAGTCAACGGCGGCGAAATGACGTCCGACCAGCTCGGCGTTGTTGCGGTTGATGACAAGACCTTCCAGGTCAACCTCGTTGCCGAGTGCCCGTACTTCCTCGAACTCTGCGCATTTGCGAGCTTGATGCCGCTGCGCGAGGATGTTGTTTCGACCGGCGCAGACTGGACCGATCCGGCGACCATCGTTGTCAACGGACCGTACATCATCTCTGAGTGGGTACATGACAGCTACATCAAACTCGTGAAGAACCCCGAGTATTATGATGCGGCCAACGTGACCGGACCGGATTCCATCACCTATTACCTCAGCGACAGCGAAACCGCTATCCTCTCCGCCTACCAGGCTGGTGAATATGACTTCATCGAGAACTTCCCGGCGGATATGATCGAATCGCTCAAAGCCAGTGGAGATTGCTTCATCAACGATTATGTTGGTACGTATTTCCTCTATCTGAGCACGAAGAACATTCCTGACTGGCGTGTCCGCGCTGCTATCGCGCTCGTTATCGATCGTGAAAACATCGTTGAGAACGTCACCCAGGGGGGCCAGGCGCCTGCGACCAACCTCGTTGCCGCCGGTATCACGGACAGCGAAGGCAACAACTTCGCCGGTTCTTCCTCCGAGACGCTGCCCGTTATGTGGCAGTGGCTGCAGGCAAACCTGGGCGATGCCCTTGGTCTCGACCTGAACAGCTATGACGATCGTTGCGAGCTCGCCGAATACCTCGTACAGCAGGCTGCTGACGACGGTTACGACACCGCCGCGACCATCTACTACTACTTCAACACCTCCGCAACGCATCAGGCGATTGCCGAAGCGGTGCAGAGCGACGTCGAATCCGTCCTCGGTCTGAAGCTTGAGCTCTCTAACCAGGATTGGAACGTCTACACCAGCGGCCTCGCAGAAGACACCTTCGGTCTTGCGCGTCTTGGCTGGATCGCCGACTACAACGATGCCGTCACCTACCTCGAAATGTTCGTCAACGGCAATCCGTATAACTACGGCGAGTGGGTAAACGACGACTACACCGCGCTCATCGAGCAGGCCAAGACCCTGCCTGGTGGTGCGGAGCGTGATGCCCTGCTCTACGAAGCAGAACCGATCCTCTTCTCCGGTACCATGAAATAAGAGAAGACTCGGCCTGATTCATTCCCGTAAGGGAATTAGAACAATCACCAGCGGGCGCCTCTACAGTAATGTAGAGGCGTTCGTTTTTTGAGTATGGTAAGATGATTTGATGCAAGCAGACAATTGTGTTCATATAGCTTTTTCACAATAGCTTATGCGTTGAAAAAGATGGACTAGACTGGCTTATAAAGATCATAACGATAAGATGAGACTAAGTAGATTGGTTCAGTTTGAAGCTTTGTTGCAAGTCAAAGGTGTTCATTTGAATTAGATTCATGAAATGATTCTACAAACAAAAACCTGCGGCAGTTAGCCGCAGGTTTGTTTAGCTGTAAATCATGTATTTGTAGGATTGCGTTTATAGAGAATCCTTTAAGGGGCAACCGTGGTGGTAGCATCCGGACTTGTGGTTGCCGATGCATCAGGTGTCGGTGTTACCTTGGAAAGGTTGTTTGCGGCACCGGTGGTCGCGTCCATCGCAGCATCGGTGTAAATCAGATTCAGCGTTTCCTGACCGGCTTTTCCGTCGATCGGAGTTAGGCCGTTATACTCTTGGAATTTTTGAACTGCCTGAACTGTGGTGCTGCCATACAATCCTGTTGCGCTGCCAGCAGTTAGATAACCAAGTTCAATCAAACGGGTCTGCAGCTTCGTAACGTCTTCAACGAGCTTCGTGATAACCTTTGTTCGATCATCGCCATCACCGCGTGTCAGATAGTAAGATTTAGCTTGGTCGCTCATTAAAAGCGAATACGTGGTGTTGCCGATGATTCCATCCCAGTTTGCCGAATCATCAAAGTTCTTCATTTGGAAAAGGCGGATAGCAGTCTTCGTAATAGGACCGTATTTGTTTGTATATCCGTCGGTGGGTTCTTCCATATAGCCTAGTTCAACGAGCCGCTTCTGAATGTCGGGAATCAGATCACTGATTGTACCGGCCGCGGAAATGTTCTCCGTTAAAACGGGAAGCGTCGGCGTCGGCGATACTGCTTCGGTAGGAGCAGGGGTGTTTGTCGGCGCGATGGATGGGGTCGGTGTAATATCCGTCAGAGCAAGCTGACCATCGTCCTGCCGCTCCGTACGGGAACTATTTGGCAACAGAACGGCGAGCAGGATTACAGCAACGAGCGCCATTGCAAACGTGCCGCCGATAATAACAAGCGTTTTTGCGGGCAACTGTGCCAAATATAATCCCAACGCATGCATGAACTTGCCGAACTTTGTACGCTTTTTCTTGCGTGGACGTTCGTAATAATCATCCTCGTCGTCAACCGGCTCAAGATAACGACCATCTTCCTGCGGATAGCGCGTGCGAGATGTGTTGCTGCGGGCAGAATATTCGTCTACGCCATCCGGCATATGGGTGCGTGCGGTCGTGCCGCGGGAAGCATATCCGTATTCGTCGCTTTGCGGCATGTTTGTGCGTCCTGTAGAGCCGCGATAAGAGTAATCGGTTGACTGACGGCGCGTTGCGTACGCATTATCCGGATCTTCATAATATTGTTCGGAACCGCGCTGATTCGCATAGCCATCATTCGTCGGCTGGTTGTAATAACCTTGCTGCGCATAATCGCCGGCGTCCGGCTGCTGCGGCTGTGTATAATAGCTTTGCTGTGCATAGCCGTTATTGCCGTTGTCAGGCTGTTGCGCATAATAATCCTGCTGCGCATCATATCCGCCGCTACTCTGCTGAGAATAGTCGTAGCCATAATTTGCGTCGATTGGATGCGGCGCAAAGGGATTGTCCGAATCAGCATAACCAGACTGTGCGGGTTGAATGGGATATCCGCGTTCATCAAATCCCGCTTGCCCGGAAGCATATCCTTGATCGTATGCTGTCGCATTCGGATCGTACTGCTGCGCAGAATTCGATCCATATGCAGTGGGATCATCGCGATATTCGCGCGACGTGCCCCGGGTCTGATCCGATGCGCGCGGATCCTCTTCATATGGCGGAAATCCGAAACCGTCGTTGTGATGATCCATTTGGTTCACGCTCCTCGTTTGAGAATCGGTTCAACTAGAGTAGTTGTTGCCTAAAGTAGAAAACCGGCAAGCAATCCATGTATGACTTAAATGAAATGCAACCGTTCGTATTTGGTGGATTTGTTGCGTAATATTGATTCGTGTTCTTCAAACCATACGATACACAACTATAAAACCCCATTCAAATACATATATAGTTTAACATATGAGGTGGGGGTGAATGATCGAGATTATTGTGAAGAATCTATGGATAAATTGTTAATCCTTTCACAGGTAAAACACGCTAAGTGGGGGAAAACAATGAAAAAAGGAGTTAAAACGCCAGTTTTTGGCATTTAACTCCCTTTAGCGGAACAATAATGAACTGTAAATTGTGAACGGCGGATTCCGGTTACTCCATGATTTTTTTGGTCGAACTGCAACCGATCCGGCTTGCGCCAGCTTCTATCATGGCGAGTGCCTGTTCGCGCGTACGCACTCCGCCGCTGGCTTTGACGCCCATCTCCGACCCGACAGTTTTGCGCATTAGCGCGATGTCTTCCGCCGTTGCGCCGCCGGTCGAAAATCCTGTCGAAGTTTTTACAAACGCTGCGCCTGCGGCTTTTGCGGCAAGGCATGCTTTTACCTTTTCTTCATCCGTTAACAAACAGGTTTCGAGAATAACCTTTACGATAGCAGGTTTAGAAGCGGATACGACAGCGGCAATGTCAGCCTGTACGGCGGCCCAATCGCCGGCTTTCGCGGAACCGATGTGCATGACCATATCGACTTCTTCCGCGCCGTTTTTAACGGCTAGCGCCGCTTCCTGCGCTTTTGCCTCGGTCGCCATAGCGCCGAGAGGAAAACCAACAACTACGCAGGTTTTTACGCCGCTTCCGGCCAGTTCCCGCGCAACGAGGGATGTATAGCAAGTGTTTACGCATACGCTTGCAGTCTGAAATGATTTTGCCTCGGCGGTAACGGCGATAATATCCGCGGGCGTAGCTTCCGCCTTTAACAGCGTATGATCGAGATAGGTGTTCAATGCATTCATCCGAAATACCTCCGCAAGAGTCCTTCAAACCCTTTTCCGTGCCTTGCTTCATCGCGTGCCATTTCATGCACGGTGTCATGAATTGCGTCAAGGGTTAATTCTTTTGCGCGCTTGGCGAGCTGCGTTTTGCCGTCGCAAGCGCCGTATTCGGCTGCGGCGCGCAATTCGAGGTTTTTCTTTGTCGAATTGGTGATTACGTCGCCTAGCATCTCCGCAAAACGGGACGCATGATCCGCTTCTTCAAACGCATAGCGTTTAAATGCTTCTGCGATTTCGGGATATCCTTCCCGATCCGCTACACGCGCCATGGCGATATACATGCCTACTTCCGTGCATTCGCCGGAAAAATTCATCCGCAGCCCTTCCAATATTTCCGCATCTACGCCCGCCGCAATGCCAACGACATGCTCGGATGCATAGGGGGCAGCTTCCTGCGTTATTTCAACAAACGAGCTGCCGGGCGCGTTGCAAACGGGGCAGACTTCCGGCGCAGAGTCGCCGGTATGCACATAACCGCAAACGGGACAACGAAATTTTTTCATCATATAAAAATCGCTCCTTTCGAGTGCACTGCACTCAGTTATCGGCAGTTTAATAAGTGATACAGGTACTGCCGGTCACCTTTTTAGTATAGTCGCAGGAATGTTAACAATCAATCACAAAAGCGAAAAACTACTACCAAAAAGGGGCTTTTTTTGTTATACTGCAAAACGATGATCACAAGATGTTGGGAGATTGGAATGAAACGGTACCTTAGCGCTTTGCTGGCACTGGCGGTCTTATTTACACCGGCAGTCGCTCTGGCGGACTATGATTACGAATCTATTCCTACGCCGAACCTGATTGTGGTGGACGGCGACGATCCGAGCGTTGTGTTTTATGAACGAGGCGCGGATGAGAAAGTCTATCCCGCCAGCACGACGAAAATCATGACCACCATTATCGCACTGGAAGACGGAAATTTAGATGATGAGTTCATGGTTGGCGAAGAGGTGCTCGGTACTACGATAAAGTTTTCAAGCTATTCTTCGCTGATGGGAATCCAGCCCGGTGAAACGCTGACACTGCGCGATCTGGTTTATGGACTGATGTTGGTATCGGGAAATGACGCTGGAGAGGCAATTGCGAAACATGTTGCCGGTTCTGTGGATGCGTTTGTTGAACTGATGAATCAAAAAGCCGCCGAACTCGGCATGACAAATACGCATTTTAACAATCCGCATGGTGTGCAAAACGACAACCATTACACAACCCCTCGCGACATGGCGAAACTCATGGCATATGCGATTCAGAACGAGGATTTTGTTGAAATCGCTGAAACGAAAACTTATACGGTGCCTGCAAACAGTGTACGCACCAACGATCTGGTGCTGGTTAATACCGACAGGCTGATTAGCGCGGTAGATGGAGATCCGGTCAACACTGTATATGAATATACGATCGCTGCAAAAACCGGGGATACCGACACTGCCGGAAAATGCCTCGTTGCCGCAGCGGAAAAAGACGGCGCGCGATTGATCTATGCTTCGTTTGGCGACAAGGCTGATCTATACGACGGAGACACTGTTACAACAAATTTATCCCGATTCATCAATGCCGCAAAGGTGTTTGAATACGTTTTTGACAATGGATTCCAAAAAGTATCCGCTTCGGAGCTCAATTTGCAGCAAACATTTTCTACTGGCGTAGTTGACGCGGACTCGGAAGATCTAGTCGACGGTCAGCTGACGATGACCGCGCTGCTGGACAACGTCACAATCCGCGTGCTGCCGGATCAGATGAATACCATCATGGCAAATGTTGGCGCGATTACCGCAAATGTTGTTTTGACGACGGATGCGCAGGCGCCGATTATCGCAGGACAAAGCATGGGCGTTGTCGAGTATAAAATCGGAGATGAAGTAATCTGCACTGTTCCGCTGACCGCAGATTTCGCGGTGGACAAAGTACTAGGCGTTTCCGCGGTGGAACCGGATGAAACCGCTGCTGTCACCGCTTCGCCGGACAGCACGCCGCTAATCGACAAGGGACGCAAGGATTGGAGCACCGCAGACTACCTGACGCTGACATTTGTTCTGCTTCTTGTTCTGTTGATCGCATTGATCGTCACCTTTATCATTTCTGAACGGAAACGTCGCTATGAAAGAAAGCGTCGCGCACGTGCGAAGAAACGCAGACAGCAATATTACGAATAAGCAACACAAAAGCCGTCGCAAAAATGCGACGGCTTTTTTATTGAAACGCTACTTCAGCGCCGCTTCCAGAAACCGCGCGACGCAACTTTCGTTATTGCTGGCAGTCAACACAATATTTGCGACGTTTTTGACGGCGTCAATTGCATTGGCTGGCGCGCCACCGATATCTGCAAGGGACACCATTTCAAGGTCGTTGTTGTAGTCGCCAATTGCAAGAATTTTTTTCACATCGCCGCAACGGGACCGGACATCTGCTAATGCGGAGCCTTTGTTGACGCCTTCTTTCACAAATTCCAAATATGCTTCCGACGAGCGGAAAACGGAGAATCCGTCATAATAGCCTTCTTCTTCTAGAATGATTTGCATTCTATCCAGTTCATCGGATTCGTGCGCGATCAGAAATTTAAGAAACGGACGCGGGACACGATCAATTGACGTGTGGATGGTTTTCATATGCTCAATGATGGTTTGCGGATCGTCTCTCTGATTCGGGTTTGTCTCGTAGATACCGTCCTGCGTGAAAATCTGCGGACAGGCGTTGCCGCTAAGCGCAATCGCGCGACTACAAACGCGCTCTGCAAGCGAATGATTAATTGCGTGCACCGCCAGAAACGATTGATTGTTGAGGTCGTATAAACCCGCTCCGTTATAGAGGATGCAAGGCGCATTGACCGGAAGATCGCCCGCTATTCCACCAATTATGGTAGGCACTCGTCCGGTTGCAATGCCAAATCGGCCGCCTTGCTCTACAAACGAATGAATCGCGGCTCTGTTTTCCGCAGAAACACGTTTGTTGTCGTCGTAAAGCGTTCCGTCGAGATCGCAATAGAGATAATAGCCGTCGTAGGCGCCCATTCTGCCTCCTGTTGAGCTTGTTTTGCGGAAATGGGTTCCGCGTAATCCCGTTTATTTTAAACGACGATCCGCTTATACGCAAGAAAACATCGAAAGACTGACTGAATGTTGCGCATAATAGGCGGGATATTGATTTGATGAACATTCCCGACGCATCCCGTTGCTTGAAAAACCGCACTTCTGCGCGTATACTGGTATTTGCGGCGACGCGATACACCGTATGGTTCGATCGAAAAACATACGGAAACAACGGGGGAGTTTACGCATGAGCGAAGCGAGACAGCCTGTCGTTATTGGGGTTGGTGCGGCTAACGTGGATGTTCACGGACAGAGCCGAAAGTCTATTGTAATGCGGGATTCCAACCCGGGATATATGGCGACATCTGTCGGTGGCGTTACGCGCAACATTCTCGAAAACTTAGCGCGACAGGGCGTTCAAACGACGTTACTTTCTGCGGTAGGCGACGATCTCTATGGCGAGAAAATCGAGCGCGACAGCGCTGCGGCGGGCATTGACGTTTCGCATTTGATGAAGAAACGTGACACGGTTTCCTCAAGCTATATTGCGATTCTTGATGAGAGAGGCGATATGCTGCTCGGTATGTCGGATATGCGCATTATAGAATCCTTGCCGACGGCGTATTTAGACGAGAACAGCCCATTGCTTTCAAAGGCGGATGCAATCGTATGTGATGCGTGCCTTCCACTTGCTTTTCTGGACTATCTGGTTTCCGAGGCGGCAGGGGACACCCCTGTTTTAATCGATCCCGTGTCTACGGCGTATGCGCGGCAAATGGAACCCGTAGTCGGCAAATTTGCCGGAATCAAGCCGAACGAAATGGAGCTCTCAATTTTGTCCGGACTGCCCGCGGAAACGGAATTGCAGATTGAGAGAGCCTGCGAAGCGTTGCTGAATCGCGGCACGAAGCGCGTTGCGGTCAGCCGCGGTGCGAAAGGATGCTATTATGCGGATGTGGAAGGAAACCGGTTTTTCCGCGCGCTTCGCCCCGTTGAACAAATGGTAAACGCGACAGGCGCGGGAGACGCTTTTATGGCCGGGTTTACGCATGCGCTGGTACGAAATCTGTCAACGGAAGAAATAATCGACTATGCGCTTGCCTCGGGCATTGCGGCGATTATGAGTATGACAACGATCAATCCCGATATGAGCGACGCGCTCGTGCGGGAAAACATGAGACAATACAGATTGTAACAGGATAAAACAAAGGAGCGAAAAACAATGAAGATGAAAGAATATCTGGATGTACTGCCGGAAATTCAGCAAGCGCTGGATTCCAACAAACCGGTGGTTGCACTGGAGAGCACAATATTAAGCCACGGTATGCCGTATCCCGAAAATGTCAGCTTTGCCGCAGAGGTGGAAAAGGTTGTGCGTGCGGAAGGCGCCGTACCGGCGACGACAGCGTTGATCGACGGCCGCGTCAAGGTTGGATTAACGCCTGCAGAGCTGGAAGTGATGTGCAAGGCGGAAAACGTCGGCAAAGTGAGCCGCCGCGACATGGCAACCTATCTCGCGGTAAAAAAGACCGGAGCGACAACCGTAGCGACAACGATGATCTGCGCCGCGATGGCGGGGATAAAAGTTTTTGCAACCGGCGGAATCGGCGGGGTTCATCGCCACGGTGAGTCTACAATGGACGTTTCTGCGGATTTGCAGGAGCTCAAGCAAACGCCCGTTGCCGTGGTCTGCGCGGGTGCAAAGCAGATTTTAGACATCGGGCGCACACTGGAATATTTGGAAACGATGGGCGTTCCGGTTCTTGGCAACGGCACGTCGGATTTTCCCGCATTCTATTGCCGCAAGAGTGGATTTGGCGTAGATCATGCGGCAAAAGATGAAGCGGAAATCGCAAAAATTATTAAAACCAAATGGGAACTTGATCTTCAGGGTGGCGTTTTGATCGGGAATCCGATTCCGGAAGAATACGCGCTGGACTTTGACTATATGGAAGGCGTCATCAATCAGGCGCTGGCGGAAGCGGATGAAAAAGGAATTCGCGGCAAGGATATCACGCCGTTTTTGCTTGCCCGAGTCAAGGAGATCACGCACGGTGTGTCGTTTGCCTCCAATGTGCAGTTGGCTTATAACAACGCGCGCGTTGCGGCAAAAATCGCAAAAGCGCTCTGCGCAATTTCCTAATTGCCCACAAACAAAAAAAGGAAAGCCACTTGGCTTTCCTTTTTTGTTTAACGAGATTACCCCAGAGCAACGTCGAGAATCATCATGATGAGAAACCCGCCCATGACGCCGAGCGTACCAACGTTGGAGTGCTCGCCCAGGTGCGCTTCGGGAATGAGTTCTTCGACAACAACATACATCATAGCGCCTGCTGCAAAAGAGAGCATCCAGGGCATGTACGGTGCGATCAAAACAGAGACGAGAACGGTCAAAATACCGAAAATTGGCTCAACAATACCGCTGAGCATGCCGTAAACAAACGAACGGCGGACGCTGAATCCCTCCTGTCGGAGCGGGAGCGAGATTGCGGCGCCTTCGGGAAAATTCTGAATGCCGATGCCGAGCGCGAGCGCAAGCGCCGCTGCAAATGCAGCCGGGCCGGTTGCGCCGCGTTGCGCGGCAAGCGCGAAAGCGAGGCCGACCGCCATGCCTTCCGGAATATTGTGCAGCGTAACCGCCATGACGAGCAGCGACGTTCGCTTCATAGATGTGGATGGGCCTTCCGCGTCTTTTGAACCGGGATGAAGATGCGGTATGATGCGATCCAGCAGGAGCAGGAATCCAATTCCGAGCAGAAACCCGCCTGCAGCCGGGATCCAGCCGATTTGTCCGCGCGATGTTGCTTCATCAATTGCGGGAATTAAAAGACTCCAAACCGAGGCGGCGATCATAACACCCGCCGCAAAACCGAGAAATATCTTTTGCGCGTTGCCGCTCATTTGTTTCCGAAAGAAAAACACCATCGCCGCACCAAGTGTGGTCATTAAAAACGTAAACCCGGTTCCTGCGGATGCATAAAGTAACGCTTGTCCCATATCGTAAATATCCTTTCAACAAGATTCAATCGAATTAATTAATTTGATCGTAACGGATATGGCCTGCAACAGTCAAGTCTCCGTTATGAATCACCAAAAATTGAATGACCTCCGCGTCACACAATGCGACAGGAGGTCATTCGAGGAGAGAGGATGAGAAGGAATCCGATTGCGGTTAAAACCTTGGTTCGCATTGCCCGGATACGAACTTTGAGTTTGCACCGCTTTTTCCGCGACTGTGTTCGTTCTGAAAATTCACGGTGAATTCCTGCCGGATTCAATAGAATCCGCGGCTAGCACCATGCCGCGCGAACTGCCGGATCGTTCCAGAAACATGAAACCATGCATCTGGGTAACGGGCGGTATGTATCGTGCGCAGAAGAACGCGGTCACGAAGAGCAGAAAAGGAACGACGGAACCGCACGCGGCTCCGCCGAAAAACATCAACCATCCAGCAGATATTGGTTTAAAACAGATTCGAGATATTCTTGCCGACCGGAATGATTCGGCGTTACGCCATGAATGAGCGCATATGCTTCCAGTTCGCTGAATCCGACTCGACCGCTTACAATATCCTTTCCAATGCCTTCTGTGTAGCTTTCATAGCGTTTTGCTTTAAATGTTTCAAAAACACCGTCTTCGATGAGCATTGCTGCCGTGCGCAAACCTTTTGCGAACGTATCCATACCGGCGATATAGGCGAGGAACAAATCGTCCTCCTCAAAAGAAGCGCGGCGAACATGCGCGTCAAAATTTAAGCCGCCGCTCGCGAATCCGCCTGCCTGCAACACTTCATACATCGCAAGGGTTGTATCGTATGCGTTGGTTGGAAATTGGTCGGTATCCCAGCCAAGCATCGGATCGCCTGTGTTTGCGTCTACGCTTCCGAATACGCCGTTGATGCGCGCTGTATTCAGCTCATGCTGGAAAGTATGCGCAGCCAGCGTTGCGTGATTCGCTTCGATGTTCATTTTGAAATACGGTTCGAGATTATATTTCCGCAGGAATGCCAATACGCTTGCTGTATCAAAGTCGTATTGATGCTTCGTCGGCTCTTTCGGCTTCGGTTCAATCAGGAATTGACCTGAAAAACCAATCTTCTTTGCGTAATCAACCGCCATTTGCAGCAGTCTCGCAAAATTATCGAGCTCCAGCGAAGAGTCTGTGTTTAGCAGCGTTTCATAGCCTTCGCGACCGCCCCAGAACACATAGTTCTCACCGCCGAGCGTTTGGGTTACTTCGATGGCTTTTTTGATCTGTGCGGCGGTATAAGCAAACACGCTGGCGTTTGGCGAGGTGCCCGCACCGTGCACAAACTTTGCATCACTGAAACAGTTGGAAGTACCCCAGAGACACTTAATTCCTGTCCGAGTCATTTCCGATTGGATCACAGAAACGATTTCATCCAGTGCGCGGTTTGTTTCCAGAAGATTCTCTCTGCGCGGGGCGATATCCGCATCGTGGAAACAGAAATAGCCAATCTGCATTTTTTCCATGAATTCGAAGGCGGCATGGACGCGTTCTTTCGCGCGCTGCATATCGTCCGTCGTTTGATCCCAGGGGCGGGATATGGTTACGCCGCCAAAAGGATCTGTCCCGCCGTATGTGAACGTATGCCACCAACTCATCGCGAACCGCAAATGGTCTTTCATCGTTTTGCCGGCTACAATTTCGTCGGGATTATAATATTTGAATGAAAATGGATTCTTGCTTTTCGGGCCTTCGTATTGCACGATCCCGATTTGTTCAAAATATGCCATGGATGGATCGCTCCTTTATGAATTAAAAAGCTGATTAACAACGTTACGCAGATTTCAGAGCGCGCCGCTTGGACACGACGTCAAAGATAACGGCGGCAAGCAGAACGAGTCCCTTGACGACTTTCTGGAAGTTGGAGTCAACGCCGATGATGTTCATGCCAAGGTTCAACACGCCCATCAACACCGCGCCGATGACAGCACCGCTGACTTTACCGATGCCGCCATAAGCGGATGCGCCGCCGATGAAGCAGGAGCCGATCGCATCCAACTCATAGTTGGTGCCTGCGGCGGGGTTGGCGGAGGTAAAGCGTGCCGCAACGACGAGCGCCGCAAGCGCGCTGAGGAAGGAAACGTTGACGTATGCGGAGAAGTAGATTCTGTTTGTATTGATACCGGAAAGCTTCGTCGCCTTTTCATTTCCGCCCAATGCGTAAAAATGACGACCAAAGGTGGTTTTCGCTGTGATGTAGGTGTAGATTGCGACGATGACGATGAGCCAGAGGAGAATGTAAGGAATGCCTTTATAAAGCGAAAGCTTGTACATCAGCAGCATCACGATTGCGCTGATCAAAGCAACTCTTGTATAAAGGGTACTGGGTTTTTCCGCGTCATATCCTTTGCGCTTCTTGTTGATATTTGTGAAAACAGAGGCAAAAATAAACACCAGACAGCAAATAACGCCGAATATGATGCTGGAAAACTTCATGACGCCGCTGTCGAGCGCGGGGATGTTGACATAGTTGTTGAAGATTGCAAGATATTCTTCAGAGAAACCGGAAATGGTCAAACCGCCAAGCAACGCCTGCGCCAAACCGCGGAAGAGAAGCATGCCGGCGAGCGTAACGATGAACGGCGGAACACGTACATAAGCAATCCAGAACCCCTGCCATACGCCGATTGCGACGCCGATCAACAGACAGATGATCATGGACAGATAGATATTCCAGCCTAGATTGACCATCAGTATGCCGGCAATCGCGCCGACCAGGCAAACCGTTGCGCCAACGGACAGGTCGATGTTTCCGCCGGTCAGGATGCAGAGCAGCATGCCGACCGCGAGGATGACCACGTAGGAGTTCTGCATGATCAGGTTGTTTACGTTTTGCGGCAGGAACATACGTCCTTCCGACTTAATGATGAAAAACAGATAGACCAGCACGAGCGCGATGACCATCGTGTTTTTCAGGAGGAAGGACTTTGTTTTTTCCCATAGGGCTGCTTGATTGGTGCTCATGAATTATGCTCCTTTGTTTACGCTGAGTATGCTGGACATGATGCGTTCTTGCGTGGCGCTGTGGGCGTCCATTTCGCCAACGATTTTTCCTTCGCTCATGACATAGATTCGATCGCACATGCCTAAAACTTCCGGCATTTCAGATGATATCATAACGACAGATTTTCCTGCGGCAACGAGATCGTTGATAATACAGTAGATTTCGTATTTTGCGCCAACGTCGATGCCGCGCGTGGGTTCGTCTAGTATCATGATATCCGGTTCGGCGAACATCCACTTGGAGAGCAGCACTTTTTGCTGGTTTCCACCGGAGAGATTGCCGACCAACTGCTCAACCGTCGGACTCTTGACGCCTAGTTTTTCTTTCATACCCGCCGCCATCTTGTTTTCAAGGTCGAGGTCGAGTATGTGATGATGGCTTACTTTGTCGAGTCGCGCTAGCGTTGTATTAACGCGAATTGGATTACTCAAGATCAGACCGTTACCTTTGCGATCCTCAGTGACATAGGCTAGTCCGTGGCGAATGGCCTCCCGCTCATTGCCCAATGCAATCTTTTTACCGTGTATTTTCAACGTGCCGCGGATATCGTTGCCATAGCTTTTTCCGAAGATGCTCATAGCCAGTTCTGTTCTACCCGCACCCATCAGACCGGCAATACCGACGACTTCTCCGCGTTTCACATAGAATGATACGTCGTCAACAACTGTACGGTCAGAGTATAACGCATGTTGAACGGACCAGTGGTCGACCTCCAGCACAACTTCATCGGAAACATGCGGATCTCGCTTCGGGAACCGATTGGTCAGTTCGCGTCCGACCATGCCGCGGATGATTCGACCTTCGTCAACGGTGGTTTCCGCCATGTCGAGTGTTTCAATCACCGCTCCGTCGCGGATGATGGTGATCTGGTCTGCGACATATGCAATTTCATTGAGCTTATGCGAGATGATGATGGAAGTTACGCCTTTTTTCTTGAACTCTTTGAGCAGGTTCAAGAGCTTCATGGAATCGCCTTCGTTGAGGGAAGCGGTCGGCTCATCCAGAATTAAAAGCTGAACGTTTTTCGAAAGCGCTTTGGCAATTTCAACAAGCTGCTGTTTGCCGACGCTGATATCCTTAATGAGCGTATGCGAAGACTCGCGCAGGCCGACAACCTGAAGGAGTTCATCCGCCTTGGCGTATGTTTCGTTCCAGTTGATGTTTATAGAACTGCCGCGCTCATTGCCGAGGAACATATTTTCCGCAATGGACAAAAACGGAACCAGCGCCAGCTCCTGATGGATGATGACGATGCCTTGTTCTTCGCTGTCACGAATTTTTGTGAAACGGCAGGGTTTGCCGTTGTAAATGATTTCGCCGGTATAACTGCCGTGGGGATAAATACCGGAGAGCACGTTCATCAGCGTCGACTTTCCGGCGCCGTTTTCGCCGACCAACGCGTGAATTTCTCCGCGGCGAACCTCCAGACTGACATCGTCCAACGCTTTTACGCCAGGGAATTCCTTTGTAATGTGCTCCATTTCGAGAATGTGATCCGACATGTTGTTCCTCCAAGATACGAGTTGCGTGGTTCGGGATTAAAACAGAGAGGTCACCGCCGGGCGGCGGATGCCTGCTGAGATTTCGCTGCGCCAGAATAGAAAATTCTGATGCACTGAAATCTCAACAAATTTGGGGAGAAAATCAGAAGGGCGGGCGGGAATCCGCCCGCCCTTCTGCCGGTTGAACCCGGCTGGAATACTGGATTAGCTGAGCTGATCTTCCGTGTAGTAACCGGAGTCAATCAGGAGCTCTTTGTAGTTGCTGATGTCCGCAAACACCGGCGCGCAGAGGTAGGTCGGGACGACCTTTACGCCGTTGTCATAGGTGGTGGTGTCGTTGACTTCCGGCGTCTTGCCGGCGAGCAGGTCGCTGACCATCTGGACGGTCTGCGCTGCGAGTGTACGGGTGTCCTTGAAGATGGACATGGACTGTTTGCCCGCGATGATGTCCTTTGTGTTCGCAACGTCGCAATCCTGACCGGTGACGAGCGGGTAATTACCGGTGTAGGAGCTGGCCAGAGCGTTCGTTACGCCCTTCGCGGTGGAGTCGTTGGAGCAGAGGCAGGCGTCAAGCTGCGTTCCGTCGGCATAGAAGGATGCGAGGATGGCTTCCATGCGAGCCTGAGAGGTTTCTGTGCTCCAGGCGGGGGTTGCAACTTCTTCAAACGTGACCTGACCGGAGGGGATGTTCACCACGCCATTGTCAATGTACGGCTGGATGACATCGATCGCGCCCTGATAGAAATAGAGAGCGTTGTTATCAGCCGGGTCGCCCGCGGTGATTTCGATGTTGTAGCTGCCGCCTTCGTCAAGCTTGAGCTGATCCTTAATGTACTGGCCCTGAATGGTGCCGACCATGTAGTTATCGAACGTGCAGTAGTAGCTGACAGCGTCCGTGTCCATGATCAGACGGTCATAAGCGATGACATAAATGTCGGCTTCTTTGGCCGTTGCGAGAACCTGGGTCAACGTTTTGCCGTCGATGGCGGCGATAACGAGAACCTTTACGCCCTCAGAGATCATGTTCTCAATCTGGCTTACCTGCGTGTTGACTTCGTTGTTGGCATATTGCAGGTCTACCTGGTAACCGGCGGCTTCGAACTTTTCTTTCATGTTCGCGCCGTCCTGATTCCAACGCTGGAGATCCTGGGTGGGCATCGAAATACCAACGAACTTGTCGTTCTTGGCGCTCGTGCCGCCCGCGCATGCCGCCATTGAGAACAGCAATGCTACGACTAGGAGTACGGTAATGAGCTTCTTCATGTGTTAGTTTCTCCTCCTTAAGATGTGATGTGTTTGATGTGGCCACTTGGCTGTATCTACAAGTTATCACAGCGTTTTGCAATCATAAATAGGACATATCTGTGAAATTCTGCTTAAAATTGGCTTATTTTTCATCGGAATGTTAAGAACAAGCAAAATATTGCTGTTGTATGTAAAATATTGGACAAAATAATGCTAGAGTGCGAAAAACTGCTAACAAAAACGTCCGAAGTATCAATTCGGACGTTTTTAGCAGCATGAATTATTGGATGGATCTGAATCAATCCAGATTGAGATACACTTGCTCGCGGCGATGAAATCCACCATCGATGATTACTTCGTCAATGTTGTCGCGCGTCACCATGATCGGCGAAAGCTTTTCATATGGAACGTTATAGGTTCCGTCAAAAATTGTTGTGGAAGTTTCAATCTTTTCGCCCTTGATCACACGGACGGTATACTCGGCCGCTTCTTTGGCGAGTTTTTCCACAGGCTTGTAAACGGTCATCAACTGCGTGCCCTCAACAATGCGCTGACAGGCGGCCAAATCCGCATCCTGCCCAACGAGCTTCACATTGCTGGCAAGCCGGTGTTCCGAAAGCGCAAGAAACGCCTGACTGGCGAGGTCGTCGTTGCCGCAGCGAACGCCGTCAAACGTAAGCCCGTCTGCAATCGCCTTGTTGACCACGTTATAGGCGGTTTCAGCAAGCCAGTTTGGCGCGTATTCCGCAACGATCACATTCAAATTGCTCTTTGCGATTACGTCGTCAAATCCCTTTTGCGCCTGCGCAACGTTTTGGTCTGTTGGAGATCCTGCGATGCTGAGGATATTTCCGCCGCTCGGAATATTCTCCACCAAAGACTCTGCCATCATGGTGCCGACCATTTCGTTGTCGAAGGATATGTACAAATCAACGTTTGCGTTCATCACAAGACGGTCATACGCGATCACATAAATACCAGCATCCTGCGCTTTTTTGACGATATCAGCGAGGCCATAGCAATCCACGGCGACGACGACGATAGCGTCTACACCTTTTTGAATCAAATACTCAATTTGTGAAATCTGTTCTTTTGGATCGCCGTTGGCAATTTGAACATTCACTTCCGCGCCTAGTTCGCTCGCGGTCGATACAAAAACATCCCGGTCGCGCTGCCAGCGTTCAATTAGAAACGAGTCAAATGACATGCCGATCAACGGCTTTTGCTCGCCGCTCGGTTCCTTGTTTGCTTCAATTCCGGAACTGCCGCATCCCGCTGGAATCAGGAGTGCGCCCACAATGAACAGCGAAAATATGCGCCTGAAAAAGCGATGCATTTTTATCATGTCCGCCTCCGTTCGATGATTTTGGAAAATAGCGATTTGTCGGCTAATCCGTAATATTAAGCGCTTGTTCTCTGTATTCCGTTGGAGTAACGCCTTCAAAACGCTTGAACAATCGAGAAAAATAGTTTGGATCGTTATAACCGACTTCGCAGCATATGTTTTTCACATTAAGACTGCCATCAGTCAAAAGATGCTTGGCGGCCTCGATTCGCTTCAAGGTTAGATAATTGATAAAGTTTTCGCCCATCTGTTCCTTGAAAAGTTTGCTGAAGTAATATGGACTGACATGGACTTCACGGGAAACCTCTTCCAGTGTGAGCTCACGGTTAAAATTGCGGTCGATGAATGTGCGCGCTTTGGCGATAACATGGTTTGCTTTTTCATTTGCGCGTGTAGACACGTTTCTTGCGCTTTCGGCAATTTTGCCGAGGAACCAGGTTTTCAATTCCTCATAATGCTCCGCCGCAAGAACGCTCTGCAAATAATCATCCCGATCCAGAAAATGATATTTGATGCCACCGCTTTCGTGAAAAACGTTGTATTCTGCGCGCAAAACAAACTCCAGCACTTTGAGGCGGATTGCCATATCGTGTTCGGGATAACGCTCTACCATCCAGCGGAAAAAGAGTTCCGCTTCCGCGACTGCGCCCGATGTGTCGCCCTTGAGTATCATTTCTTCGAGATGTTTTTCGCGGTCGTGTGGATAGCCCGTTTCATAGTCCGGTACAATCGGCAGATCGTTGAAATGCGATACGATACCTTTGCAGTGTTTAACCGCTTTGACCGCCTGCGTATAGCTTTCGCAGAGGCGACCGATTTCGACCGTTCCGCCGATGCCGAGCTTGCATTCAACACCAGTTTTGTCTTCCACACGATGCGCGAGTGCGCGGCCTTGCTCGATGAGCAGTAACCGCTCGTAATACTCGTTTTCCGTTTCGATTGAGGGGCGAATGATGATCACACGGTTTGCCATTGCCGGACCGACCGCGCAAACAAATGCTTCTTTAATCAGGCCGCGAATGGAGGAATACACCTCGCTCGCTTTCATATCCAAATCCAACGCGTCGCCGCCTAATATCCTGGTCAGTTCCAGCACCATAACGGTCGCGCTGTCGGTGTCGATGCCGAGCATATCGAAAAGGCGCGTATATGCCGCCTGATCATCGCTTTGCATCAGTAACATATAGATTAAACTGCTTTCCAACACAGGCAGCATGTTTTCCATTCGCTCGCGCGTTTTCAGCGCAGCGGTGCGTGCCTTGCGTTCTGCGTCTACCTTATTCATTGCGCGCCGAATCACATCCGCAAACACCATGCGGTTGACCGGCTTGGTTAAAAATTCAAAGGCGGAGAGCCGAATCGCCTCTTTTGCGTACTCGAATTTATCGTATGCCGTTAGCACGATGAAAAGAGTTCCGGGCGATATTGCCTGAATAGCCTGAATCGCTTCCATGCCGTTGATACCGGGCATGCGAATGTCCATGACGGCGATATCCGGGCGAAAACGCTCGGATAATTCCACCGCATCGTAGCCTGTTTTGGCTGTTTGAACGGTGCATTGTCCCGGAAAGTTTTTTTCGAGGATAAACGTTAGCGCATCCAGTTCGATGCCTTCGTCATCCGCCAGCAGGATTTTATACATGTAAATACTCCATTGTAGAATTTGCAATTTGCGTGTTTGTCAGATTCCGTGTGCACCGCTCTTCGGTATTATAATGGTTACGGCGGTGCCGCAGCCGGGACCCTCGCTTTGAATTTCGAACACGTCATGGATGCCGTAATAAATTCGCAAACGTTCTATTACGTTTTTCAGACCTGTGCCGCGGTGCTGCTGTCCGTCCATCTCTATGATAACCGGCTGCCCAATTAAAATTGCTGCGATTTCCTCCTGCGTCATCCCTTTGCCGTTGTCGGTAATGGTAACAAGGATTCGCTCGTTCTCTTCGCGTGCGGTTAGCTCGATTCTCTTTTCCCATTTTACATCGCGCAGCCCGTGGTTGATTGCGTTTTCAACGATAGGCTGAAGGATGACGCCCGGCATCGATACGCGGTCAAACACGCCGTCAATCTGCTTTACGTATTTGATTTCGTTCGAAAAACGAACGTTGATAATATGCAGATATGTTTCAACCTGACTGATTTCATCCGCAAGGCTGGATGTTTGCCCGGTATGTTTAACGCTGTAGCGGAAGAAATCCGCAAGGTTTTCGACAAAGAGCGTCGTCTTTTCCGCGCCTTCCATCATGGCAAGCTGCGCACCCGCGTTGAGCGTATTATAGAGAAAATGCGGGTTGATCTGCGATTGGAGGAAGATCAACTGACTTTCTTTGAGGCTGTTTTCCATGCGCAACTGGGTTTCTTTCAGGCGGCTTTCTTCCGCCATTCTTGTTTTAATTTGATCTACGTGTTCTTGCAAACTATCCGTCATCTGGTTAAACGCATCCGCGAGTACGCCGACCTCATCCCGCGATTCTACGGTGATAAAATCGATATCGAAATCACCTTTACCAACTTGCTCCGCCTGATGCGCAAGTTTTGTCAACGGTTTGGTGATGGTGCTCGTGAGTAAGAGTAACACGATCATATTGCCGGTTATGGCGATGAAGAGAATAACCGTGCTGAATGTTTGCATATAACCGAGAGAGACGCGCAGGGTATTGTAGCTTTCCGCGTTTGTCTTAAACCGCGCGTTGTTCAGCTCGTTGATATAGGTGTTGAGATAGTCATAGAGCTTGCTCGCTTCCTCATAAATGGAGCGATACTGCTCTACATCCCGTCCGCGCTTTGCCGCAACCGCGGAAGCGGCTAGTTTGAGATATTCCTCCGAAATACTGCGGATATTCTTTTCGGTGAGTTTAAGCTCGTTATCCGTCGCGCGGTCGTTCAGGTTTTCAATCTGCTCGCTGTAGGATTGTTCGCTTAAATAATAATCGTTCAGCGCGGATGTGCTCTTTGTGTTCAGATATCGAAACATATTGGTCTGAACATCGTCCAGCGATTCGATGAGTTGGTTTAAGCTGATATTGCTTGCGTATACTTTGTCGATGGTGCTGACCAGACTATTG
>QKAN01000188.1 GCA_003246365.1 Clostridia bacterium
GTTTGATTCGCGATCCAGAACATACGTGTTCGGGTTTTTAACGTCGGCAAGTTCAACCTTTGCGTCGTCAATCTTCACGCGGGCATCGGCAAGTTCCTGTTCGGCGTCGCCGAGTTCTTGATCGGCTTCCTCTTTTGCATCGAGATATTCCTGATATCCGTCTTCGTATTCCAGTCTGGCAAGATAAAGCGCATATTTACCAGACTGAATCTGGCGGTTGCCTTCATCAATTTGATCCTGTGCTGATTCCAAGGAAGCAATTGTCGCATCCAACTGCGCTTGTGTTGCCGCAAACTGCGCCTCCGCCGCGGAACGTTGTCCGTTCAGCGTTGCCTGCTCCCCATCCAAAGCGGCAATCTGCTGCTGCGCGGCCAAAATCAAATTCGGATCGCCGGAAGCCACCGCTGCGGCCAACGCATCGTTTGCGAGACTGTATTGTCCGTTGAGTGCAGATTGCGCGGCATCCAGCGAAGCTAGTGTGCTCGATTTTGCCGCTTCAAAGTCCGAAACGCCCTGATTATATGCTGCAACGCCCGCATCATGCTGTGCCTGCGCGTCCGCAAGTTGCTTTTCTTTATCTTCTATTAAATTCCACCCGGCGGCAATTTCATATTTCGCGTCGTGCAGCTCTTCTTCCGCGTCTTTCAGTTTCTGATCTGCGTCGGCTTTTTGTGTGTTATATTCGTCCAGTCCATCCTGATACTCTTGTTCCGCGTCGTCAATTTCCGCCTGCGCATCCGAAATAATCGTTTCATATCGCTGGTTCGCGCGCTCCGTCAACGCGGCTTTTAGCGGCTCTTCCATTGCCGATACCGCATCGTCATATTCATCGCTGAAAATTCTTGCATCAGCACTGGTTAGTGAAATCAGAATTTCTGTGTTGTAGTCGAGCGAGAATCCGCCTTTCGGTATATAAAGATACGCGGTGATTTTTCCGCCTGCGAGCTTCGTCGTGCCGCGCTCCATATTCAAATATTCCGTCGAATCCGTCAATCCGACAATCGTATACTCATCATACGCAAACGCATCCAACGTTGTTTCGTCGTTGTCAGGCGATATGGTAACCTTTGTGCCGATCATGCTCTTTGTCAGATATCGTGCGTCGCCGAGGCATTCGTTATCCGCCTCCGGCATCCGACCGTTGGTTAGTTGTAGGATGTCAATTTGCGTTGAAATCGAATGCGTCGCAAACACATACGAAGCGCCGCTCTCCATTAAAACCAGCGCGTCCATGCTGATTTCGCCTTCGGCTGCGTCAACGCCGTCCATAGCAGCAAAATATGCGACATCCTCTTCTTCCAATCCAAGGGTAGAAATGAGTTTGTCATCATACATATTATTTTGCGAGAGATATTGGTTTGCCGTGTCTACCATCGCCTGCTGCGTTACCTTCAGGCCGGAAAAAGTACCGACGCCGAGCGCAATGATTGCGAGAATCGACACAAATCGTCCGAGCGTATGACCAACCTCACGCCGCTGGTTTTTTCTCCATGCACGAGAATTGCGCATTACCATTCAATCTCCTCGATCGGTTTTGCGGATTCATTGATACGCACGGATGAAATCGTCCCGCTTTTCACTTTGATTATGCGGTCTGCCATTTCGGTGATCGCGCTGTTGTGCGTTATGATGACAACAGTCATGCCTTTTTCGCGGCTTAAGTCCTGTAAAATCTTTAATACCTGTTTGCCGGTCATGTAATCGAGCGCGCCGGTCGGTTCATCGCAAAGCAGCAATTTCGGATTTTTTGCCACAGCACGCGCAATCGCAACGCGTTGCTGCTCTCCGCCGGAAAGCTGCGCCGGAAAATTCGCCATGCGATCGCCCAGACCTACTTCCTCCAGCACCTGCTCGGCCAAAAAAGGCTGCTTCGACAATTCCGTCGCCATCTCTACGTTTTCCAACGCGGTAAGGTTCGGAATCAGATTGTAAAACTGAAAGACGAAGCCAATATCCTCTCTGCGATAACGAGTTAATTGACGTTTTTGATACGCGGATATTTCGTCTCCGCCGAGAAACACCTTTCCTTCGGTGAGCGTGTCCATGCCGCCTAGGATATTTAGCAACGTTGTTTTGCCCGCGCCGGACTGTCCGACAATAACACAAATCTCACCTTGCGCGATTGAAAAATTAACATCGTGCAGCGCATTTACTTTCACGCCCTCGGTGTCATATACTTTACTTACATTTTCAAAGACAACAAACGAATCCATCTATTTCCTCCACAATGGGTTTGATTCTCAACATTTGTTTACAACTAAACATTGGATTATTGTATGTATGCATTGTACAGCGTTTCCATTAACGAAAGATAAACTGATTTCATTTTTTTCGCACAAAATCACAATTTTCCACAATTACAAGGAAATCAGTGCCCATTATTGATCTGTTTAGAACGATAAAAATACCTTTGTTTGATTTGAAAGGAATAATATATGCTTCAGCATTTACCAACCGAACAAGACATTGCAACCTGGAAGACAATTTATATGGAGTATAAACCGCGACTTAAGCCAAATCGTATCACCGGCAGCGCATTATACCACTATCTTTCCTCAAACTATCCGTTAAAACAGCTTGATAGAGAGCATATAAAACAAATTGCCGTTTCGAACATTCTCGAGAACGAGTGTTATGCGCAAGACCTGCCGACCGGGGTTTTGCCGGATCCGATCTGTTCTCTCGTATTACCGAATGATGCAGGAGCAAGCTTATATCGAGAGCGTGAAAGTATTTATCAGAATACCGATATCGTTGTGTGTATTGATCTCAACAGCGGCTATTTTTTCGTAGAAGGTAGCAGTCTTCTTTGGGATGATCTTTTTGCGCATCGCGGGCTAAATGAAAATGACCTAAACAACTATTATAGTGTTGCGGAATATGTCGCCTGCTTAGATCGCTTTGGAATGCTGGAACAAACGCTGTCGCAAGCAACCACCGATAAGTGAAAATTTATTTTACTGTACGTGTTTTGTGTCATTTTGACAGTTCGTGTTTAACCACTTTTTCATCTGCTTGCAAGCTGTGCTTCCGGTTGTTACAATGGATTTGAAGATTGGACGCAAAATAAAAACCAATTTTTTCGAGAGGATCATTCATGGATCGGTATGTAATAGAAAATCTCTTTGGAATAAAAGGGCTCAGCATTGCCTGGTATGGCGTCATCATCGCCTCCGGTTTAATGCTTGGTCTAGTATTAGCCATCATTCGTGCACGCAAGCGCGGTTGGAGTTCCGATCTCGTATTGGATTTCATCCTGCTCGCCGTCCCGCTCGCTATCATTGGTGCACGTGCCTATTATGTTGCGTTCGAATGGGACTTTTACGCGGCAAATCCTTCTAAAATTATTGCCATCAATCAAGGCGGGCTCGCGATTTACGGCGCTGTTATCGGTGGATTTCTCGCGGCGTTTCTCTTCTCCCGCTTTACGAAGTTTTCGTTCCTGAAACTCATCGATCTTGTCATTCCCAGTTTGATTCTTGGTCAGGCAATCGGTCGATGGGGTAATTTTGTGAATCAGGAAGCGTTCGGCGCGCTGATTACAAATGCGAATCTGCAATTTTTCCCGGTAGCGGTATATATTCAGTCTCTTGGCGAATGGCATCAGGCAACTTTCTTTTATGAAAGTTTCTGGAATGTGATTCTTTTAATCGTTACGCTTTTAATCAGCAAAAAGGGCGTGAAAGACGGAACGCTTCTTGCCACATACTTTATCGGGTATGGCACAGGACGCGCAATCATTGAAGGACTTCGTACTGACAGTCTCTATTTATTCGGAAACATCCGCGTTTCGCAGGTGCTTTCCGCCGCGCTGGTACTCGTCGGCATCGCGCTTCTCATTTTAATACGCAAAAACGTGATCAAAGCGAAACCATACGAGGGAAAATATTTAGTTGCGCCTCCACCGGAGAAAACAGAAGAATAAGCAAAAAGAGAGCGGTTCTCCGCTCTCTTTTAACACAAAGTTATTTGTTCCCGTATTATGTTTATTTCATCTGATTCTGCGCCCATACCTTCAGCACCGCAGCCTGCGTTTTTCCGTCCCGAATCTCGTCCTGCAATATCTGATCGACCAAAGTCTTGAGCGGCATGGTTTCCACACGCAAAAATTCGTCGTCATCCGGGTGTGCTTCGCTCTGCGTCAATCCGCGCGCGAGAAACAAATAGATTCTCTCGTCCAGTATGGCAACCGAAGGATAGTAAACCCCAAGCGAAACCAGCTCTGTGCAGTCCATGCCGGTTTCTTCCGAAAGTTCTCTTCTTGCGCATTCTTCCGGCACCTCGCCTGCTTCCAATTTGCCTGCCGGAATTTCCAGAAGCGATTCCGAAAACGGATAGCGATCCTGGCGCACCAGAATCACGTTTCCCTCATCCGTTACCGGTACGATTGCAACCGCCCCGGTGTGTCGCATCACCTCGCGCGTTGCAAGTTTACCGTTTGGCAGGCGCACCGTGTCCTTATACAAATGAACAATCTTCCCGTGATAGATTTCTTCTGAAGAAACAGGTTGTTCATATAAAGCATCCTTCGTTTGATCCATTGATTTTCTCCGTTTCTGATCCATATCATCGCATTATTATAGCACAAATATACATCCTGATTTCTTACACATTGTTGTTGTTTTGCGTTCCTTGTACTCGCATTGTTTATGGTTTATAATAATAGAAACAGTTATTGTATTGCTTCACATCTTGTTTCAAAGGGGCGAATCCTATGCGAATCGGTTATGCATGCCTGACTGTCGCCGTCGAAGGCGCAGACATTCACAACTGCACGCTGAAAACCGCGTCGCCAGACCGGCTGCTTTCGCTCGCGGGCGAAAATTTTGCCGCGCTTGAACGGATGGTCGATTATAACATTTCAAATGGAATACACATGTACCGCATCAGTTCCGATATCGTTCCTTTCGGGTCCAGTCTCGCCGCCGAACTGCCATGGGATTTGGTCTATTCAGAGCGGCTCGCCTCTATCGCAGAAAAAATCAAAAGCAGCCATATGCGGGTTTCTATGCATCCCGGACAGTACACCGTGCTGAATTCTCCAAACTCAGACGTTGTTCGGCGCGCAATTCAGGATTTAACCTATCATGCGCGCTTTCTCGACGCGCTGCAACTGAACGCCACGCACAAAATAATTCTCCATGTCGGCGGAAAATACGGCGACCCCGATAGCGCGCTTACGCGTTTTGCAGAATCATATCGCAATCTTGATCCTTCCGTTACACGTCGCCTTGTGCTGGAAAACGACGGAAGCATCTTCAATATATCCGAAGTATTGTCCCTTTGTTCGCGCATCGGCGCACCTGCCGTCTACGATAATCTACACAATGCAATCAATCCGGCGGACGAAACAAAAAGCGACGCATATTGGGTTACTCTTTGCCGCGAAACCTGGAACAGCGCTGATGGCGCGCAGAAAACGCATTACTCCCAACAAAACCCTAATAAAACGCGCGGTGCACACTCGGATACCATCGCGATTGACGCATTTCTGGAATATTATCACGGATTGCCGGATGAGAAACCCGATATGATGTTAGAAGTAAAAGACAAGAACCGATCGGCGGTGAAATGCCAGCTTTGTCTTTCCAGACGAAACCAACACCTGCTGGAAACCGAGTGGGGACGATATAAATACAGCGTTTTGGAGCGTTCGCCACAGATCTATTCGGATATCCGGGAGCTATTGAAAGATAAGTCGAACGACAACGCAATTGTTTTTTACCAAATGACGGAACAGGCTCTTGCGCAGCCGGAAGACAAAGGCCGCGCGATGAACGCGATGGAACATGTCTGGGGTTATTTCTCGACGCTGGCAACGCCGGCCGAAGCAAAGCGCTATCAGGCAAAGCGTGATCGATATCATAACGGAGATGCTTCACTGAGCGAAGTGAAGCGGGAGTTATACCGTCTATCGCAACGATATCAGCAGGACTATCTGCTTGGATCGTATTATTTCTCTCTATAACCAGTTGACGATATGTCAGCTTACATAATCAAATAAATTAAAGGAGGTTGCTGTTATGGAATCGCGTAACGTACCCAAATATCTCAAGTGGCTGATCTTGTTCGCATTGATTGCCATGCTCACTGTCAACGCACTCTCGTCTATTCTGCCAATTAACGGCGTAACCCCCAAGGAAGTTTCCGACCGGTACCCGAATTTGTTTGTTCCGGCGCCGTTGACGTTTGCCATTTGGGGTGTAATTTATCTGCTTGTCATTCTCTACACACTCTTTCAACTCGGACTGTTTCGCCGATCAGGCGAAGCGGTAAACGGCACGCTGCTGCGTAATACCGGCGTGTGGTTCATTGTCTCAAGCATCTTGAATCTATCCTGGGTGATCTGCTGGCATTACGGGCTTCTCGCGCTGTCGTTTGTCATCCTTGCGTTACTGCTGATCACGTTGATTAAGATTCGTCTGACAATCCCCGAATCTGAGACGCTTTCCCGAAAAGAACGCTGGTTTGTTCGCCTGCCGTTCTCTATCTATTTCGGTTGGGTAACGGTCGCAACCATCGCCGGCGCGGTCGCGCTTCTGGTCGGTTACGGGTTTTCCGGTCTTGGCTTGAGTGAAGCAATGTGGACGATTCTCATTCTGCTGGTCGGCGCGGCAATCGGCATTGCAACCGCGCTCCGTTTTCGGGATGCGGCGTACCTTGCCGTTTTTGTCTGGGCATATGCCAATATTCTCTCGAACCATCTCTCGGCTGATGGATTTGCGGGAATGTACAGCGGCGTCATCGCCACGCTGGCTGTTACCCTTGCCGCATTTGTCGGCGTCATCGTCTGGTTGCTATTTCGCAAAAAACGGTTGTAAATATCAGGTAATGGACAATTTGATTCGCAAATAAAAATCAACTATGGTTCTGACTCACCATCTTCTCAGCAAGGAGCATTTGATGACATGAAGGACACATATGACATATTGATTGTTGGGGCAGGCGCTGCGGGGTTAACCGCCGCAGCGTACTGTTCTCGCGCAGGTCGATCCGTGCTCTTGTGTGAACGCGCGGAAAAAACAGGCGGGCTCGTCGGCAGTTTCAAGCGGGAGGGTTATTTATTCGACGCAGGAATTCGCGCATTTGAGGATTCCGGCGTCATCACGCCAATGCTGCGCTCGTTAGGAATTGCGCTAGACTTTGTTCAAAATCCGGTTCGTGTTGGTATAGGTGATCAGATCGTTCAACTCGACAAAGAGCACGGACTTGATCGCTATATGGACTTGCTAAAGCGAAATTTTCCTGATCAAACGAACGAAATTGACGCGATCCGATCCGAAATCGAACGCGTTATGGAGTATATGAGCGTTCTTTACGGCATTGAGAATCCGCTTTTCCTCGAAAACGAACTGAAAAATCCGCACTATCTGCTCCATACATTTTTACCATGGCTTATCAAATACACCGTGAATATAAAAAAGGCGAATCGGCTCAATGAGCCAATTCGCCTCTATCTGGCGCGGTTTACGAAATGCAAACCGTTGATCGATATGATCTGCCAACACTTTTTCGAAGAAACACCAGCCTTCTTTGCGCTGAGCTATTTCGGTTTATATCTGGACTATCGCTATCCGGTTGGCGGAACAGGCACGCTGCCGGAAAAGCTGACAGAGTTTGTCTGTTCCAACGGCGGCGAGGTGTTGACGAATGCCGAGGTCGTTCGCATCGATATATACAAAAACGAAGCGACGCTGCAGGACGGTCGTACGATTCACTACCTTCAACTGATTTGGGCAGCCGATCAAACGGCATTGTATCACGCGCTAATCGGTCCTCTCCCGAAAACTGTTGAACAAAAAAAGGATATCGTTTTGCATAGTCGGGGAATCGATTCCGTTCTTTCGCTGTATCTGGGTACCGATCTCTCCCCCGCAATAATTGAAAACGCCTGCGGCGCTCACTCGTTTTATACCCCCGACAAAGATGGCCTTTCAACTTTACCGGACTGGCATTCGCTGCGCTGCGAGGGGCCGGATGCTGTACGTAGATGGGTTATATCGTTTTTTGAAAAAACAACGTATGAAATATCCGTTCCCGTTTTGCGCGATGCTTCCCTAGCATCCGAGGGAAAAAGCGGGTTTATCATCAGCACGCTTTTCGATTACGAGCTTGCTTCATATTTTCGCGACAACGAGATTTATGAGGAGTTGAAATCTCTTGCACAAGTGACCATTTTACGTGTGCTTGGGCAAAAACTTCTTCCGCGATTAAGCGAGCATGTTTCGTTCGCGTCTTGTTCTACGCCGCTCTCCATTGAACGCATGACGGGCGCAAAGCACGGCGCTATCACGGGTTGGGCATATACAAACAAGATCATGCCCGCCGAATACCGCTTCAGCAAAGTAAGCCGTTCTGTATTGACTGAAATTCCCAATCTGTTGCAATGCGGAATGTGGACGTTTAGCCCCGCAGGCCTTCCCGTTTCAATTATGACGGGAAAGCTCGCCGCAGACGAAGCGATACGGCGCACAAAACCGTGAGGTGAACGCGTATGATTGGATTTTGGGTCGAATTGATACTGCTCATCATAGGATACGGAGCATGCGCCCTGCTCTTTTGGCGCATCCCGCGTCTGCCTCGTGTCGGAGTCGTTGAAAATCCGAGCGTATCTGTCGTCATTCCGGCAAGAAACGAAGAAAAAACGCTGCCGCTTTTGCTGAAAGATTTGTCAGCGCAAACGCTCAACCCAATTGAAATTATCGTAGCAGATGACGGCTCCGAAGATAGTACCGCCCAGATCGCACGAGAATTCGGCGCAACTTTGGTTTCGCCGCAGGATAAGCCCGACGGATGGATTGGAAAAAGCTGGGCCTGTCAACATGGCGCTCTTGCCGCAAAAGGCGAGACGTTGATCTTTCTGGATGCGGACGTGCGTTTGGCAAATGATGGACTCGCACGAATCGTATCTGCCTTTCAAACGCGCGGAACCATTTCCGTGCAACCATATCATTCGGTTTGCAGGGCATATGAGCATCTGGCTCTGATATTCAACTTAATACAAATCGGCGCAAATGGTACGTCGCTTCCCAACCCGGTCAATCTCGGTCTGTTCGGGCCGGTCATCGCCATGTCGAGAAAAAACTATTTCGATATCGGTGGACATGCCTCCGTAAAATCCGCAATTGTAGAGGATATGGAACTTGCCGAGCATTTGCGGCAGGCACAGATTCCTTTTTCAGTGTTCGTGGGAGATGTTGACGTATCGTTTCGCATGTATCCGGCCGGATTTCGAACGCTTTGGCATGGATTCACCAAAAATCTTGCAACAGGCGCTGCGAAAACACCGGCAATATTGTTTCTTCTCGTCGCGCTCATGATTTCCTCCGTCACTTCCGCCGCTCTGCATCTGATTCTATCGACGGTGCGCGGAGAGCCGATTGTTTTCCTCTACGCCGTATTGTATGCGCTGTGGGCGGTGATTTTAGGTCTGCTCGGCAAAAAAATCGGCCGCTTTTCTCCATTGGCAGCGATTTTATATCCTCTGCCTCTGGCCATGTTCTTATTGGTTTTCATGTATTCCGGGTTCCTTCGGCTGTTTCGGCAAAAAGTAATTTGGAAAGGACGGGCAATCAAGCTCGAACGCTGACATATGCAAATTTTTTATCCGAGTCAACTCGTTGCCATATTGCTGATTTTCGCAATCTGGGGCGGGCTTCCGCTCCTGACCGCATGGCTTTGTCTTTTCCTTCCGGATGCGATGTTTGACCCGCGACGCTTTTTCTGGCGTTCTTTTCGTTGGGAGCGTGACGGACGCGTGTATGAAACCGTGTTTCACATTAAAAGCTGGAAGCATCTTCTGCCCGACGGCGGCGGTTTATCGAAAGCACGCGGGTATCAGAAACGCAAACTGACAGATTATTCAGAAGATAACCTGCGCAGGTTTTTAATTGAATCCGCCAGAGGCGAATTGTCGCATTGGCTTGGAATTCTTCCATTTTGGGTCTTCGGGTTTTTCGCGCCGCCGTCTATTATCTGGATTATGCTTGCTTATGCGCTCGCGGTGAATATGCCTTGTATCATTGCCCAGCGATATAATCGACCGCGCATCGTTAAATTGCTCAACCGTTTGTATCCCAAAACAACAGAATCTTAGAGTAAAATAAACAACAAACGCTCGCCGTTTTACCGGCGGGCGTTTGTTGTTTTCGCTGTTTAATCGATACTTCCAGTATTTGCCAGTTCAAAAAACACTTCTGAAATCTCAGGGTCAAACTGCGTTCCTATATTGCGTTTTATCTCATCCAGACACTGCTCAAACGACATTGCTTCGCGGTATGGTCTGCAGGATCGCATCGCGTCATAGGCGTCCGCAATTGAGATAATGCGCGAACCTTCCGGAATTTCTTTCCCTTTCTTCCTGTCTGGATATCCATTCCCGTCATATCGCTCATGATGATACCGAATGATTGGCCAAATGCGGCTTCCAGGATCCAGCGGACGAATGATATCTCCTGCGAGTTTACTATGCTGCTTAATGACTTCGTATTCATCCGTCGTTAAGCGTCCCGGTTTGTGCACGATCGCATCCGGTATGCATATTTTTCCGATATCGTGCAATTTTGCCGCCCATTGAATATCCAGATAATGTTCGTTAATTCCATAAATCTGTTCGTATATCTTAGTCGTAATATCGCAAACACGTTTGGAGTGCCCGTTTGTGTAAACGTCCCGCGCTTCCAACAGGTTAGCCAGCATCTCCATGCTCGTCATGATCAAGCCGTGAAATTGCTCCCGAATCGCCTCGTGCGCAATTTCCTGTGCGCGTTGATAAGCCGCTTTGTTTTCCTCGGCTTTTCTGCGCTCGGTGATATCCCGCGAAAGAACCGCAATTCCTTGTAACGTATGCTCCTCATCAAAGACAGGCGTATAAACATTTTCGTAATACTTATCGTTAATCGAGTCGGTTACCATGCGGCTGAAAACAGAGCCTTCATGTGTTTTCAGATATTGCAGCGCACGCGTCACCTTTTCGCGGGATGATTCCTGATGGCAATCCAGCATATTTTTGCCGATCTTCTCATCCCGTTTGATTTTACGAATCTGTTCAGCCGCATCGTTTACAAACACAATATTACCGTCAGCATCGGAAAGAATAATTCCATCCTTCATCTGCTGTAACAAGAGACCATACAAACGTTGGACCCATTCTTCGTTCATCAATCATCCCTTCAATCGATCTACAGCTGGTTCTTAATGTGCTTTGCCCTCCATGTATCAATGTTACTAATAAAATTACTATATATCGTTGTTTTAGAAAATGCAATATTTTCAAGAATTCCGGCGTTTCTCATTTCTATTTACTGCTTCCATTATTATTACTATTATATATTGTTACGTTGTAACGCTATGAATCATAAAAACGGCAGAGCCCCATCCCCGAGTACTCCGCCGCTTTATGATTAGGTATGAAATGATGATAAGAATTTATTGCAGATCGTATGTCATGCAGTTTAGAAGAAGAACAATCCGACCGCACCAGGGCCTACATGGGACGAAGTGCATGGTTCAAACGGAACCACAGTTGCGGTAACGTCCGGAAAACGTTCAATGATATCTGCCGCCAACAAGTGCGCCTCATCCTCACAACCGGTATGTGATATGCCGATTAAATGATTTTCCGGGCTTGCAACATGCAATTGCTCAAACAGCTCCAGCAATGTTTTGATCGCTTTTTTTCTGCCCAGTATCTTTAAATCGAGTACAAGTCTGCCCTCTTCATCACCCTTTAAAATGGGCTTTAGGTGGACGATGCTGCCCGCCAGCGCCGCGCTGCCGGAAATGCGGCCGCCGCGCTTGAGAAAATTCAGATCGTCTACCATGATATAGGAACGAATTTGATGGCTTCTGCGTTCAGCGTATACAGCCGCTTCTTCAATTGAAGCGCCGTTCTCGCGCATTTTTGCCACTTCAAGCACCATAATGCCTTCGCCGATGACCGCAGTGAGCGTATCCACGGCAAAAATCTTGCGTTCGGGATATTTTTCCTGCAAAATCTCTACTGCTTTCTGTCCCGCGCCGCAGGTGCCGCTGATTCCGCCCGCCATTCCGAGATAGAGAACATCTTCCCCCGCCTGAAGCCGCGGTTCGAACGCAGAGAGAAACGCCGAAGTGTTGACCATAGAGGTTTTCATTTCGAGTGTGCTGTCTTCCCTCATGCGTTTATAGAACGCTTCACTGTCGAACACAACGCCCGGCTCATAGCAAAGGACTTCCTCTTCATTGAGTGAGAGCGTTAGCGAAAGTACATCAATTTTATGAAAGGTGTATTCCGCTTCTGTCAGGTTTGCCGAGGAATCGGTAAATAATGCAAATGACATCGTTTGTGTCACCTCTTTTCCTTGTTTGTTAAACCATCATAACCGTTTTTTCGTATCATGTAAAGAGGTGTTGAGAAAAAGTTGAACTGGCGTTTTATAAGACAAGCGTCTATAATATATGTAATTTATGCGAGAGGAGCGATTCACGATGTATGAAAAACATCAGGTAGCGGAAAAGCTCAACCGTTGGGAGCATTTTCTGGATTCCTTTCGCCTTCCCGAGTGGGACGAGCTGCCCCAAATCGACCTTTATCTCGATCAGATCATCGCGCTTGTCAATCAATACCTCGGATTTTTTGTTTATGACCCGACCGAGGAAAAATTGCTTACGCCATCGATGGTTAATAACTATGTTAAGCTGCGGTTGATCCCGCCGCCTGTGCGAAAAAAATACGGCAGAAAACACATTGTTCTTTTGTTGATGATCTGCACATTCAAGCAATCCCTTAGCATGGCGGCTATGTCCTTTATGCTGCCGCCGGACGACGAAACACTCATCCGCGAAGAATATACGCGTTTCACCGCCTCCTTCCAGCGCATTTCGAACTATGTGGTTCAGCAGGCAAAGGCGAGCGCGGAACCGATATTTGACGATTCCGTTCATACCGGCACAGAAGTGAGCGATCTGGTGGTTGGTTCGGCAATTGCCGCTAGTTTTGCGCGGCTTCTGGCAGGCAAGTTAATTGCCCTGCATTTGCCGCAGGAAATCAATCACCCTGTCGAAGGCCACGAAGGCACAGACGAATAAAGCTTGTTAGATATTTAAGGGCTTCGGATTACTCCGAAGCCCTTGTTTTTATGTGCGGCGCAATGCGATTGCTAGAAAGTTCATATAAGCTCCTGCGCCCGCATTCATCGCTTTTCGGTCATTTACGGCGTATTCATTGTCCGTTTCCAGCCAGTCTTGCCAGCATTCCAAACAATGCGCCATCTCAGATATGGAAACGATTTCTACACCTTCCGTTGCAGAAAGAATATCTTTCCAATAGTCCGCGTCATGCAGCGTATCCAAATCCTCCGCCGACCACGAAAGCAGCATTTCTTCGGGTATATTGTCATGGATATCCTTGTGGAACCCCGGTACAACGAACAAGAGCCATCCTCCCGGTTTAACCAGCGGAAGAAGATGCTTTCCAAGATACTCCTTGTCTAATCCATAGTAATGGTACGAATCGATACTGACGATAACATCGAAGAATTCATCCGCAAACGGCAGATCATGCGCTTCTGCGTGAATTGGAACGATTTCGCGATCTGTCAGCCCAAACTGACGGAATCGGTTCCAGTTGTCCGTTGCGCTGATCCATAAATCAGCCGCAAACACACGCAGGCCGTATTCTTTTGCGAGCATAATTGAGGTGACCCCGCGACCGCATCCAAGATCGAGCACGGTACTGTTCGCCGGAATCGGGTAAGCTTCCAACAATTCTTCTAAAAGCTTTGCCGGATTCGGCCCCATGATGTTTTCCTTTAAAAATGATTGATCAAAGCGATTCGCTTTTTTGTATTGCATGATTATGATCCTTTCAAGTGTTCAATTGGTTCACACCGTAGTTTGTTTCCCAAATGAAAAAAGCACGGATTTGCTCCATGCCGAAAAACGAACGGTATCATTCGCGAACGGTCTGGCGCTATTCCCCGGGAAACACATACATCAAACAAAGATACCCGGTCGGTATCATTTTTGCTTTTTGCATTTTACGCGTTCCTACGGAACAACGGCCAAACAGACACTTCCTTTCCAACCTTTTCATGTTTGCGCGGATATTTCCATGCTTAAACTATCTTAGCATTTTTCCTGGTTGCGAACAAGTTCTCTTCATCTATTGTCCCCGCATCGCAAGGAGCATTTGCTTTGCAAATTCATCAATCCGCTCCTGCATGCCGGGCGCGCGCATCGCCTCGCCGGGGTTATTTGCCGTCTGCATCAGGCAAAAACGCGGCGGCAGCATAAATGTTTTATTCAGGCAAAGCGCACCAAGCACCTGCTGGGCTATGATATCACTTCCGCTATAACCGGAAACGACCACGGAAAACAAACTTTTTTCATAGAGGGATTTATATACGAGCACACTGGTGAGGCGATTGATAAACGCGAGAATATTCGCGCTCGCGCTGTCGTTATAATTCGGGCAGAGTAGCAGCAGCGCATCGCACTCGTTAATTGCCGGATAAACATCGTTTGTGATGACACCGCCGTAGAAACAGCTGTTTTGGCGCGCAAAATGTGCGCAGGTCTTATACGAACACCCGCGGCAATCAAAGATCGCGCCGTTTTGAAGCGAAATTTCGCGAACATCGCAATATGGCAGCAATTTTCCTGCGATTGCTTTGCCGATCTGCAGTGTGTTAGAGGTGCTCTGATCGGACGCATGCAGCAAGAGCACATTCGGTTTTTCGACCAGTTTCGGTTGAAACGAAGCCAACCGTGAGACGAGTTCGCGCGCAGACCTCCGGTATGCTTCCTCTGGCGTAACGCCGCGTCGAAGCGCCTGTACGCGCCAGTTATCGAGCGACAACGTCGCTTCTACCAGCGGTTTTCCTGGAAAACGACACCCCGCAAGATTTGCCGCAAGCGCAAGCATATTTGCCGTTTGCTTGGTGTAGAGTTCACCCGCGCTGTCGATTAAAATCGCACCCGTTGCGCCTTCCATTCCGTACGGGTTTGCTCGGAGCCAGGCAATCAACACGGCAACATCCGCATCCAAGCCGTGCTCGCTGAGCGCAAGCGCAAAAAGAACACGTGCGCCATTTAAATTTGACAAAGCGTCGCGAAACGGAATTTTCTCGTAAGCAATTCCCTCCAGCGCAAAGCGAAGCGTCTCATTCAGCCGCGCGTTTTCGCCGCAGGTAATCACCATCAGTTCACTCATTTTCCGTTAAACTCCTTCAATGCGGAATAGCTGTTTGTCAGGTGCGCTATCAATTCCTGATGCAACGGTTCTCTTACCACTTCCGGCCCCTGCGCGCCAAAGCGTGCGCGGCAGCCAAAGTAAACCCCTGCCATCGGGACGGCTCCGTCGTGCCAGTCGCCGCGCAACGCGCGAAGCACAGATACCGCCGCCGAAGATAGCCCCGGCGCAATATACGGTTTATACCCATATGCCCGAACCTTCAGGTTCTCCGTCTCCGCGCGATGCGTCAGCGCACGCGAAAGTCGTTCGTCATATTCTTCGTTTGGCGCATTTGCAATCACAAGACCGTTTCCATGCGGGCCATAGGCGCGGATATCCTCCGCGCGAATTCCATCGCACTTTGCCGTATAGATCGCGCGGGCGCGCATAACGCCCAACCCGAATCCGCGAACCTGCTCCGGCAGCAACCCGCGCCAGTCGAACTCGCCATCCTCATTTTGATTGCTCATGAGAAAGACAGCGCGGCTGAGCTGATCGACCGGGTCGGAAATTTGCGCAAACAAACCGCAATAGCCGCAATCCCGCGCGCGCTTGGCATAACTGCGCAGCAACTCCTGGTTTCCCTCATACTGCATCAATCGTACATCGCCGCTGTTCTCCGCGCCGATCTCCGGCACAGCGCGCGCGGCGGTAAAAAGAATTGCATCGCAATCAAACAGCTCTTGTTCCGTCAAAACGGTAACCGGCGGCAATTGCTCGTCGTCTCGAGCGGGTAACACCTGGTTTAATTCCGCCTCGTATCGTAAACAAAGATTCTGGTTCGGATCAAAAATCCCGATTTCTTTTAATCCCGTTCCCATCAATTTCAGTCCGGTCGTTGCCGTTCCGCCAACATTACCCAAACCGACAACATGCACACGCGAGGGAATTTGCAATTGAAACCGATAGTTCGACATTACGTCGAACGCACGTTGAAAAGCCGTGTTCAACACACTTGCACCGTTTGCCTCAACAAATCGCGCTAGAGCGCCCGTCTCCTCTGTTTTAGGCGCAGGCAATAACAAGTTGATCCCTTCCGGTTCATTCAGTTCGGACAATGAGTGAATCGCAAAATATCCCCGGCTAACAAACGGGTCTCGCTCGACAAGAAACACAAGCGGAGAAAACGGTTCTTCAACTAGAACCGATCCTTCGGGTAGTTTTCCGCCATACGGGCAGAGACAGTCTCCGCGATATCGGTAGTATTCCATACTATATATCCTCCGCATTAGAGATGCGCCGCATTTGGCGGATATCGTCTCTCAAGTAAGCGGACGCGACTACATTCAGGTCATATTGCATGTGCGCGCCCTTGTCAGGAAGGCGCGGACGCACCAGCGCCTCACCAAGTCTGCGCAGCGTCAGTCCGGTTCCTTGCAGTTTCAGGTATCGTTCTTCCAGCACAGAGAGAATGTTTAACGTGTTTCTGAGCGCCACGCGCGAATACTGCCGCACAGCAGGCGGCAATGCGCCATGGAGATATTTCGGATATTGATATGGCAAAATCAAGTTGATGCTCGGCGGATAATCCCGCTCCGCAATGCCGCCCGCGACGCTGTCGCCGCCAATAAACGGATATAAAAGACTTTCTGTGAACCAGTAAAGCATGTTCGGGATGAAGTATTCGCAGTCGACATTTCGCTTTTGCTCTCGCATGAGATCCAACCCACGACCGGACAAAACGCCGACGATGATGCGCTCGATCTCTACGCCCTGTTCGCGAAACAACGGGTCGAGTTTTTCGAGACGATACCCGTTGTGGAGCAGGTCGTCCACCAGCAGAACCGGCCTGCGGAAGGATTTCAGTGTTTTAATCTGATTGGTCAGCGGCGAATATCCCGGCGATTCGTTGATATCGAACCCGCTTTCGTTTGCATGAAACATCTTGTCCGCATGCAGCGCTTTTGTAACGGTGTTCGGCACAATCGTCTCCGCAAGGATTTTCCCGTACGGCACGCACATCGCTCTGCCGAGCGTTTTCTCCGTTGGTGAAACATTGGATACGCCGTTGAGTGCGCGCACTTTCTCGATGAGTCCGTCGTTAATTGCATCCATATCAAAGCAAAGCAGCAACGTTCCCGGGAACATCGCGCAGATCGCGCGACGCAGCGCGGGTCGCGTTGATTCTACGGCAAGCCGCACTTCTTCGTCCGACGCAAACGGCTCTTTAATGCGCTGCAACGCATCCTCGATTAATACAAGCGGCGCGCGCATATCCGCATATAAAAGCGTGCTCTGTCCCGCAACGGGTAAAAAACCGATTTGCTCGGCAATCTCTCGCTCGTTTCGGTCTGCGCAACGGTATAGCGCATATGTATGCTCCCGAATTAACGATTGCGCAAGCAGATCGCTCAAGAGCTTTCGTAGCGGTTCGCCTTCCCCTGTCGTTTCCTCAATCCAGAGGATTCGTCCCGATGCAAGTCTGCGCACCGTTTCCGCCGCGCCGCGCATCTCGCCCAACACGTCATACAGGTCGGTCACGCTTACGCCGCGCCCGTGAATGCGAGCAATCGTTTCGCCGTTCCCGTCGCGGTATACGGCATCGTATTCGTCCCCTGTTTCGCGCACCATGCAGCGCCGCTCCGAGAGCGAACTGATTTCGAACTTATATTGCGGCATGCGCAAATATAGTCCTCGCGCATAGATAAAGTCCTGCACCACGGGATCGACAAGCATACCGATGTCCAAGTCTTTATCGATGTAATTTCGAATCTGGGTTGAACTGGCGCCTTCATAATAAGCCGGGAGCGACAGCGAAACAACCCGCCCGCGCAGAATATCTTCGGCGTGTCGCGTTTCTTGCGGGCGGGTCATATCCTCGCGTAAAAACAAAATGTGGTTATATGTTGCCGCAGTACCTGGTCCGCTCTGTCGGTATGCGCTCGCATTCAAAATCACATCGCTGCCCGCAACGAGATACATTTCCCGGTCCCGAAAGATCGTGCTCAGGTTTTTCAGGTCTTCCGGCACAGCGATGTTGACGGGGATATCGTCAGGGAACATGTACACATCCGGCAGGTTTGCAACAGACATATTGGCAATTTGTCTGCGTAGCAATTTTGCCAGCGTCCGTTTGCTCCAGGAAAATTCATCCACTGCGAGATAAACTTCAAACCCGCGGGCACGAATTTCTTCTACAATGCGCTTATGCCCCGCCGAAAACGGATCAAACGTTCCCGGGAAGAACGCAACAGGTTTAAGCGCCTCGTATGAGAATCCGCCGCTTGTGTCGCAAAGCGTGATAAAACGATAAAGATGGTTGAGCATCGCCGCTTCGTTGAAAAACGCGAGCATGCCGTTTCGCCGTTCTCCAAGAAGCGTCAGCAGTTTTTTGCCGAATCGCGCGAGGCACACGCGCCGCGCAGAAAGCGGAGCGGCATCGTTTCCAAAGTATTCGCGGCAGATGACTTCCAGCGCGGTTAAGCGAATGCTGTCGTCAAAATGCGCAACACCCGTGAGAAGCAAGCCGAATACGCGCTCGGTGACCGCATCCGTCCGCGCCATGTCTTCCGATGTATAGCCGGAGAGCACCGCGCAAAGCGTAGAGAGCGCAGCGCATGCCGCGCGGGTGTTCGCCGTGCGAAACAGCGACTCGAGATAATCGATTCCCTCATCTGCTTCTTTATCCGGCACAATGCAAATCAGGCGGCCGAGATACGGCGGAATGTAATTGGAAATTTCGTTTTGCCCCGTTTCCAGTTCGCGGAGCAGGTCGACCAGTATTTCGTTACGTTGGTCCACAGAGAGCAGCGTAGAAATTTCAACCAGCGCTTCGCCCGCGCGTTCACGCACGGGTAAATGTTCACTGACTGAAAGCAGATTGGACAAGTGCATCGCGATATGGAACGCTTCCTGCGGATTTTTGTGCACGAATTCGCAGAGGCGGTCGATATGTACAAGTTTCATTGTCCAGGTGATGCTGCTCTTTAGATTGCTCAGATAGATTTCTGCAACCGGTAGTTCGGGTTCCTGCAGCGGTTGCACTCCTGCTTTTTTTCGCAGGCTGTTGAGCAGCCACACAGAGGCAAACTCCGCATCCGGTTGAAGCTGAATTAACTCAGTAGCCCGAACCAGAAGAGCGGGATCGCCGTCTACAACCGCGCTGATTGCGCGAAGCGCGCGAATACGCACCCGTGCCTCCGTTGAAGCCGCCGCCGCCGACAAAACCGGAAGCATTCGCTCTATTTCGTTTTTCGTCATTACTTCCTGCGGAACGCGCGGCAGGGTGTCCATAAGCGCAAGGAGATCTTCTCCGCCGCCGGAAAACACACGCCGGTAAAGTTTTTCCCAATACCCGCGCCGCTCTTCCGGCATACAGCGCATAAAAAGGCTGCCCGCAATGGTTTTCAGCGAATTGCTGATTCGCACGGCATGTTTTTGCGAAATTTTATAATCCGGGTGCAAGCAAAGCTCGATATAATCATCCCAAAGCGTAATGCTCTCGCTGAGCACCGCATGCAAAGCGGGCGCGATTGCAAGCGACCCGGCGCCGCGCGGAAGCTCCTTTCGGTACCGCGGCCCGGAATTCGCAAGAATGTACCCCATGGTGCGCCCCGCATGTCGGCGAACGTCTCCATCGTGATGCATCAACAGTTCATAGAGAAAACGCAGCAACAAAAGCTTGTGCGTGCGCGTCATGTAGGTGCTGTATTCTTCAAATAAAAGCAGATAGGTTCGAATCCGGCTCAAGTTCTTTTCATCCCGCGCTTGTTCCAGCAGCGCTTCAAAACTGTCGCTTACCGAAATCGTGTGCATCAGGTTGATGTTGTTCTCGAAAATATGGTTGTTCAGCGCGCGCAGAACCTCGCCTTGCGAAAGCAGCGCGGCATCTGTCTTTTCGGCGGGGAACATCGTTTCGGAATACGGATCGGTATTTACTCCGTGGCTTTGCAAAAACCGCTCGAAATCGTCCAGCTTCCGATAGACGGTTTCATAGCGGAGGCGTTTTTCCGGCGTCATATCCGCCAGCTTAACGAAGATGCGGTCTCGCGATTCCGACAGAGGACTTACAATCGTTTTTTCTTTTCCGTCTTCCCCGCGTTCCGCGCGTACGCGAAAATCCGCATAAATGAGAATCAACGATTCAATCGGCAAATTCTCAAATTCCAAATCCCATGTGGAGTGGTTCGCGGCGATATGCGCGATATCCGGCATCGCCTTGTCTTCAAGCCATTTCCAAGTGTAATAATAATGCAGATACGGAATCCGCGGCATATCTTCCCCGCGGCAACCGAATTTTCCGATATCGTGCGAGAGAGCCGCGGCAGCCGCAAGCGCCACATCAACGGGTAACCCCGCCCGCGCCGCCTGTCTGGCCGTATGCACCGCAACATGGCAAACGCCGAACGTGTGCCCTGCCGGATCAAACGGCATGACTTCTTTTCCAATTCGGAGAAGTTCGCGATAGTTGCTCTTTTTCATTGTTTCGGCAAATAAGACGCATTGCGAGCGAAACGCGCTTGCTTCCAGCTCTGCGTCCGTTACCGGCATATAATCCAACAGCGGGTCAAAAACCGATTCGCGCTCGGCATCCAATTGTCGAGAAAGCACCGTCAAAAATATTTTCGCGGCGGTTCTTACCCCTTTGGTTGAACGCGGAGAGCCGGAATACAGATATAATCCGGCGGAGAGATATTCATATGTAAACGGCAGCAAGCCGTTTTCCGGTATTTCACCGGCGCGTTTGATCAGCGGCTCGCAGAGTGCGGCAACCGCCGCGCAGGAAACGCGACGGCCAAGCATAGCGGTAAAATCCGCATCAAACTTTGTTTTGTTTGTCCATGCGCGCAGCTGTTTAATTGCGACTCCCGTGCTTTTTGCGAGTTCCGCATACAGCGCGTCCAGCGCGCCGCTACCGGCGCCCCGTTCTTCCATCATGATTACCCTCCGTCCGGATGCGCGCGTATTCTTCGCTCCCGCCTGCACCGGAATTTATCATTTTGCTAAGACCAGATTTTCTGAGTTCGTTTTTGAAATTCTAAAAACAATTTACCTTTGCGACAGTGATCTGAAACTTTTTCTGCCATCTCTATTTTAATAAGAATCCATCTCTATGTCGAGTGAAATGCGGTAAATTCCGTTTCATAGCATTGCTGAATAAATTCTTGCTTTGGTCTCGCTTTTTTCGCAATTCAGAATTTCTCTTTTCTTGCCGCAGATGTTCTGCTATGCTTTCGTTATAGGATCAAAAGTGCAATTTGTTGAAAAACACTGCAATTGAGGAGAGTGGCATGAACGCGCATCAAAAGAAAATGATCGCCCCGGTTATCATTACAGTACTGCTTTCCATCTACATGTTGGCTTATTTTATCGTTTTGCTTTCCGTAGAGATGCCCGTTTGGGGAAAAGTGCTCATCGGTTTGATTCCGCTTGCGCTGTTGTGCACAAGCGTCTATGTACTCGTTCAAAGAATAAAAGAAATAAGGAGCGGCGAAGAAGATGATCTTAGTCAATACTGATTACATTTCGGGCAAAGAACTGGAAATGCTAGGTCTCGTGAAAGGCAGCACCATCCAAACCAAAAACATCGGAAGAGACTTTACGCAGGCGCTTAAAACCCTCGTCGGCGGCGAATTGACCGCCTACAATCAGATGATGAACGACGCGCGCGCGTTGGCCACGAAGCGCATGGTTGCGGAAGCGGATGCGTTGAATGCTGATGCGGTTGTCAACATTCGCTATGCTTCCAGCGCCATCATGTCCGGCGCTGCGGAGGTGATCGCATACGGAACGGCCGTGAAATTTAAATAAGTCTCAATTGTGTTCTGTTTTACTAGCCTGTGGCGAAATGCCGCGGGCTTTTTTGTTGCATCGCACAATTTATAAAAAACTTGACAAACCGACTGGTTCGTGCAAACATATGAGAGTAATTCTCATTTTCAGGGGTGATGTGCTTTGGCGGAATATGAAACAAGACAGCGGCGGATGCTGCTCGACTTTCTTCTTTCGCATTCGGATCGCGGTTTTTCGGTAGAAGAGTTATACGAGAGTCTGTGCATCACTTATCCAACTGATCGCGTACCCGGAAAAAGTACGCTGTACCGGCTGATTGCGAAACTCGTTTCCGAAGGATTGGTCAAGCGTTTTTCCGGCGAGCATGGGCGGCAGTTTGCCTACCAGATTATCGTTTGCGACGAATGCGACGCGCATCTTCACCTGAAATGTACGTCCTGCGGTTGCCTGTATCACATGGACCACGCAGTCAGCCAACGCATTATTCACGAGGTGTTCAACCGCAGCGATTTTTCACTGGACGAAAAAGAAACCGTGCTTTTTGGTATCTGTAAAGGATGCCAAAAACGCCAGAAACCGTAGCATTCATTTGATCGTGTTTCCGTTAACCAGCAAGATGACCAGAATATTCCAGGAGGTTCCCTTTGACTAAAAAACTTTTCGCATTTGCGCTCATTTTTACTCTCGTTCTAACCATTTTTTCGGCCTGTGCACCTTCCACCTCGGCGGAAGAAAGCCAGTCCGGCGGTATCTCTATCGTCTCCACTATCTTCCCTTCCTATGACTTTGCGCGCCAGATAACGGCGGGGACGGACGCCGAAGTCACAATGCTTTTGCAACCAGGTGAAGAAGTACATTCTTTTGACCCCACCAGTCAGGATATCATTCGTATTCAAAACGCAGATTTATTCCTCTATGTCGGCGGGGAAAACGACGTTTGGGTAGAGAATGTGCTTTCCGGATTGGATCAGAGCGTAGACACATTCCGCATGATGGATTATGTAACCCTCTATGAGGAAGAGCTCGTTGCCGGTATGCAGGCGGAAGAAGAAAGCGAATCCGCTGCTGCTGACGAACAGGAATGGGACGAACATGTTTGGACCGCTCCGGTCAACGCGATTGCAATCGTAAAGGCAATGACAGCGGAGCTCATTGCAATTGATCCCGCAAACGCAAAAACGTATCAGGAAAATTCCGACGCATATGTTGCGCAACTCGAAACGCTGGATCAGTCGTTTCGGGATGTTGTCAGCTCAGCAAAACGCAACACGGTCGTCTTTGCGGATCGTTTCCCAGTGCGATACTTTGTTGAAGAGTTCGGATTGGATTATTATGCCGCATTCCCCGGTTGTTCGGCAGAGACAGAGCCTTCCGCCGCAACCATTGCCGCATTGATCGATCATGTCAACGCTGAAAACATTCCCGTCGTTTTCTACATTGAAATGTCCAACCAACAGATGGCCGACACGGTTTGCGAAGCAACCGGAGCGAAAAAGCTGCTATTCCACACCTGCCATAACGTGACAAAAGAAGAGTTTGAGAGCGGGGCAACCTATCTCTCACTGATGCAAAACAACGTACTCGCGCTGAAAGAAGCGCTCAACTAAACCCGAACAATCGCCAAATCAGGAGGCGTCTGACTCATATGTCGCTTATTGAAGTAACTAACGCAACATTTCGCTACGACGGAAAAGAGGTCGTCAACGATCTCAACTTTACCGTCGAGCGCGGAGATTATCTTTGCATTGTCGGCGAAAACGGCTCCGGCAAGAGCACACTCGTAAAAGGTCTTCTCGGATTAAAACTGCCGCACAGTGGAGCAATTTCGCTAGGCGAGGGTTTGACCGCGCGGCAGATCGGTTATCTGCCGCAACAACGAGAAAGCCAGCGGGACTTTCCCGCAAGCGTACAGGAGGTTGTTCTGTCCGGCACGCTCAATTCGCTCGGACTTCGTCCGTTTTATACGCGCAAACAGCGGGAAATCGCGCTTGCGCAGCTTAGGTGCGTTGGCATGTATTCGCTGCGCAACGCAAGTTTTCGCGAACTTTCCGGCGGTCAGCAACAGCGGGCGCTGTTGGCGCGCGCGCTTGCGGCAACGCAAAAATTGCTGATTCTCGACGAACCGATTGCGGGGCTTGACCCGCTCGCGACCGCCGATATGTATCGGCTTATCACGCACATCAACCGCGACCACGGCATCACCATCATTATGGTATCCCATGATCTGAACGCAGCAGCGCGCGCGGCGAAGCGGATTTTGCATTTGGAAAACAAGCAGATTTTCTTTGGAACATCGGAAGAATATCGCGCAAGCGACGTTGGAAAACGGTTTTTAGGCGGTGACGAACAATGAACAACGTTATTTTTGAAATGCTGTCCTATCCGTTTCTTGTGCGCGCAATTATAGTCGGGTTGCTTGTGTCGCTCTGTGCTTCGCTGCTGGGCGTCAGCCTTGTGCTAAAGCGCTTCTCCATGATTGGAGACGGTTTGTCACACGTCGGCTTTGGCGCGCTGGCAATCGCATCAGTCGTGAATATCGCACCGCTCTATCTCGCCATTCCGGTCTGTATCGCGGCGTCGTTCCTGCTACTTCGCATGAGCGAGAGCACGCGCATCAAGGGCGATGCGGCAATTGCAATGCTATCCGCCGGTGCGCTGGCCATCGGCGTTATGGTCATCTCCATGACGACCGGCATGAATACGGACGTATACAACTATATGTTCGGCAGCATCCTTTCCCTCTCGCAGGCAGATGCGGTCCTCTCCGTCGTTCTTAGTGCGGTGGTTCTCGTGCTCTTCGTGCTGTTTTATCCTCGCTTGTTTGCCGTTACGTTTGACGACACGTTTTCCCGCGCAACGGGCATTCCAACACGCGTTTATAACGCCGCTCTTGCGACGCTCTCCTCCGTTACCGTCGTGCTCGGCATGCGTATGATGGGTGCGCTGTTGATTTCGAGTCTCATCATTTTCCCTGTTTTAACGTCTATGCGCATCGGAAAGCGGTATTTGACGGTGACGCTACTTTCGGCGGCGGTCGCAATTGCAGGATTTTTGATCGGCATGGTGGTCAGTTACGTCTACGAGACGCCAAGCGGGGCCAGCATCGTCTGCGTCAACATCGTGTTGTTTCTTCTCTTCTCCATCGCGGGCGCAATTCGTAACGCTGTAAAAAAGTAATAGCCTATATACAACAAAAAAGCACGGACAGAATAATTGTCCGTGCTTTTTTTGTTTGTTGCTTTATTCTTTCATTTTTGAAGGAGCCTTGCCTGTTTTAATCGAATGAAGCTGCGTAACTTTGCAGCCGCGCGCTTCTACAAGGCGTTTTGTTTCCGCATCGCTCTCGCGTGGATCGTCGCCGCCCGCACAAAGAAAAATTTCTACTTCCTTGCCTTCCGGCAGCAGATTTAATATTGCGTTGAATGCTGGAGCGGGACAAGCCGCCCAAATCGGACAACCGATATAAATCTTGTCGTACTGTGCCAGGTCGAAATCAACAGGCAGAATTTTGGGCGTTTTGCGCTTCATCGCCTGAAAACCGCCGGGAATAAACGAACCGATCAAGCTTCTGTTCTTCGCCTCACGCACGCGAAATACCGGCGCGCCCAGCTCCGCGCCAATGCGTTCTGCTTCTTTCTTCGTCGATCCGCCAAAGGTGTAATATACGACAGCCGCGCTCATATCATTCGCTCCTTATCACTTATAATACTTTTATAGTTGTTATTGTATCATAAGCAACTAATAACGGAAACGACTGTTTACATCCGTTTTGCAAACAAACCATGACGGTTGCAGTAAGCATACGCCATTCCGCGACCCATATACGGAATGCGCGCGGCGGCATCCTGCTCCGGATAGAGTTTGACAATCTGAACACGATCCGGTGAAACAAGCGCAAAAAATGAAATAAAGTGCGTCTTCTCCATCGGATGCTGCATGGTCAGATAGATGTCCCCCTCCATTCGCTCCAATGCGATGTCGTGCGCCTCGTCGCTCTCCTCCGCTTCCAGCGGCGGCAGCAACACGCCGCAGCAGCTGAATGCGCCTTCTCCGCTGGAGAAAATCACATTGCCGCACACCGGACAAACATAGAATTTACTTTTCTGCATGTTCCCATGACGATTGCTGTTTTTTACACATTCGCCGGAAAGTAGCTCCGCAAGCGATACGCCCAATATTTTTGCAAGCGGCTCAATCAGGCTGATATCCGGCAAACCCCTGCCGGATTCCCACTTGGAGACAGCTTTATCGCTAACGAGCAATCGTTCCGCAAGTTGTTTTTGTGTAAAGCCTTTCTTTTCTCGAAGAAGGCGTATTGTGTTTCCGGTTACGTAATTATCCATAAATATTATTCAACTCCTGTCGCAAGCATATCACCCACCGTCACTGCGGGCAACCTACGGTTCGTGGAGTCTTGCTTCATTTTTCGCACAGTCAAGACCACCCGTAAAACGGGTGGCTTGCTTTTGGCTATAAGCCCTTGGTGCCTACAAACGCCTCAAGGCGCTGCTTTCACTTTATTCAAGCTACCATGTAACTTCTTACTTTATGCCCCTAAAGGGGCTCTTTTGTTTTAAACGGGTCTGCGTACT
>QKAN01000045.1 GCA_003246365.1 Clostridia bacterium
CAAAAAAGAGCTCTTTCAATACCATTTCCACGAAACGGTATAGAAAAACCTGAAAAATCCATTGTTCTCGTAAATACTCTAATTATTCAACGAATCTGTCGTGTTTTGCAGATTCTTTTGCAAGTTAATTAACAGTTGTTGACGATTTCGCGAGGACAATTTATAATCGTATTAATTGTATAGCAAGCATTGTTCAAGCTTCTTGCATCATTTCTATCAATATTTTTACTGTTTTGTTTAGAGTCCGGTACACTCAGTGTCGTTGTGTAGATCAATCTAAATATACCATGTGTTCATATTTCGGAGGAACGAAATGTCGAAAACTTTTTTCCGTGACTATCCTCCCTGCAAGGGTGATGCGCCGTATCTTTGCTTGTGCTTTCACCCTTCTGATGCGCAGAATGTGAAGCCGCTTCTGGAAGAGCTGACAAAGCGACGCTGCCGCATTTGGTATAACGTTTCGGGTGTGTCCAACTCGAGCGCGAACAAAAGCCGAACGAAATTCGAAACAAATGCGAAGCTTATGGTTCTCTGGTTGTCCGATTGTTCGGCAAGCAGCGAAGATATGAAAAACGCACTTGGGTCATACCAGACAACAGATCAGCCAGTCATCTGTATCGATGCGCGGTCAAATGTTAGGCAGAGCGGGCTATCAATGATTTTGAGTAAAAACGTTCAAATCATCACCCGTGAACCAAATTCATCATTTGAAGCGCTAGCCGCAACGCTCATGCGAACGGAAGGTTTTACGCAACAGTTGATCGCCGAAAACGACAACGAACGACAGCTTTTTTTAAAAAAACGAAAGTCACGCCGAATCGCTCTGTCAATCCTTTTTTCGGCAATCGCGTTGATGATTTGCGCGGCGATCTACGCGCAACAGAACGACTGGTTTCGACCGCCTATAGATATCTTAGACAGCGTAACAATCAGCGATCCGGTCATCGCACACGCGGCAAGGGTTGCGCTTTCTTCGGACGGCAATGCATCGCTAACGCAAGATAGTCTTGCTATAATCACAACGTTGCGTCTTGATGCACCGCCAGAGTCATTTGACGACCTTGCGTTGTTCCCCGCGTTGACGCGGTTGGAGATTCCGCAAAGTTGTGTCGAGCCGGCTTCCGCACTGTTGGATGATGCGCAATACGTCATCGTGGTTTATCCGGAGGCGGTATCATGAGCGGGTATTTTAGCCCATATGAAGGCAAAAAGCCTTATGTGTTTATCAGTTACTCTCATCAGGATTCTGATCGCGTCTTAAACGTCATCTCTCCGATGCACAATCAATATTATCGAGTCTGGTATGACGAAGGCGTACCTGCCGGCTGTGACTGGCCGGATAACATCGCGAGACATATGCGTGATTCTTCCGCCGTGTTGTTTTTTGTCTCCGTATCATCCCTCGCGTCGATCAACTGTCTAAACGAGATTACCGCGGCCAAGCAGCAGAAAAAGCCAATTCTCAGCGTAAGACTGGACGATACTGTTCTTCCAGACGAATGGGTTCCATTGATTGAGAAAACGATCTTAGTGGCGCCTTTGCAACACAACGCGATACCTTTGGATCAGCAAATACTGAATCAAGGAATGATCACTTCTGATTTTCTTGGAGACGGAACAAACGACCCGGTAGACGATACAGGCGGTGTGCACTTCAATGTTTGGACATTGATTGCGATTCTTGGCAGTCTATTATTTGTATTAACAATGGTTGGAACGTATGGGCTTGCAAACCATTGGTTTGACGAATGTTTGCCTCAGCAGCGATCTTCGGTTGGAGAAATTGAATCAACACCCCATCCTACCACCGTCCCGACCGCGGCCCCAACCCTTGATCTTTCAGGGCCTTGGATCGGTATTCTCTCGGAGTACGCTGCGTTTCCTGACGAACAGCAAGAACGCGCCATACGCAACGCGCTCGATCAACCGGATGGCGATGTTCTTTCATCGGATCTATTGAATATTACACAATTGTATTTCTGCGGAAACATGGTTCTGACTAGCGACGCAGGCATTGCGTTTGACAGCGATGGAAATTGCAGCGTTAACGGCGCGCCTGTTATTCAGGGCAGCATCTCCGATTTGAGCCTGATTGACCAGATGCTGGCGCTTGAGCGTCTCAGTATTGTTTGTCAACAAATTGAATCTATCGACAGCCTTGCAACATTGACTCTGCTGACAGAATTAAACGCAGCCGGAAATCCAATCGAAACCATCGGTGATTTGAGCAGTATGCGCGCGCTGCAAAAGCTACACTTAGAGCACACGGATATTCAGGATTTATCCTCTCTATATGCTTTGCCAAATTTGCAAACCGTAACCGTCAGCGCGGATATGTTTCCGCTCATCATGGACGCACAAACACAGGATTTTGATGTTGTGTTAACAGACTGATACAGAAATTGGAGGAAACGCGCATGAAAGCTTCTTATCAGGGCAATGCAAAGCCCTTTGTCTTGGCGCTCTTCGCACCGGTGGATCAAGAAACCGTTCTGCCGATTTTGCAGGAACTTGACGCTAAGGGTCTAAACTTGTGTTACCGACAGAAAACGCATATCAAAAAAAGACTTGTAAACCGCGCCTGCACCGTCATCGCATTTCACTCCGCGCAGTCTATGGCGGACGATCGTTTTGAAGACGCTATTTTGCTTGCGAAGTCGGCGGATGTGCCGCTCGTATGCGTCAAACTGGATCATACGCCATTTAACGATTCGCTTAACCGTTTGCTCTATACGAGCAATATTATCTCCGCCGACCGTTATGCGACGCCTGCCCTGCTCGCCGAGCGCGTTATGACGGCGGAATCGCTTGCCCATCCGACGCTAACCGAAGGGCAAATCCACGAAACAAGACGAATTGCGATTGCCTTAATTACGGGCGCCGTACTAATTGTTATCGCCGCGGGATTGATCATCTGGCAGCGTATCAACGCGGCCAACCATGATCCAGTGGAAACTCCAATTGCCGATGTCGCGGGAATTTTAAGTTCCGGCATGACGGAAGAGGATTTGCTAAAAATCCGTTCGCTTGTCATCGTCGGCGATACAATGGTAAACGTATCCGAATTGCGGGAATACTGGACTTGGAATGATGTGATCTCTCAAATGACGATCGACGGCGAAACGGTTTGGAGTATAGACGGCATTCAGATTCCGCGCGGAACAGCCACGGATATCTCCTTAATCGGAAAAATGAGCAATCTGGAACACTTGAGTTTGCTCAACCAGAGTATAACGGATCTTTCGCCGCTTCAATCGTTGACAAAATTAGCGTTTCTCCAACTCGTAGACTGTCCCGTAGAAAATATTGATGCGATTTCCGGTCTTCCTGAATTGAGGAATGTCATACTGGAACTGACAGATGTAAACGATCTAACCCCACTCCAAACTTGCGGTGCGCTGGAGAATTTCTTTGGAACAATCGGACGTTGCGAAAGCATAGAAGGATTGAATAATCCCAATCTGCAGGATATTACGCTATACGAAGCGAATCAGATCACCAATCTGGATGCGCTGAGCGTCTGCAACAACTTAATCGATCTTACTATAACCGGCGCAACGGCATTAACCGATATATCCGGCCTATCCGGATGCACATCCCTGAAAACACTATATCTGGAAAACGCATCTTTGGTTCGAAGCAGTTCCGCTTTCTCCAACATTACCACATTAAAGCAAGTTGAGATTCGATACAGCGGTTTCACCGAACTAAGCGGATTAAAGCAGTCCCGAGGATTGCAAACCTTGCGATTGGAAGAGGTTCCTGTTGGCGATTTTTCATGGACAAGCGGCATGAATGAGCTAACAACATTTCAAGCACACGGGACATATTTAAGAAATTTCAACTTTTTAAACGATCTTGGCGTCAGCTCCATGGAACTCCATTTTTCAGGCGATATCAACGATTATTCAGGCCTTTCAGCAATCTCACACTATAGCCTGATGCACCTCAACCCGGGAAACGGAAATGTTTCGGCGGTGCTGCCATACATAGCGAATGCGTCTTTCACAACGCTTTGGCTATACGATTGCAACGGGATAGATTTCTCTGCACTCCCAAGTCAGGTTAATAATCTTTGGATTTCAAACGGAAATCTTTCGTCTCTCGAAGGATTATCTGCCGCTTCATCGTTAAACTCGATTACGCTGGAATCCGTAGATCGCCTTTCATCCTTAGCGGGGTTAGCCGAATGCGAAGGTATTTCATGTGTCATTTTGCAAAATTGCGACCGTTTGACGGATTTCGAAGACCTCTACCTTAGGCCGTACGGAACAATCGAATTGATCAATCTGCCTGTCTCGCCGGATTTATCCCGGCTGCAAATCGCCGATTACGGTTATTTAGTGTTTGATTCGATGCCCTGCATAACGGACATCAGTCCGTTAACTGCGATTCAAACGCATATAGATTCCCTATCGATAAGAAACATGGATACCGTTACGAATATCTCTGCGATCAATAACATGAAAGTGCTTGAGTTAGTCGTGCCTCCGCAACTTGAGGAGCAGGCGAAACAGCTTCGCGACGATGAAGTCATTGACGGATATTCGATCTGTTATCCAACAGACGAACTCTGGGGAGAAGAGACTGACGCGTTTGTACTGCTTTCGTTGGAAGAGTTGGATACTCTCCCCGACGGATTGCTCTCACGCGTAATTGACTTCACTATAGTAGGCGATAGCATACCGGATACGGAAACGCAGGATTGGACGGAACAATGGGACGATGAAGGACAGCACTTCTATCTGGTCGATCGGGTCACCGGGGAATTGACGCCGGTTGGCCCGGGCGTAATCGACCAAATCGACCCGCTTACGAAGATGAACCATCTACAATGCCTGCGTTTGTACGACCAGCCGTTAACGAGTTTGCAGGGCATTCAAGCATTTTCAGATTTGAAATTGTTGGAGGTTAGAAAGTGTCCTGTTGTCGATGCCTCTGCGGCGTTTACACTCACACAATTGGAAACGCTATCGCTGTTTGCAACGCAGGTTTCCTCCATTCAAGGCATACAAAATCTCACAAAGCTAACGCGACTCGATTTAAGCAGTTCTCAGGTAAGCGATATCAATCCGTTAAAAGAATGTAACTTTGACTATGCAGCGGAGAACGGCGGATTAAGTCTCGATATTTCGTATATGCCATGCGAAGAGTTCAGCGCGTTGAAATCAATTCCTTCGTTTTCTGCCCTAAGTATAGGCGGGCACGAGGCTGTAAACTGGTTGCCATACCTTGAAGGAACGCCGTGCATCATGCTCGACGCCAACGGCGCAGATTTAACCAACGATCAAATTGTCACGATAGCCGCATTGCCACAATTAACAGAATTGATGATTGGTTGGAATGAGCAAGTCACCGATCTAAGCCCGTTACTCTCCTGCGATACTCTTACAAAACTGATTATCAATCAGGATAATGCAGAAGCTATTGCAAGCATCGAAGGCAAAGCACAATTTACGATCGAATATTATTAATAGGCAGCATATTTTCCCACAGTATATGCAAGCAGAAAGGCACCTGAAATAGAATCATTTCAGGTGCCTTTTTCATTTTTCCACTTTGATTAGAGCCTATGCGTCGGCTATATGATTGAACGCAATTGATTTTCTCGCATCGTACTATTTACCAGTTTCGATGTTCTGTCCATATCATCGAATCACAATCTCACAGTTTCTTTTTTCCAATGTTTCAATCGTATCTGAATTGATTTTTTTCATTGCTTGTGTGATTCCGAGTTCTTTTAGTGTTGTTATTTCAAGAAGAGGACTTAGGTCATTCAGACTGAAATTTCCTGAAATTAACAGCTGTTTCAAAACGGGTGATGGTTTCCAATACGAAAACGAAGCAATGTTATTATTTTCTAAAATCAAATATTCGAGTTTATCTAGATCATCAAAGAGCGCCATATCTTTTGTTTCAAACTCAGAACCTGATGCCGCTAAGAATTCGAGATTTGTCAACAAAGCAATCACATCAAGATCGGGGTTGTCAAGCTCATTAATATGAAGCGTTACTAGCGCCAACATTCCGGAAAGAGATGACAAATCTTTAACTGGATTAGTTGAGATATCCAATTGTTCCATTTTATACAAAAGTTGTAGTGCTGTTATGTCTTCAATATCATTGTTAAGCAAATGCAATGTGGTTATTTTACTGTGATGCGTAAACGCAGAAATGTCAGATATTTTATTAAATCCTAAATTGACATATTCCAAATTATATGTTTGAGATAAAGCACTGATATCACTGAGTTCATTGTCTACAATTACCAGCATTTCGAGATTTTTCGCATACTGCAAGCCTTCGAGCGACTTGACCGTTATATCCGATATGATTGCATCGGAAAATTGTTCTAAGACTTCATCGTTTGACAATGCTTCCGGGCTGATCAAGCATATTTCAGTCAGGTATAGCATGTCTTTTGCCGTAATATTTCCTACTACAGCATGGCCGCTGTCGTCAAGGGTTTTTAGGACTATGGTTTTTAACCCAACATCAGGGATATCTACCACGGTATCTGGCGCTATATTAGGGTCTACCGTCGCAGTCGGCGTCGGAGTAGGTTCCGCCGTTGGTTCCGGCGTTGGTTCTTGTGTCAGTGTGGGCGATGCTAGATATTCTGTTGTCCCAATCGTTGGTTGGTTCGCCAAAGCGCTTTGCGCTGAAGTTTCGCTTTCTGACTGGTTGAGGAACGCAAATATGTTATCGCGAAAGGTAAATACTGCAATAACAAGAACTACAATAGCGATAGAAGAAGTAATCAAACCAACTCTTTTTTTCTTCTTAGGCTTAATTACTCCACCGGTTTTTGTTAGCTCCTTCAACTGAATGTTTTTTATGGGAAATTCATCTGAACCTGATTTTTTAATGTTGATTACCGCTTGCGTAATCTCTTCCAATTTCTCTTCCAGTGCGTCATCAACGATATCCAGCCAATGCACCGTTGCCAGATAGTATGCCATTCCAGCCGATAATTTTATATCTTCAACCTTAATCGGCACTACAATAACCCCGTTGGTTACAGCGAGCTCAACTTCTCGTAATACTTGTTTTGACATGTTCGAATTTCCGGAGAAGATTAACAAAAGAATTTCGCATTGGGTAATTGCGGTAGCAATCGATTCCGCCCAAGCTGCCCCCGGACGAATATCGCGCGGCGCAATCCAGCATTTCAGTTTTCTGTTCTCAAAATGATGGCAAACTGCATCGGCCAGTGCTTTGTCCTTGTGCGAGTATGATATGAATACGTCAGTTGACTTCATTTTTCCTCCGAATTATTCTTGTTTTCGTTTTCCATCTCAGAGAGATCAAATCCGATTGCTTATCGCGTTTTCCGAGCGCAAAAAGCTGGATTCGCAGCAATTTCAATTGCATGCACCATCGATTAATACTCGATCTATTCACTCTGTTAAAACACTTCCAATTCAAATGTTTGATCCGTGAATCCGCTTAACGGCAGCATATTGGCGCTGACCTGAACCAGTTTC
>QKAN01000245.1 GCA_003246365.1 Clostridia bacterium
TATGCGATTTCGCGGCAGAAAATCGCTGCTCAACATGCTGATTTTGCTCAATGCGTTTCCGTCGCTGCTTTCTATGTTTGCCATCTATAAGCTGATGAACCCGCTGGGGCTGATCAATACGCGGCTGGGACTGATCATCGTCTACACTGGAACGATGGCGGTTTTCGGACTTTGGAACATGAAGGGTTATTTCGATACGATTCCATATGATATCGAAGAAGCGGCGCGTATCGATGGCGCAAACGAACTGCAGATCATCCGCAGAATCGTGCTGCCACTAGCGAAGCCTTCCATCGTCGTAACCGCAGTTATGGTGCTCATCTATGTTTGGAATGAGTATATATACGCCATAACATTTATGACCGGATCGGAACACTTCACACTTGCAACGGGGCTTTATTCCCTGCAGGCGGGCGAGATGTCCGGCAAATGGCCGGTGTTTGCCGCGGCTTCGCTGCTGGTGTCGCTTCCGGTGCTGATGATTTTCCTCTATGTGCAAAAACACATGGTTTCCGGCCTTACCGCGGGCGGAGTCAAAGGATAAGCGCGATAAATACCAAACAAGCTTGACCACAAATACTGATTTTTGAAATTCGCAACGGAAAAGGAACCTATGATCAAACGAGACGCAATATTGCATCAACCGATGTCAAACTTTGCGCACGGAATAGACGAAAAACACCTCGTCTTTCGTCTCCGTGCTGCGAAGGATAACCTAACGCGCTGTCGTCTGTTTTATGGCGATACTGCCTGCCGCGTCAACCCCGTAGTATTCACGAGCGTAGAAATGGAGCGCGTTGCATCCACCGACCTGTTTGATTGGTTTGAAGTGACGTTTGAGAGCCTATATCGGCGCGTTTGCTATTATTTTGAGTTGACTTCCAGAGAGGAGACAAAGCTTTATTACGGAGACTTGTTCTACGACCGGGTGGTCGGAGAACGGTCGGAGTATTACAAGCTGCCTTATAACCGCCGAGAAGATATCGCGGATGTACCGAATTGGCTGAAAAACGCGGTCATTTACAACATCTTTCCGGATAGTTTTGCCAGCAAAAAGCGCGGGATCTCCAATCAACCATGTGAGAAACAGTTGATGGGAGTTCCTGTTCGCGGCAAACTGGGCGGCACAATCAACGGCATTCGGGAAAATCTCGACTATATTTCCGATCTTGGGTTTAATTGTATCTATCTCAACCCGATCTTTGCAGCAGGGGAATATCATAAATACGATCTCTTGGACTATTACCAAATCGATCCGTGCTTTGGAACCAACGATGATTTTCGCTTGCTCGTTACGGAGTGCCATGCGCGGGGGATGCGGGTGATTATCGACGGCGTGTTCAATCACTGCGGCTGGAACTTTTTTGCATTTCAGGATGTCGTTGAGAAAGGACAATCATCGGACTATGTCGATTGGTTTTACGAACTTCAGTTCCCTGTAGTTCGCCCGGAAACGGGGGATGAAATTCCGAATTATGAGTGTTTTGCTTATGAGCGGCTCATGCCAAAGCTCAACACCGGCAATCCCGTTGTGCGCGATTATTTTCTAAACGTGGGGACACACTGGATTGAGCAATATGACATCGATGGTTGGAGGTTCGATGTTGCGGACGAGGTGGATCATCGTTTCTGGATGGATTTTTGCCATGCGGTTAAGAAGGTTAAGCCGGACGCGGCTATCATAGGTGAAGTTTGGCAGAGTGCACCTTTCTGGCTGGACGGCCGCATGTTTGACTCTACCATGAATTATGACATGATGAAGCATTGCAAGCGTTTCTTTGCGCGCGGAGATATCAACGCCGCGGCGTTCGACGCGCGCGTAACGGATATGCGCATGCGTTATCGTAAGAATTTGACCTACGGGCAGCTAAACCTGCTTGATAGTCATGATGTACCGCGGTTTCTCTCCTTCTGCGGAGAGGACGAGCGCAGATATCGCCTTGCCGTGCTGTTTATGCTCACTTTTCCCGGCGCACCGTCGGTCTTCTATGGAGATGAGCAGGGGATCACCGGATTGTTGGAAAAGGATTATCGGGCTCCGATGCGCTTTGATCAAAGCGGATTACCTGCTTTTTTTCGGGCGGCTATTGCACTTAGGAACTCTTACGCTTGCTTGCGCACGGGTGAATTTCGATCGCGTCTGACCGCGGATGGATTCTATTGCTATGAACGGCTGGATGCGGAATGTCGCATCGTTATTGCACTCAATGTGCAGAATAAAGCGATTACTCTGCCGGACGAATTGCGCGCGGGAGTGCTGCTGCTCGCGGAGGGTTCTGATGAAGAAACTCTCGCACCGTTTGGTTACTGGATTGCAAGAATATGAAGGTGAAGATATAATCAAAACGAAACATCAAGAAACCGGTTTAGGAGGACGAAAGTGATGGCAACAACGATCAAAGACGTGGCAAAGCTTGCCAACACCTCCACGGCGACGGTTTCCAAGGTAATCAACGGCTCCTACTCCATTTCGGAAGCGACGGCAGAGCGGGTACGCGCCGCGATGCAGGAGCTGCGTTATACGCCGAACAAGCGCGCGCAAAACTTCGCCAGGCAGGCATCCGGCAGCGTGGCGTTTGTCACGACGTTGGAACGGGACACTGCTTTCAAGAATCCGCATATGTTTGAAATTATGTCAGGTCTGCAGTTTTCGCTTGCGCGAAAAGGTTACAGTACGGTTCTTATTGATATGGCGGAAGGCAACTGCGGAGCGGTGGAAGAGCTTATGCTGCAAAAAAGCGTGGACGGTGTAGTTTTTCACGCGGCAATCGTAACACGGGAACTTTCGCAGATCGTGTTGAAGTATGAGTTTCCGCATGTGGTGATCGGCACTCCAAATTTCCCAAGCAAGCTCTGCTGGATTGACAATAACAACCCGATATCCGGCGAACTGGCGGCAAGTCACCTGCTGGAGACGGGGAAAAAACGCATAGCTTACATTGGTGGACGCGAACAGGACGCCATATCGGAAGCGCGGCTCAAAGGCGCGAAAATCGCGCTGAATGACGCACACCTGCCCATTCAGCCACATCTGCTGCTGCGCGGCGAGTCTACGCGCCAGAACGGGTATGACATGACCGAAGCGATGCTTTCCAGTTTGCCGCGACCGGATGCGATCATCTGTGCCAACAATGAAATTGCACTTGGCTGTATGAGGGCGCTCCATGCGCACAAGATTGCGGTTCCAAAAAGTATAGCAGTTGTAACGTTTGACGATTTTCCGTTCTCGCGCATCACCGACCCGCCGTTAACGGTAGTTAACATCGATGTCTACGATCTGGGAATGCAGGCGGGAAAGATGATTCTCGACAAAATACGAAAACCGAACCTGCAATTTCAGACGTTTATCACGCTGCCGAAACTCATCGTGCGTGAATCCACGGTAGTCGAAAGCAGAGTATAGTATTCCATGTCCGTCGAGACAAACGCGCCTCAAAAACACATCCCACAATGAGCAAATAGAAAATAGTGTTTCACATAGCTATAAAGGTTGCTTCTGGGAAATTCAGCAGGTGTTGAGCTTATATGTAACGTTTCGTGGACGGAACTCGTTGCAGTCCCTTCGCCGGTGCTCTGCTTTGTCTCTGGCATTCTCCAGAGACATGAACCAACCAAAGCAAAGCAATAGCCGCCCAATATTCGGCGGCTTTTATTTGGTTGCGGGCGAAGGCCTTGAACCTACAATGTTATCATTTTCTTATTTTTCAGCTGGATATCTTTTTAGGCAGCTGGACAGTTTGCGGGGGACAGGTCAAGTTTTATGGTTTACAAAGTGAGTGAATAAAGATAAACTGATAAAAAACAGCTGAGGAGCTACAATACATGGGATATAACACGGGAGATAAACAATTAATCAAAGAGATTAATAAAGCTTCAATATTTCAGGTTGTACATGATCTCGGGCCGATTTCCCGTGCGGACATAGCCAAGATACTGAGATTGACTTCAGCAACTGTATCGAGCAATATGGCGGAACTGATTGATGACGGAATAGTATGCGAAGTAGGAACCGGTGTCTCAAGCGGCGGCAGAAAGCCGGTACTTATGATAATATCGGACGCCGGAATATGCTATCTTGGCGTCGATATCCACAAAGATGGCGTGGAAACGGCTGCCGTTACGTTGACAGGTAGAGTCCTTGCCACGGCTGAGCGTCCATTTCAACGCGAAAACGGAGACTTTGAACATGATGTACTCGCCTGTATCAGAGCGGTACGTAATGAAGTTCGCGATCGCGAGATCAGAGGCATCGGCATCGGCATGCACGGTATTGTTGACACGACGAAGAGTATATCCGTTTTCGCCCCGGCAATGTCACTGCGAAACTTCGACTTAAAAACGTTTATCGAACGCGAAGAGCACCTTCCGGTATTTGTTGATAACGACGCGAACGCGATGGCTCTAGGCGAAAACTGGTTTGGGCAGGCAAAGCAAATCAAAAATTATGTCTTTTTGAACGTCGGCCGAGGAATCGGCGCTGGTATCGTGCTCAACGGGGAAGTGTTTCGCGGAAGCGGCTTTGCTGCAGGGGAAATCGGGCATATACGTGTTGCTGACAATGGCGTGAAATGCGTTTGCGGCAAGTATGGTTGCCTGGATACCGTTGCTACAGAATATACCGTGATCAGAGATACCATCAACGCAATTCACACCGGCGTGGAAAGCGAGGCAGCTCGACTTGTACAAGGGAATGTTGCCGAAATCAACATTCAGACAATCATAGATGCCGCGGCGGCAGGGGATGCATGCGTGCTGGATATACTGAAAAAGACAGGGCGATATATAGGCGTCGCCGTATCGTACATCATCAATATTTTGAATCCGGATATGGTGATATTAGGCGGAAGTATGTCGCGTCTAGGCGAGTATATGACGGATGCGATTTCAGAAGCCGCTTATTCACTGTCTATGAAAGAATGCTCGGACGGAGTGAGAATTGTTTTGTCTGATCTGCGCGAAAGAGCAGGCGTGATTGGGGCTGCGACGCTCGGGATGCGGAATTTGTTCCCGCGCGCGTAATAGATAGTCGCAATCGACTATACTTATTGACTAAACAAAATGCTCTTATTGGCTTGATTTCGTTACAAGTATGTGCTATTATCAATTTGACCTCTTTTTTTAATCTAAAAACTTTAGTCACTGAACAAAGTAAAGGAAAACGAATGAACCGCTTTTTCTACAATTATGAGACGAAGTGCGGCAAACGAGCAATCGCAATGGGTTATCATGCCGCGAATACATCCGAACAGGATATTCTCGTCAAAGTATCTCCCGAACTTGGGAACAATGTGTTTTGTTTCCAAATAAGCGGGTATGATGTCGTTTGGCACGATGATCAGTTCGGACTAACATCATATTATACAGGGAATCCGATTTTATACCCCTTTCCGAACAGGGTTGAAAACTGCCGATATGGATTTGAAGGCAAACGTTACTGGCAGATGAAAAACGGGATTCCGATTTTCATGCATTCGCTTGTCTACGATGAAAATTGGGGGTATCGCGAACCGGTCATCAGCGAAGATGGTGTGACGCTGGAAACATATCTGGATATCGATGAAACGCATCCCGTTTATCAGGGGTTTCCTTTTCGACATACGATATCTATCTTTTATAAAGTCATGAAAAAAGGATTTCAAATCAGTCACAAGGTGACAAACAGAGACGAGAAAACGCTTCCGTTCGGTATATCCTATCATACGTTTTTTACGAAGTTATCCGGAGACGATGGTACGCTGCTGAAAGTTCCTGCAAAGCATATGATGGAACTAACAGACGCATTACTGCCAACAGGTACTCTCTTGGATATAGCCGGGAAAGAATATAACCTACAGTCTCCGGTTTCGGTTGGCAAACTGGATTTGGACAATTGCTTCACGACGATGGATCCAAGCGATCCGGTTGTGGTTGATTACACGACGCTTGGATTACGCGTCTTTATGGCATCTACCAACGACTACACACATGTACAAGTTTACACGCCAAAGGGACGTTCCTTTTTCTGCGCGGAAAAACAGACTTGCTCAAGCGACGCACCCAATCTGAATGCAAAGGGGTTTGTTCAAGAAGCGCATTTATTACGCGTTTTATCGGGTGAAACGCATCAGGGTACTGTTTATTTCACGTATGAGTTTTATAAAACCAATAAGGAGGTTATATGAGCAAAATTGTACTTGTTGGCGCGGGCAGCGCGATGTTTGGGCTTGGAGCCTTGGGAGATATCTTCAAATCGCAAGCACTTGAGGGCAGTATTATTTCTTTGGTTGATATCAACAGTGATTCTCTGAATGAAGTAGCAAAAACCGCGGAGGATTATATCGAGGCACGTCATCTGAACTACAGGATTGAAGCAACTACGGATCGCAAGGAAGCGCTGAAAGCCGCGAACTATGTGATTATTTCAATTGAAGTAGGCAACCGGTATGAACTCTGGGAGCAAGATTGGCACATTCCGCAGCAATTCGGAATAAAACAGGTTTATGGTGAAAATGGAGGACCGGGCGGCGTATTCCATTCACTTCGCATCATCCCGCCGATACTCGATATTTGCGCGGATGTTGACCGGATCTGTCCGGAAGCGCTTGTAATCAATCTGAGCAATCCGATGACGACGATTTCGATGGCAATCAATAAGAAATTCCCACGGATGAAACTCATAGGGCTTTGTCATGAAATCTCATCACTGGTTATTCATTTGCCACGGATGCTGAATACGAACTTTGACGCTTTGAAAATTCGAGCGGGAGGGTTGAACCATTTCAGTATCTTACTTGAGGCGTCCTATCGTGACTCCGGTAAGGACGCATATCAGGAAATTCGTAAGATGGTTCCCGAATATTTCGGTAAAACTAGCGAGCGCGGATTATTCATGAAGTTATTCGACTACTTTGGCTATGTTCCGATTACTACGGACAGCCACCTCGGAGAATATATTCCATGGGCGCAGGAAGCGGCTGACCACAAGGGAATTATCGATTTCTATACAGGTTATAAAAAGGAGTGTCTAAGCTATATTGTGAATCCACAAAAACGAATTGCGGAGGGAACACAGCCGGAAGAATATTGGCGCGTTATTCCTATTATTGAGGGAATCGAAACAGATGACAAACATGAAGAACTTGCGGTCAATATGCGGAATAACGGTTTGATCGCGAGTCTGCCAGATCATGTTTTTGTGGAGGTTCCAGCATATGTCGATAAAAACGGAGTACACGGCATGAAACTGAACATGCCTGCTGGATTTGGCGGTTTGTTGTCAAATCGTATAGGAGTTCTGGACATGACGGTGGAAGCCGTATTGACCGGTTCGAAGAGAGCGGCACTGCAGGCCCTATTGGTGGATCCAATTGTGGACAGCGTTTCTGCGGCGGAAAAAACACTCAATACAATCTTGTGTTTTCAGGCAGAGTATTTAGGTTATTTAAGGTGATCGAATTCTTGCGAGATAAC
>QKAN01000015.1 GCA_003246365.1 Clostridia bacterium
AAAAGCATGGTTCCTTTTTTCGTTGGCAAAGATAATTTGCTATAAAATGACAATCATTTTAGTTTTCTTTACATCTATAATAGGATTCCGGAAAAATAAGATGTTGCCATGTTTGTTCTAATAACATACTATACTAATTAGTATAATATCAGGCAACGGAATCAGCATTACCAAGGAATGCTTTGGGGGGGGTAATTGAATGAGAGAAGATAGAAAACCCAAATCAAGACTTCAGAAATGGTTGTCAGTAATCGGAAAAGTAATAGCATCTATTTTCGCATTTTTGACAGCACTGGCGGCATTTGCAGCAATATATAGTTTTTTGGATAGCCAAAAGCCAAAAGTAGAAGCCTCCGAACCATTTCCCATAGCGTTTACTGGAGTAGCGCAAAACGGTCAAGTTTTATCAAGATTTCCAATGCTAGAGTACATTTCATGGGAAAAGTATGCTTTTTTATACGGCGTTGAAATGCAAATGCTTATAGCAAACAGCACAGATACTATAACCACGATTTCAAATGTTAGTATCTGCGCTGAAAATATTAAAGAAGACTTATCTCCACACTTATCTAGTAGTATTTCTTGTAATGACTCTCAAACTGCGTTTTATTTCGTGAGGAATCAAGGATGGGAAGATGCAAGTCGAGTTAGGATAATTGTAGAATTTAATGAAAGTGCAGCAAAGGGGATATTTGGTTATAAGAAAAATACATTTGATCTTGAAGCAATCGGTAAAGGTGAAAGTAAAGAAGTACAATTATTCAGAATAAAAGGATATGATCCTGACAAGTTTGGTGCTGAGACGACTATCAGTGGCACAATTTATTACAGGATAGAAAATGCGAAGAAAGTTAAGGATTTTGACTTTGAACTGGTTGTGTCGGAGGATGGCATGGTGCTCACAAAGGGTGTTTTCCCTCACGGAGCTACAGGGTTTTACGAAGTCGCAATTGTGGTTCCAACGGATCAATCTACATATAGGCAAAGTTATACATGTACTGATCCTGAGACTTTCATTATCGAAGCACACGAAGGAGCTTTATTTAAAGTTATGATACTACCAGAAAAACCATGTACATTTGATTTCTGGTTCGAAATAACGTTTATCGACGGATCAACTATAAAAACTGCAAAAACAAAAGGGGTTAATATATTTACACCATATTCAGAAGAAGGAAAGCTTGATGCTATTGATGGATTTAGTCCTGATAGAAAAGCACTCGAAGACCTTTACTATTAAGTGAAGGCACATTTGTTGTTCATGCGCTTTTGAATATACTGTTTTATAGATACCGAAAAGTAATCTAAAGTTTTCATAACAGTGTTTTCAAGACAACCAATTCCACATTAGAAATGGTCAATGCAGTGTTGTGCTACTTCGTGTATATCAGAAGCAGTCACATTTTCTCCAGATAATACTTCTCACACGAAAATAATAAAGTTTGAGGTCTGCGATGGAAAAGAAGGGCGCTGAGGAATTTCAGGATAGAATGACTATCAATAAAGATGGAGAAGGCGAAATTGATGGTAAGACTATTCGAGAGCTTGAAAGAGAAGCCATGGCGGCTCAATCTGAAAAAATTAGAAACAATAGATTCGGAAAGCATCTCGAAAAATGCCTTGTTAAAAAACTAACAAAAAAAAGCAAAAACCGAAAATATAAATCTAAACAACGGGGAAGAAATAATACCGAGATAGTAATTGGGCTTTGCATCTCATTGTTATTTATTCTTGTTTTTTTCGCTTTTAGGACAAACAACGGAATTGATAACGCAACTTTGTTAAGCGGTCTGATGGGTGGCCTTGGCGCGATTATAGCGATTCTACTCTCGATTTCTTTTTCTAAGCGGAGTAATGAGCAAACTTTAGATTCGCTGGTTCTCCCCTACCTAATTGTTAAAAAAGTTAACAATCAACCAGACACATTCATTGCATTCGAGTATTTCTCAGATGATAACAATCTGTTTACCGGATGGCGCTCATTCGATTTTAGTTTGATAAAAAACAACAAAAGAGCATTGGTAAGGAATGGTATAGCGTATTTGAGGATAGAGAACATTGGTTTAGGGCCAGCAAAAAAGATTAAGATTGAAGTAAACGGCTTCGGTTCACTGTTCTTGGAGAAGGATTATCTTCAACCAAACGAAAGCATGTGTATAATACTCAATTTTAACGATCCCGAGAAATCTCAAAATGCTGATTTAACCATTAGGTACGATACAATAAGAAATGTTCAGCATATGCAAGAGTTTAGCGCAAGTATTACTTGGCATTTAGACAGGACAAATTTTACCTTGTATTCCTAGACTATAAGATAATAGGTTGCCACCGCAGCATCTACACCATCCCACCCGGATGGTGTTTTCTTTTCCCCAAAATAAAAACAGGAGGTCAACACAATGGAATTCTTCAACAGTGCAATCGACGTATTGCAAACCCTCGTCACCGCCATCGGCGCAAGCCTTGCCGTATGGGGCGCGATCAACCTGCTCGAAGGCTACGGCAACGACAACCCCGGTGCGAAAAGTCAGGGCATCAAGCAGCTCATGGCGGGCGGCGGCATCGCGCTGGTCGGGATGGTGCTGGTGCCGCTCCTCTCCGGCCTCTTCAGCTGAAACGGATGACGCGGCATGGACACCATCATCCAGAAGATCACCGAGTGGCTCAAAACGCTGCTCATCAAGGGAATCACCGACCAACTCACCGGCATGTTCGACACGGTCAACCTCAAGGTCGGAGAGATTGCCGCGCAGGTGGGAACGACGCCGTCCGCTTGGAATGGCGGCGTCTTCTCCATGATCCGCTCGCTCTCCGAAACGGTCATCGTCCCCATCGTGGGCGTGGTGCTCACGTTCATCATGTGCTACGAGCTAATCCACATGGTCATCGACAAAAATAACCTGCATGACGTGGATACTTGGATGTTCTTTCGCTGGATCTTCAAGACGTTCGTCGCCGTCATGCTCGTCACCAACACGTTCAACATCGTCATGGGCATATTCGACGTAGCTCAAAGCGTGGTGAACCGCGCCGCGGGCGTGATCTCCACGCGAACCAGTATCGACATCTCCGCGGTGATCGGCGAGCTCACGGCAAAGCTGGAGGCGATGGAGCTCGGCCAACTCATCGGGCTGTATTTCCAGAGCATGATCGTGAGCCTCTCGATGAGCATTCTGTCCGTCTGCATCTTCGTCGTCATCTACGGACGCATGGTGGAAATCTACCTCACGGTGTCGCTTGGCCCCATCCCGCTGGCCACGATGGCGAATCATGAATGGGGCAGCATCGGGCAAAACTATCTCAAGTCGCTGTTCGCGCTCGGGTTTCAGGCGTTTCTGATCATGGTTTGCGTCGGCATCTACGCGGTACTGGTACAGAGCATTGCCATCGACGCAGACATTATGAAGGCGGTTTGGACGTGCATGGGGTATACGGTGCTGCTGTGCTTCACGCTGTTCAAGGCGGGGAGCCTGAGTAAGAGTGTTTTTAGTGCGCACTAATACTCGAGTCGGACTCACTAAGTGATATTGAAAGCTGGAGGTGGTTATATCATAAAAGACACAACTGCAAAATGAAGAATAATCAAAAAAGCGATTTACCGTATAGATGTTGTAGCCTTGGCATTTGAATAACTTCTGATGGCAGTGAAACCCGGTTAAATATGCGATTAGATTGCGGGGGTATGTTATAATTAGTTACTGTTCTTTCACCCTCATTAGGCAACAAACCGATGGAAACTTGCAACTCACAAAAATACAACAAACAATTAAAAAAGACAGGTTGGTATAACGCATATGGCAATAAATGACAATGACCCTAATGATATGAAGAAAGATTTGGTTCGGAACATATTTGTTGCTGCAACAGGTTTTGTACCAGTAGCAGGTGGAACATTATCGTTTCTACTTGACAAGTATCTTCCAAGCGCAATTGAAGCGAGAAAAAACAGTTTTCTTTCAAAGCTTGAAGATGATTTGGAGAAAATACCGAAAGAAACAATTGAACAAATATATAGCAATCCGGATTATACGTCGATAATAATTAAAATCTTCAGAAATGCGCTAGAAGATGATAGGGTCGAGAAAATTAATGCATTTAGGAATATTTTTATTAACGCAACCATAAATAAAGATGTTTCGTTTAGCGAGCAATCGTTTTATGTAAAACTTGTCACGGATCTGACTGTTGATCAGATACGCGTTCTTCATTTATTTTATTTAAGAGATTACAAGAAAAGCATATCCTTCGGCAAAGGCAACAGCGTAAATACTTATATTGATGAAAACTGGAAAGGCGTAGACGAGAGCTATCGATTTGCCCTAGTTACTGAAATAATGCGGTATGGACTAGTAACAGGTTCCCAGAAATCTCAACAGGAAAACAATAGCGAAGGACACTTTTTAAGTCCATTAGGAGTGCGGTTTATTGAGTATGTTTTTTCTCCTGTCGAGACATTAACGCAAGAAGAGAGGCGTTAATATTCTTGCTCAAACTATATTCATAAAACATATCCTTACGATTGCAGGTAAAGCAAGTCCCCTTTGACTTACATCACTGCCAAAAGGTATTTTGAAAAACATAAGATCTAGTGCAGAGCATCGCCATCGGCGTGGACATCATGAAGGCGGTTTGGACGTGCATGGGGTATACGGTACTGCTGTGCTTCACGCTGTTCAAGACGGGGAGTTTGAGTAAGAGTGTTTTTTGTTCCATAACAATCTCAATACGTGTTAAATGTGAGTAAATCTATTTAAGTTTGCAACATTCCTGCAAAGGGGATCGCTCATCATGAAGGAAAATTTCACTTCAAATCAACGCCATCATTTTGAGGAAGAACGCGCCCGAACGATTCTTGCTTTATATGATCCTGCCCGATTTCAAAATTCTGTGCTATCTGAGTCACCTGACATTATTAACGAGTGCTCAAACATCGGAGTTGAAGTAACCGATAGCATGAGAGAAGATCTACAAAAAAAATTATCGTGGGCTCGGTCAATTACTGGAAAAACTGCCAACTCTCTGAGCAAAACTGACAAGGAACATATTCGCTCCCATGAAGTGAGTGCTAGAGAGTTACCCAATGGCATAATCTTCGCAGGTACAGCTTGTTGGGGAGAAATTTATAGCGTTCAAAATGCCTTCCAGAAGAAATTGAAGAAGTTGAATGAAGATCACTTTAGGAAATTTCGTATTAATGCGCTTTTTATCTATGGTTGGTTGATGGATGATGATGAACTTGAAATGGCTACAAGCTTTTTCTTGAAGGAAGTGGATAATCACTCTACTTTACTATTCGATATCGTATATATCTTTTGTGAGCGAAGTAACAGCGAAGGGCAGCTAGTTGAAATCAATATTAAGGAAAAATCATATGTCACGTTTGACATTTCATCCGAACAAATGAATGTCATCTCCCATTCATCATTTGAGAAAGTGATCGGGAAATCACACGAAGAATTTTACGGAACTAAATAGTCTATCCTTTTCGAGGTTGACAGGATACGATACCGAGCCATTATGCAATCTTCGGCAGAACATACTATAACCGCCTTTTCAAAATTGAGAGGCGTTTTTCTTTACCCGAAAGGAGTTGTCCCCTTGGCCTACGTCCCTGTCCCAAAGGACCTAAGCAAAATCAAAACGAAGGTCATCTTCAACCTGACCAAACGACAACTATTCTGCTTCAGTCTCGGCGCACTCGTGGGTGTGCCGATTTTCTTTCTACTCCGATCGGCGGTCAATATCAGTGTCGCCACGCTCATCATGATCGTGGTCATGATGCCGTTTTTCCTCTTCGCGATGTATGAAAAGAATGGCATGCCATTCGAGCAGATCCTCAAAAACATCATTGAGGCGCGCTTTCGTCGCCCGCCGGTGCGACCATACCAAACCAACAACTTCTATGCCCTGTTACAGCGGCAGGCAAAATTAGATCGGGAGGTGCAGAACATTGCACAGAAAAACCACCACGCAAACCCTCACCAGTCGGGAGCGCAAAGAGATCGACGCCGCCGTTCGCCGGGCGCGCGGCGCTGAGAGCAAGCAACCCGCGACCGCGCAGGACAGCATCCCCTATCAGCGGATGTGGCCGGACGGCGTGTGCCGTGTGAGCGACACGCTCTACTCCAAGACCGTCCGCTTTGAGGACATCAACTACCAGCTTGCGCCATCTTCGAGGGTTGGTGCGACTTTCTGAACTACTTCGACGCGTCAATCCGGTTCCAGTTCTCCTTTCACAATCTCTACGGCGGGCACGACGCGCTGGAAAAGAGTATCGTGGTGCCTCCGCGCGGCGACGATTTTGACGAGATCCGGCGCGAATACACCGAGATGCTGCAAACTCAACTCGCAAAGGGCAACAACGGCCTCAAGAAGACGCGCTATATCACCTTCGGCATCGAGGCGGAGAGCTACCGCGTCGCCAAGCAGCGGCTGGAACGCATTGAGCTGGATATCCTGCACAACTTCAAACAGCTCGGCGTTTCGGCAGCGTCGCTCAGCGGCAAGGAGCGGCTGCAACTCATGCACGGCATCTTCCGCATGGGCAGTCAGGAGGAAGCATTCCGGTTCGACTGGAAACTACTCGCGGCATCCGGCCTTTCCACCAAGGATTTCGTCGCGCCGTCGTCTTTCGAGTTTCGGGAAGGGCGCAGCTTCCGCATGGGCAAGCGCTTTGGCGCGATCTCGTTCTTGAGCATTCTCGCGCCTGAACTAAACGACCGCATGCTCGCTGACTTTCTCGACATGCAAAGCAGCCTGATTGTCAGCATGCACATCCAATCCATCGACCAGAACGAGGCTATCAAAACGATCAAGCGCAAGATCACCGACCTCGACAAGATGAAAATTGAAGAGCAGAAAAAGGCGGTGCGTTCGGGGTACGACATGGACATCATCCCGTCCGACCTCGCGACCTACGGCGGCGAAGCCAAGAGCCTGCTCAAGGAGCTGCAGAGCCGGAACGAGCGGATGTTCCTCGTCACGTTCCTGATCGTCAACACCGGCGAGACCAAACAACAGTTGGAAAACGACGCGTTTCAGGCCGCGGGCATTGCGCAGAAGTACAACTGCGCGCTCGTCCGGCTGGACTTTCAGCAGGAGCAGGGCCTGATGTCGTCCCTGCCGCTCGGCAACAGCCTTGTGCCTATTCAGCGGTCGCTGACGACCAGCTCAACGGCGATCTTCGTGCCGTTCATGTCCCAAGAGCTCTGCCAGCGCGGGCCGGAAGCGCTCTATTACGGCATCAACCCGCTGAGCAACAACCTCATCATGGTCGACCGCAAGCTGCTCAAAAACCCAAACGGGCTAATCCTCGGCACGCCCGGCAGCGGCAAATCGTTCGCGGCGAAGCGCGAGATGTTTATCGTGTTCATCCTGACCGGCGACGACATGATCGTTTGCGACCCCGAGGGCGAATATGCGCCGCTGGTGAGCGAATTGCACGGGCAGGTGATCCGCATTGCGCCGACGAGCGGCGAGCGCGTCAACCCCATGGACATCCACGCGAACTATTGCGACGGCGACAACCCGATTCCACTCAAAATCAACTTCCTCATGTCGCTGTTTGAGATTATCGTCAGCCCCGGTACGCTTACCTTCGGGCAAAAGTCCGTGATTGAGAAAGCCGCGCGGACGGTGTATACCCGCTACTTTGCGGATCGTCGCGCTGACAATATGCCGACGCTGACCGACCTGCACGCAGCTCTCATCGAGATTCGCGACGCGAACCCCACCTATCGCGACGAGGACGCGGACAACATGGCCAAGGCCATCGACCCGTATGTGCACGGCGCGTTTAACCTCTTCAACCACCGCACGAATGTGGATGTGCAGAACCGCCTCGTCTGCTTTGACACGAAGGAGGCCGGCTCCCAGCTCAAGACGCTCGCCATGCATGTCATTCAGGATCACGTTTGGGGGCGCGTGTCCGCCAACCGCGCGCAGAAGCGGGCGACGCGCTACTACATCGACGAGTTCCATCTGCTGCTCAAGGACGAGATCACCGCCGCCTACAGCGCGGAGATTTGGAAGCGGTTTCGCAAGTGGGGCGGCATCCCGACGGCGATCACGCAGAACGTGAAAGACCTGCTCAACTCGAAGCAGGCCGAGAACATCTTTGAAAACAGTGACTTCATTCTGCTACTGAACCAAGCCCCGGGCGACCGCGCGATTCTCGCCAAACTCCTCAACATTTCGCCGCACCAGCTCTCCTATGTGACGCATTCCGGCGAGGGCGAAGGGCTGATTGTGTATGGCGACACCATCCTCCCGTTCCTCGATCACTTCAACAAGGAGTCGCGGTTGTATCAGGTGATGACGACGAAACCGGGGGAAGCCGATATTTGCTAAAAATAAATTAATAGTAGTCGAATCACTGTTTATTTTCGTAATCTGCTGTGATAGTATTGTGGAAAAAGGGGATGAGACAGTGTATATTTTCTGGGATAATTCTAACATCCACTATTCTGGTTTAGAATCAGTCTTTCCTAAGCTTGAACCCGGCAAGGAACGAGGTCTTTATCGAACCTACTTTAAGAATCTTTTCGAATTAGTTAGGAACGGTAGAAGTGTTGAAGGCGCTTATGTCGCAGGGAGTATTCCACCTCCTTCAGATGATTTATGGAAATATCTTGACAAGCTTGGGATAGATAAAACACTGCTAGACAAGACTGCATCTGGCAAAGAACAAGACAGTGTCGATATGTGCTTGCAAACTAACATGTTTCGTGTTGCACTAGATAATCCACCTTCAACCATGGCTTTGTTGACAGGAGATGGATCCGGAGGATCACTAGGCAAGGGATTCCTTGCGGATCTAAAAAGGATAAGAAAACTCGGATGGCAAATTGAAGTATATGCGTGGGAAGCGACATGCAATAGATACCTTAAGGAATTTGCCGAACTAGAGGGTGTATTTGTTCCTCTGGAAAAGCATTACTATTCGATAACATTTCTTAAGGATGAAAGGGTAGTAAGCCCATTATAATGCGATCACTAATTTCCCGCCTGCCAAGGCGGGTTTTCTTATGCCCAAAAGGAGATGAGAAGAATGAGAAGTAAACCTCGCTTGCTCTTTTCAGAAGAGGAGCAAGCCCCACCAGAGCAGCCCACCCCAACACCAAAATCAAAACAACCACCAAACAACACCAAATCAACCCCCAGCCCCAAAAAAGAAAACCCAACCACCCATCAACGCACCGTCCAAGCCGACAACGGCAAAGAGGCGGTGCGTTTGCATTTTATAGATGCTGAGCAGAAGAAACCTTCGAAACTAGCCCACGTCGTAAAAGAAGCATTGGCAGCGGAGATTCACAAGCAGGTCGATGATTCGGCAGACGATAACGTAGCTGTCGAGGCGACACACCGAACGGAACAAGTGGTCGAGGCGGGTTTTCGATTCGCAAATGAGCGCTCACATGCGGCAAAGGCACAATCCGCACGTGCCGCAACGCTAGAAGCGCAGGAAACCATGAAGGCGAACATGTCTTTTTCGCGCGTAAAAATGAACGATTATACGAACAAAACGGACAGCAATCCCCTCTCCCGTTGGCGACAGCGACAGGCGATCAAGCGGCAATATGCCGCCGCAAAAACGGGCACACAAGCGGCAACGAATAGTTCCACCGTTGCGGCGAACATGGTTCGATCTACCGCGGATAAGGTGAAGCGAACCGTTCAAGTTTTCGCGAAAAACAACAAGAGTGTTCTGATCGTCGGCATCGTTGGCATGATGCTGGTTATGATCATAAACGGTGCTTCCTCCTGCGCCGAGTTTGGTGTCGGCGGGTTGAATGCGATACTAGGGACATCCTTTGTGTCCGAGGATCGTGACTTGATCCAAGTAGAAGCGCACTATGCCGCGCTTGAAGCCGACTTGGATCGAAGCATCGATCGCGTAGAATCGGATTATCCCGGATACGACGAATACCATTATGAGATTGACGAGATCGGACACAATCCCTACGAGCTGCTTTCCTACCTGACCGTGCGGCATGTGTCGTTCACGCTCGCCGACGTACGAAGCGAACTCGCGACGCTGTTTAACCGCCAGTATTCGCTCAACATCGTGGAGACCGTCGAAATCCGCTATCGCACGGAGGAGCAACTTGTTTGGGTTTACGACGAGGAGACTGAGAGCGGACGTTGGGTTTGGGAGGATGTTGAAGTTCCTTATGAGTATAAAACGCTCAAAACAACCTTGCTCAATCGCGGACTGACCTACGCGATGGGTTCCGGCATGAGCGCCGAACAGACCGAAATGTATGCGGTTCTGCTGGAATCGTACGGCAATAAGCCGGAATTGTTCGCGGACTCCGATAATCCCTATCTCGCTTTGCTCGATGCAACGCCACCGGAAGCATACAAGATCCCGCCGGAAGCGCTGTCCGATCCAAAGTTTGCCGCGCTAATCGCGGAAGCAAACAAGTATCTCGGTCTCCCCTATGTTTGGGGCGGCAGCAAACCGGGCACTGGGTTCGACTGCTCCGGCTTTGTCTGCTGGGTGCTCAACCACTCCGGCGCGGCCAGCGTCGGGCGCACGAACGCGCGCGGGCTCTACAAAAAATCGACGGTCGTTTCCAGCGAGAATGCCCACTCCGGCGATCTGATTTTCTTCACCGGTGCGCGCGCCGTCGAGATCGGGCACCCCGTCACACACGTCGGCATCTACGTTGGCAACGGCATGATGCTCCACTGCGCGGGCAACGGCGTGGAGTACAAGAGCATCAGCACGAAGTACTACAAATCGCACTTCTACGCCTTCGGGCGGCTTGGTTAGGGGCAAATATGAACTCTGAGATCGAGCGAATTAACGCTGAAATCGAGAAATACAAAACGAAAATCACGCAATTTCAGGAGCGCATCAGGCGGCTGGAAGCACGGCGCACGGAACTCCAGAACACGGAGATTCTGGGGCGAGTCGAGGTTATCACCGCCACACCGGAGGACTTGGCCGCCATCATGCGCTCGCTCACGAACAAAGGAGGAAAAACAAAATGAACAAGCGAAAACCACTCGGCATTCTGACGCTACTCGCCGTCATGCTTCTCAGCATGGCGGTTTTTTTATCGACATCCCGTGCGGACGGGAAGACTTCCGACGACGATCCCACCCCGCTGCCCTTCTCAACACCGACCGCCTCGCCCTTCATCACGACCAAAACGCTCACGCCCGATGGCAATCTCACGCTTGTGGATGACATCGCCAGCGCATCCTCCAGCGACAAGCAGTTCATCACGGTGGTCACAAAATCCGGCAACTACTTTTTCATCATCATCGACCGCGCCGCCGAGACCGAGAATGTCTACTTCCTCAACAAGGTAGATGAGGCGGATCTGCTGTCCATTTTGGAGGAATCTGGCTATGAGATCGCGACCACGCCTTCGCCTACTCCGACCACACGCCCGACTGCTGAAATGGAATCCACGGGTAAAGCGAATGCTAGCGAATCTGGTATCGTGTCCTTGATTCTTGTAGGTGTCATAGCCGTAGCCGCCGTTGGCGCATTCGTATATCTCAAAAAACGAAAATCGGCGCAAAGGCCCACACCACGCATGGAGGACTTCGAATATGACTATGACGATGAAGACGAAGAAGAACCCAAAGAGCCGAAACCGCCCTTCTGCAACGAAGCCGTGCAGAAAAAGGGCAATTGGGACGGTGTGCTATGAGATATTTCACGGATAGCCCCTACGAACGCATGATGCAGGAGGTGCCGCGCGCGCGGCGAGAGGATGAGGTGCCGCCAGTGCTGCCGGGCAATAAGCCGTGCAAGACTTGCCAGTATAACAGGCCGGTGTGCATTGGCGTGCTCTGCCGTTATTGGGTGAAGCGAAACAAGAAACCAGAGAATCAAAAATAGCGCGATGAGAAGCAAGCGATTTTTTCACGGGAGGTGATCTCTTGGCCACAAAACTGGACACCATAAAGGCGTTGTCAGATGCCACCATGCAGCGCATCACAAGATCTCGCAAGGATTGGATGGACTATCTCGACGCCACCGCATGGCTCTACAAGTATCCGTTCTACGACCAGATACTGATATATGCGCAGCGCCCGGACGCGCGGGCTTGCGCGCCGATCGAGCTTTGGAACAGTGTGTTCAAACGATGGGTCAAACGCGGATCGAAGGGAATCGCGCTAATCGACGACTCCGGTGATCGGCTGAAGCTACGGTATGTGTTCGACGTTTCGGACACCAGCACACGTTCCGACATTCCATTCAAGCTCTGGTCTGTCGAGCCGGAACATCAATCGCAGATTCTCGAAGAACTAACGAACCGCTTTGGCGCGATCGACTCAAGCGACAATTTTGTGGAGCAGCTTCGTGAGGTTGCCTTGAATGTCGCGATGGACAACGTCGGCGATTATGCGGACGTGATGCCGTTCATTGTGGACGGGAGCGGACGGGTCGGGATGGATCATAGCGAGATACTCGATCGGTTCATCATCACCGTGGCGGAGGGCGTCATCTACACTGTTCTTGCCCGCGCTGGTCTTAATCCACGCGCACTGCACCCGCCATTTACGTTTGAAAGTATTGCGTATTTTGATACGCCGCTGGTCGCCTCGCAACTGGGTTGCGCTACGCGGGATATCTCCGAGATGGTTCTGCGTCAAATCGAGCGGAGCGTGCGCGCCATCAAGCAGCAGACGCGCGACAACATTGCAAATTCTTCACAAGAAAGGGAAAATGATGTTGAGAGTCATCCAATTCAACCTGAAAGGAGCGAAACCGATGGAACTGACCTATCAACCGAGCGGGGATTACCTGCTCCCGAACCTGATGCTGGCGAGCCAGCCGACCGAACCGCTGGGCATGTACGGGCGGATGCGCAAGGCGTTTCTCAAGACGAACCGCAAGGGGCAATACAGCGCCCTATTACTCTCTGGGAGATTGACGGAACACCTGACGACAATCGATCGGCAAGCGCGCGAGCAAATCAACGAGACGTTGCGACAGATGGCAGTCGCCGAGGGCCTGAACGAGCAGATGAAAGCGGCGAATCCACTCCTGTGGACGCGGCGGATGAACTACCTCCGGACGATGGCCGAGGAGACGATGTTGCGGGAGATACTGTACACCTAATCTCCGAAGCGGAACAACTCAACCTGCTGGAAACAGAAGTGGATCGCGAGACCGCTTCTTTTCTATTACAGCAGGATATCGATGTAGAGTTGCTCCGCGGTAGCGGGTTTGAACATGGTAAAAATCGGATACTAGCATTCTATCAAACCAATCCTGACGCGAAGACCGCTATTGCATTTCTCAAAGACGAGTATGGCATCGGTGGGCATTCCTTCACCTATCAAGATGGTTCGTCGGGTTTTGTCGACCATGATGGCAAAGGCTTATCCTTTCGCCAATGGGGCACTGAGCGACAGAAAACACTTTCGTGGTCGCAAGTGCATCGGCGCATTGCCGAGT
>QKAN01000072.1 GCA_003246365.1 Clostridia bacterium
AACGCCGCGATATTCGCGGCGTTTTCTTGTTTAATTTGCTTCCGTAGGTTTCGATTCAATCGGGCAATATTGCCGAATCAGCCAGACAAATTCATCCGTCGGCATTGGTCTGGCGTAATAGTATCCCTGAATCCGGTTGATGTTCAGTTCGCGAACGATATTGTCCTGTTCTTCTGTCTCAACGCCTTCCGCCAACGCAATGACATTCATGCTCTTTAACCCGCTGACGATCGTTTGCAGCATGCCGCTCGATTTCGGATTGTTTGCTATTCCGCGGATAAATCCTTTGTCTATCTTTACGCATTCAAACGGCAACGTCATCACGTTAACAAGATTGCTGTATCCGGTACCAAAATCATCCAAATACACGCCAATCCCGCGTTTGTTGAGTTCATCCATCGTAGTGTGCGCTCGTTCCAGGTCCTCGAGCAGAACCATTTCCGTGATCTCCAGTTTAATCCTTTGCGGTTCAATTCCGTATTGTTCCAATAGCATTTCAAGATGGCTTACCGTTTCGTCAAACTCGTCCTGCTGCGAGGAGACGTTAATCGAAAGCCAGCCGATGTCTACATCGCGATTTTCCTGTAAAAACCGGCAAACTTTTTCCATGACCATCAAACCAAGTTTTGTTGCGATTCCGTTTTCTATCGCAATCGGAATGAATTCCGCCGGAGATATCGGCATGCCGTTATCTTCTGTTAAGCGAAGCAATACTTCCCCGCCGGTAAATCGCTGCTGCTGGATATCGTATACCGGTTGAATGTTAAGGAAGAACAGATCTTCCCGCAACGCTTTTTCCATTTGCGCGATCACATAATTGCGCCTTGAGAATTCTTCTTTCATACACTGCGAAAAACGCACCGGTTTCCCGTGCGGATCATTTTTCGCAATGCGTGTCGCATACTCCAGGGAAGCGATGATTTCATCAACATTCTCGCCGTGAGCAGGATATTCGATATCGGCAATTCGTATGCGCATTTCTACCGGTCCGCATTCAGAATTCCAACTGCCGTTGAAGCGATCGATTATTTTTTTGAAACATTCTTCATACTCTTCATCGTCCGGCTGCGTAACTACAAGCGTAAACTGAACGCCTGACGTGCGATAGACCATTGCATGCGTACAAAATGTTGAAAAATATTCAGCAATCCCCAAGAGCAACTCGTCGCCTAGTCGCTGCCCGAATTGCCCGTTTACCTGTTTGAAATTCTGGAGCCCGACATTTATAATGCGAAAACGTTTCTTTTTAAAGCACAATCTGGCAATATCGTTAAAAAAGGCTTCCCGGTTCGGAATTTCCGTCAGCGGATCTACGCGGCCCCGTTGCTGTTCGCCGGATATGAAAATCGACAAAACAGAAAAAGCGGTGATCGTTCCCATTAAAATTGAATCCGGATAGAAATGTTTTAGCACGCCAATACAGATACCAATGACTGGCAGTGAAAACAAGATCAGCCGAAACGACTTCTTAATGTGTTTCCACTCGAGGAATCCAACGAAAGTAATATTAAAAACAGCAATCGCGAGAAAGATGATATGAATCGCGTACAGCACTCCATGGTGGTAGTTTTTTTGCGCGTCGATGTAAAAAAGCCATCCCGTAGAAAGATTTGCTACAATCAACGCACTCTCGATTAAAAAATAAATCAAAGCGATGATGCACATCGTCTTGAGTCTTCGCTCCTCATACCTGCTTTCAAACATAATGATATAGGTAGTTATCGATAACAGCATCGTTAATAACGCAATAGAAAAGTAAAACAGCGTATTGACGTATGCGCTGAACAATACCGTTACGCGAACAGAATTTGCAATTGTATAAGTCGAAAGAATTTTGTTGACGTTTGCAATCAACGCAACAACAAGCGTTATTTTAAAAACCGCTTCTTTAAGAGATGAAGTTTTTTTCTCGGACAGCATATAGACGCCGATCAGCGCCAGCAGAATGCAGGAGATGAATTCCGGAACAATATCAAACTTCACGGGGTGCGATTTCTCCAGTCAATTTACTCGCATTTTTTATATTACACTATTAGTTAGACAATTTCAACTAGGCAATCGAAATGTAACAAAGTTTTATAAAATACAAAAAACAACAAAACTATATCCATCTTTTTGGTAGATTTAACACCAAAAATGGAAAAGTCAAAAAAATACACGTGACTTCCTCACGTGTATTTTAATCGTAATGTAACAAATTGAGTCTGTATATTTTTTGCTATTTTTTAGCTTTCGAAGGACGGGGCATACATTCTTTCATAATAATCCGCATATTCGCCGGAGAGAACATGTTCCATCCATGATGCGTTGTTTTGATACCATGCAATCGTCTCTGCCATTCCATTCTCAAACGTATAAGACGGCGACCATCCAAGCTGCGTCGTAATCTTTGTATTGTCAATTGCATAACGGCGGTCATGACCCGGGCGGTCTTTCACATATGTGATCAACTCTTCCTTGGCGCCGAGCGTTTTAATAATCAACTTGACGATATCGATATTCGCGCGCTCATTATTGCCGCCGATATTATACACTTCTCCTGAAGTTCCGCGCGTCAGCACCGTGTAGATCGCGCTGCAGTGATCCGATACATGCAGCCAATCACGAATCTGCATGCCGTCTCCATACACCGGAAGCGATTTTCCTTTGATGCAGTTGTGTATCATGAGCGGAATCAGCTTCTCCGGAAATTGGAACGGACCGTAATTATTGGAACATCGCGTGATGTTGACAGGAAGACCGAATGTTTCGGAATAAGCGCGGCAGATCAAATCCGCACTGGCCTTTGCCGCGGAATACGGGCTGTTCGGCGAAAGCGGAGTGGTTTCGGAAAACATGCCTTCTTTGCCAAGCGCTCCATAAACCTCATCCGTAGATACTTGCAAAAACTTCACGTTCTCGCGGTAGTCGCGGCTGTATTTATCGTCCGGTGCCAGATTCCAGTGTTTTTTTGCGGCATCCAACAGTACCTGCGTACCGATGATATTCGTCGTTAAAAACACTTCCGGATCGACGATACTGCGATCAACATGCGATTCCGCTGCAAAATTCACCACGTGCGTAATATCAAAGGTCTTGAATATTTCTTCCATCTTTGTCCGGTCGCGAATATCCGCGCGGACAAACCGATATCCCTCGTCTTCTGAAATATCCGACAGACTTTCGAGGTTTCCTGCATATGTCAAAGCGTCAACGTTAACGATCAGATGTTCCGGCGCATTTTTCTTCATCCATCGGATGAAATTGCCTCCGATAAAACCCGCGCCGCCCGTAACAAGAAGATGCATCATCTTCCCTCCTTCGCCAGCGCGATGAGGTATTGACCATAGTCGGTCATCTTCAATTCTTCACCAAGCATCTTGAGTTGTTCGGTCGAGATGAATCCGCGCCGCCATGCAATTTCCTCGATGCAGGAAATGTAGAATCCCTGTCTGGATTGTACGGCTTCCACGTATTCTGCGGCTTTCAGCATGCCTTCCGGTGATCCGGTGTCGAGCCATGCCATGCCGCGTCCAAGCAGTTCCACATGCAGTTCACCCAGTTCGCGATACGCGTTGTTGACCGAAGTAACCTCAATTTCTCCGCGCGCGGAAGGCCGCACATGCTTTGCGATTTCTACAACCCGGTTGTCAAAGAAATACAGTCCTGGAACAGCATAGTTGGATTTCGGATGTTCCGGTTTTTCTTCAATAGAAATAACCTTTTTATCTTCGTCAAACTCGACAACGCCAAATGCGCGCGCGTCCTTCACCGGATAGCCGAATATCGTTGCGCCCGTCTCGCGCTGAATTGCAGCGTTGAGCGTCGCGGTCAAATCCTGACCGTAAAAAACGTTGTCGCCGAGAATCAGACAGACGGAATCGTCGCCGATAAACTCTTCGCCGAGGATAAACGCGTCGGCCAGGCCGCGCGGCGTCTCCTGCACTTTATAGGAAAAATGCATACCCAGACGATCGCCATTTCCAAGCAATCTCTCGTATACAGGGGTATCTTCCGGTGTGGAAATGATCAATACGTCCTTGATGGACGCAAGCATCAGTACCGATAGCGGATAGTAGATCAACGGTTTGTCATAGATTGGAAGAAGCTGCTTGCTCACAGCTTTCGTGCTTGGATAGAGACGCGTTCCTCTGCCGCCTGCCAGTATGATACCTTTCATTTGCGTTCCACTCCGTTCTGTCATTGGTTCGCTTACCATGCGGGATGCGGGGTTCCGGCGAATTCCGTCTAACACGTCCGACTCAACCTTAGGGGCGAACGGATATTCGCACTCTTCACATTTCAAATCGAGATCCTGCAAGTTATCGATGTTAAACCCTTCCGTGCTCTCCGGCATGAAGATGACCTTTAGTGTCATAAAGATCAGTTGCAGGTCGTGCACGAGCGAGCAGTTCTCGATATAGAGCATATCCAGTTTGAGCTTGTCCTCAAAGTTGGTGTTATATTTCCCATAAATCTGCGCGTAGCCGGTTAGCCCGGCCTTTACCTTCATTCGATAGCGGAACTCCGGCATACGCTCGCAGTAAAAATCAACGTTTTCGATCCGCTCCGCACGCGGCCCAACAAGGGACATCTCCCCTTTGAGAATGTTGAAAAACTGCGGTAATTCATCGATTCGCGTTGCGCGCATAAATCTGCCGAACGGCGTAATGCGATCGTCGCCAACAGTTGTGAACTGAGCGCCGTTTTTCTCTGCGTCAACGATCATGCTGCGGAACTTCATCAACATAAACCGTTCGTAGTTGCGTGTATAACGTTCCTGCTGAAACAGCACAGGGCCGCCGTCCTGCAACTTCACAATGATAGCGGCAAACAGCATCAACGGGCTTGTTAAAACGATGCCGATCAAAGATAATACGATATCCAGTAACCGTTTTACAACCAATTGCTCCATGGTAAAAGCATGGTTCCGGCATTGGTAAACGAGCGAATCTCCGATGATGTTCTCATGCGCATTGTGGAAAATGATATCTTCAACGGTTGGCAAAACAAAGAGACGCTTATTGTTTTCGAAACAATATTCTGTTAAATCCAGCCTTAAATCCCGCGAAATATCTCCCATGAATACGGTGGAATAAGGTTCGAGGCAACGCTTAATCGCATCCGTCCCCTGCGCTTCGGTAATCAACGCGCAAATGGTATGACGCTCCTTCATGGAATCGATCTTCTTAAACACTGCTATTTCATGTTTGTCCTTAGAACAGACAACAACGCTCTTTCGCGCCGGATACAGCGCATAATAGAGTCTGTCCGCGCCGAAATAGAGCAAAAGCCCAGCCACCCACTGCACCAACATCATGATGCCCAGCGGCGCGATGGATAAAAGTTGTTTTGCCGTCAGTGAAAGAATGAAATAGAAGATGAAGTTCGTTAAAAACGTCGCGAGAAAATATGTGAACAGCAATTCCCGAAAACGCATTGTGCCGATATTAAAGCTTTGATATGTCGACGCAAACGCCAGAAACACAACCAAGTACAGAAAAACAAAAACCAGGAATCCTTTGAACCAGAAATCGGTTTCCGGATAGTAGTTCAGCACCAGATACAAAAAGGCGCCGGCCGTTGCGGCCGTAATCGCCAGTTTGCAAAGCAGTATTAATGTACCTTTAAATCGCCTCGGCGAAAGTTTGGACACTCTTTTTTCCTCTTTCATGCCTTCGGTCAGCATCCGGAAATAAAAACTTTCCGTTTGCTATATTCAAATTGGATCAACAAATAATTGGCCGCATAAGCCGCCGGATCGATTGTAGCATGCATCTGCAAATCTTGTCAAACCACAGAAAACCGCTCATATAGAAAGCGCAGTATGCAACAAATTAATCTTCTGCCGTATTCATCGCCACAGCAGCTGCATCTCCGGAATCCGGCTGCAATTCCAGCAATTTCCCTTTGAAACGAAACTCTAAATAACTCAGCACAAGACCTGCTACAAAGAAGATTGGACAAGCCCATGTCATTTTTTCGATGATGGACGGCAAAACCAGCGCGACCGAGCCGATTACAAACCCGATCACAGCCGCGTATGCCGCCGAATGATGGCGCGCAAGCATCCGGTTGACCAACTTGATGATCAAGAGCGAAACAACCGCGAATGAACCGGCAAGCACCATCAGCGGAACAAAAATATCGCCCAGCTTCGCAATTGCCCCGCTGACACCGGATTGCGCCAACGTCGCAAAGTCCATGACGCCCGCAATTGTGGAAATAACCGCGGGATAAAGACCAAGGTATACCAATATGAAGGAGGAGCTGATACCCGGAATTACAGTTCCGACCGATAGCACAACTCCGGAAATCACTGCGCCGGTTATGGAGAGCGTTGCGGTTTGGGTGTTTTCCGTTACGCTCGACTCACCAAGCGCAAACAGCAACACAAACGCCAGCCCCATCACCGCCGCTAATACATGTTTCCATTTTATTTTTTGACCGCCGAGACGTACTTCACCGAAGAGCTCCGGAAGACTGCCGAGGACAAGTCCCATAAAAAGCGACAGCATCTGCGCTTCATATTTGTTGATTACGATGCTCAATACATTACTGGTTAAAAGAACACCGATACCTCCGCCAATGACAAGCGGTAACAAAAACTTGACATGCACTTTGAAAGAACGAAACAGATTACCGATGGCGTACATCATTTTTTCGTAAACGCCGAGACTGATTGCAAGTATTCCGCCGGAAACGCCCGGAAGCACCGCGCCAATTCCCATAACTGCTCCGCAAACCAACCGGTAAATAATCGATCTCAAAATCTGTGTCCTCCAACCTCCGCGTTACAACGTATGCAATATAACATATATCATTATAGCAAAGCGTACTATATGGTAGCGTGAATTTTCGGCAAACTTTTGCCTTTTTTTCAAAAATGCTTCGCGTCTAAGTGTTTTCAACTATATAGCGCTTACCGTTTTTCCTGCCAATCAATTTTCACCGCACCAAAAACCGTGTATTTCGCAATTGTAAAACAATATATTTTCGTTGTTTTGCTGCCCTTTTCTTCATATGTATATACGAATCCTGCGTTTTGCTAAATTTTACTAAATTATTGTTGACAAGCGTAAAAGGGTTGGATATAATATGTTTGCAAGTTCTGGAAACGTTTCCAGTAACGTTTCCAGAACAATTTCCAGAATTCATTTCATACGAGAACATTGGTCATCTTCAACAAGAGTAATGAAGTTTCTCTCGCAAACTGACCGCTCGCATCAAGACTTTAAAAAAGGAACACGCTAACCGAACATGACAAACATTAAGGACCTTGCGCAGCACTGCGGCGTGGCAATCAGCACGGTTTCGCGCGTGCTCAACGACCATCCGGATGTCAGCGAAGAAACACGTGAAAAAGTACTCCGCGCAGTCAGGGAATTGCATTATATTCCCAACACCAGCGCGAGAAACCTCGTGCGAACCACTTCGGACACCATTGCGTTGTTGGTAAAAGGCGTAAACAACCCCTTCTTTGCAAAGCTGATTAAAGTGATTGAGCGGGAAATTACAAAGCAGGGCTATACGCTGGAACTTCACCACATGGATACCAGCGTAGACGAGTTACACGTCGGCGCGCAGCTTGCCAACGACAGAAAGCTCATCGGTATTCTTTTCCTCGGCGGACGCTTCAATTATTCTCCCGAAGAACTCGCTCTCATCAATGTTCCCAGCGTGTTTTGTACTTATACCAACACATTTGGCAATTTAAACGATTCCGACTACAGCTCCGTTGCGATAGACGATAAACAGGCCGCCCGTTTCGCGGTTGAAACGCTCGTTAACCTGGGGCATCGTAGAATCGCGATTTTAACAGACAACGACGACGACAATTCCATCAGCGAGCTGCGCTTTCAAGGATATAAAGATGCGCTCAACGCGCACGGAATTGCGTTTGACCCTTCGCTCGTTGCCTGCACAGGTACATTCTCCGACATGGGCGCAATCTATCGCACAACCAGCGATCTGATCGAACGGGACAATTCCTTTACCGCCATATTCGCAATTGCGGACTTAATGGCAATTGCCGCGATAAAAGCCCTGAGTGATCACGGCAAACGCGTCCCGGATGATTGCTCTGTCGTCGCAATCGACGGGCTCGAACTTTCTGAATATACCCTGCCCACGCTGACGACGCTTGTCCAGCCGGTAGAAGAAATGGGCTTGACCTGCGCAAAGACAATTATCGACCTGATCGAATCCCACGGTGAAAACAAGCAGTACACTTTCGAAACCGTACTGCGTCCGGGGGGATCCATTCGCCGGCTTGACAAATAGTTCTTATTCTTTCTATTTAATTCTTTCTATTTAATTCTTTCTATCTTTATTTAGAATCTATGCGCGAAAGCGCTGGAGAATATCAAACGAAAAGGAAGGAACGACAAGTGAAAAAGCTAATTGCTCTAATTCTGGTTGCTCTGATGACGATTGCATGCTTCGCATGCACAACGACGACGCAGGAAACAGCTACTACGGACACAACGACCGCAGCAGCCGCGACTGATGCACCGGCAGCGGATACAGCCGCCGCGACCGGTAAAGTATACTACCTCAACTTCAAGCCCGAGGCTGATGCCGCATGGCAGACGTTGGCAGCGCAGTATACCGAGCTCACCGGTGTGCCCGTAACCGTTGTCACCGCCGCTTCCGGCACCTATTCCGAGACGCTTACCGCTGAAATGGATAAAGGCGCAAGCGCTCCGACACTGTTCCAGTGCGGCAATGCGGCCGGCGTGGCGACATGGAGTGATTACCTCTATGACTTCACGGGCACGGACGTTTACGCGCAAATGACCACCGACGATTTCAACCTCTACAAATCCACCGGCGAAGTTGCGGCGATTGGTTACTGCTATGAGTGCTTCGGCATCATCGTAAACAAAGCGCTGCTCGAGCAGGCGGGACATTCTCTGGATGAAATCACCGACTTTGCTTCTCTGAAAGCCGTTGTGGAAGACATCCACAGCCGCGCTTCCGAGCTGGGCTTTGATGCCTTCACCTCCTCCGGTCTGGATGGCTCCTCCAGCTGGCGTTTCTCCGGTCACCTTGCCAACATGCCGCTGTTCTATGAGTTCCGTGATGACGGTGTGACCGCACAGCCCGCGACCATCACCGGTCAGTACATGGATAACTACAAGAACATCTGGGATCTCTACATCAACAACTCCGCAACCGACCCGACGCAGCTCGCAACTGCGACCGGCGACCAGGCGGAAGCCGAATTCGGCCAAGGTCAGGCAGCGTTCTATCAGAACGGTTCCTGGGAATACAGCAACCTGACCACCACCTTTGGCATGAACGCGGATGATCTGGCGATGATCCCGATCTACTGTGGTGTTGAAGGCGAATCCAATGCGGCTCTGTGCTGCGGCACAGAAAACTGCTGGGCGGTTAACTCCCAGGCAGCGCCGGAAGACATCCAGGCGACTCTCGACTTCCTCTATTGGGTTGTCACTTCCGACGAAGGCACAACGATGATGGCCGAACAGTTCGGACCCATCCCGTTCAAAGATGCAAAAGCCTCCTCGAACGTTTTCTTCAACGATGCCAACCAGTATCTTGCTGACGGCAAGTATGTTGTAACCTGGGCGTTCAACTACACGCCGAACGTAGACACATGGCGCGCGGGTGTTGTCGCCGCTCTGACGCAGTACTCCGCCGGCGGTTCCTGGGACGATGTCGTAACCGCGTTTGTCGCAGGCTGGGCCACCCAGTACGCTGCGCAATAAGCGCACTAACACTGTTCTCTCTATCAACTCTGAGGGGGCGAGTGGCAACGCTCGCCCCCTCCTGCACTAGCTCCAAGGGAGGTCGCCATGAAACGCAAAACAAAAGCCGTTAACTCGGCTTTAAGCGCCAAACTGATCCGCCGGCCCATACAGCGATGCTTTGCAATTTTTCTTTTGCCGACGTTCGCGGCGTTTTGCATCGGCTTTATCTATCCGTTTGTTAAGGGCGTTTATTTATCGTTCTGTAAGTTTACAACAACAAGCAACGCCACGTGGATCGGCATCGGCAATTACGTAAAGGCACTCAATGACGCGAGTTTTATGCACGCGTTTCAATACACGGCTCTCGTTGCGATCGTGTCTCTGATCGTTATCAACGTTTTCGCATTCGCCGTCGCTTATGCGCTCACGCGCGGCATTAAGGGCTCCAACCTCTTCCGCACCGTGTTTTTCATGCCAAATCTGATCGGCGGCATCGTGCTTGGCTATATCTGGTCTATGATTTTTGACGGCATCCTGTCACATTACGGCACATCAATCGTGCTGAGCACCACATACGGATATTGGGGTTTAATCATCCTGATGGCCTGGCAGCAGATCGGCTATATGATGATCATTTACATCGCGGGTCTTCAGTCTGTGCCGGGCGATATGCTGGAAGCGGCAAAAATCGACGGCGCCAACGGCTGGCATTCGCTTTGGCATATCACAATACCGACGATCATGCCGTCCATCACGATTTGCACGTTTCTAACGCTTACGAACTCATTTAAGCTGTTTGACCAGAACCTTGTTTTAAACGGCGGGCAGCCGTTCGTCTTTATGTCCGACGGTACGGTTATAAAGTCCACAGAAATGCTCGCGCTCAATATTTATAACACGTTCTATCTCAACTCCAACTCGCGCGGCACCGGTCAGGCAAAGGCCGTGCTCTTCTTCATACTTGTTGCGGCAATTGCGTTTATCCAGTTTTCCGCCACGCGTAAAAAGGAGGTGCAGCAGTAATGCAGCGTAAACGATTTGTCAAATCTCTGCAAACCACATTGTTCGCTGTGGTTTGCTTGATGTATCTCATGCCGATTTTCATCGTGTTGATGAACTCGTTTAAGAGCAATTCTTCGATCAACACGAGTACGTTCGCCTTTCCGAATTTAGATTCTTTCGTCGGGGGTTCGAACTACATCAACGGCATGAACGTTGGCGAATATCCTTTTTATAAGTCGGTCATGTACAGTTTCATCATCACAATCACGTCGGCTTCGTTGATTTTGATTTGTACATCGATGGCGGCTTGGTATATTTCCCGCGTCAACAGCCTGTTTGCGCGCATCGTATATTACCTTTGCGTTTTTTCGATGGTTGTGCCGTTCCAGATGGTCATGTTCACCCTCGCAAAAACAGCTAACACGCTGCATCTCGATACGCCGTTTACTATTCCGGTAATCTATCTGGGATTCGGCGCTGGTCTTGCGGTGTTCATGTTTGTAGGCTTCGTAAAAGGAATCCCGTTGGAAATTGAAGAGGCCGCGGCAATCGACGGCTGCGGACCGCTTAGAACATTTTTTCTGGTCGTATTCCCGATGTTAAAACCGGTGCTGATCTCTGTCGGCGTGCTCGAAATTATGTGGATCTGGAACGACTATCTTCTGCCGTATCTGGTGCTTGACCGCACGAAATATAAAACGATTCCAATTCACATTCAATATTTGCAGGGCAGCTATGGTCATGTTGACCTTGGCGCCGTCATGGCGCTGATCATCATCAGCATTCTACCCATTATCATCTTCTACCTCACCTGCCAGAAATACATCGTCAAAGGCGTGGTGGAAGGCGCGGTCAAGGGATAAATTATTACTAAAAATCAGCGGCAATTTTACGTCTATGTCGAATTTGCTGTTGCCCTTTGCGCCAAACACGATATAATGAAACGAAATTTATCAATAAATCGGTGTGATTATGAAACGTTCCGCAGGCATTTTAATGCATATTTCATCGCTCCCCTCCCCGTATGGCATTGGCACATTCGGGCAGGAGGCGTATCGATTCATCGACCAGCTCGTCAACGCAAATCAGCGTTACTGGCAGGTGCTTCCGCTCGGTCCAACGAGCTATGGCGATTCGCCGTATCAGTCGTTTTCTGCTTTTGCGGGCAATCCGTATTTTGTGGATCTCGACCGGCTTGCCGACGAAGGGTTGTTGGATCGCGACTGGATTTCTTCGCTTGACTGGGGCGGCAATGCGCGGCAGGTCGATTACGGCGTAATCTTCGAGCATCGCTTTCCCGTCCTTCGTGCGGCGTTTTCGCGCGCAAAGGAAAATTATGATCGCATGCAGTCGCTTGACCGGTTTATCGCGGAAAACGCAGACTGGCTCAATGATTACGCCCTGTTCATGGCGCTGAAAGATGAAAACGGCGGCGTTGCATGGGAGTTTTGGCCTTACGAAATCCGCATGCGCGAGGAAGCGGCTTTACAAGCCGCGCGCGAGCGTCTTTCCGATAATATCCGGTTCTATTCGTTCATACAGGCCTTGTTTTTTGAGCAGTGGTCTCAATTACGCAGCTATGCCAACGAACGCGGCGTGAGCATCGTCGGCGATTTGCCGATCTATGTTCCGCTCGATTCCGCCGACGTCTGGAGCGCGCCGAAAGAGTTTCAGTTAGACGAAGCGCGCCGTCCCCTTTGTGTTGCGGGCGTGCCGCCGGATTATTTTACGGCGGATGGTCAGCTCTGGGGAAATCCAATCTACGATTGGGACTATATGAAACAAACCGGCTATGCATGGTGGATGCGCCGCATGCGCTCGGCCTGTACGCTCTTTGACACCGTGCGTATCGATCATTTTCGCGGGCTGTCTTCATATTGGAGTGTTGCGGCCGATGCCGAAACCGCGCGCACCGGCTCTTGGGTTCCCGGCCCCGGTCGCGATTTCGTAGATAAGTTGAAAGATGAATTCCCTTCTTTTGAAATCATCGCCGAAGATTTGGGATTCCTGACTGACGATGTGCACGCGCTCCTCTCAGAAAGCGGTTTTCCGGGCATGAAGGTGCTTCAGTTCGCGTTTGACGCGCGGGAGCCAAGCAATTACCTGCCGCACACTTACGACCGCCACTGCGTCTGTTACGCGGGCACACACGACAACACGACCGTTGCCGGCTGGTTTTCCGAGGCGAACGCAGATGATGTTGCGTTTTCTATACGCTATCTTGGTCTCAACGAGCAGGAAGGTTATGTCTGGGGCATTCTGCGCGGGGGCAGCGGATCTGTTGCAGATCTCTTTATCGCTCAAATGCAGGATTATTTGGGGTTAGACTCCGGCGGACGCATGAATACGCCCGGTACGCTCGGTGGCAACAACTGGCGCTGGCGGATGTACCCCGACGAGTTCACGGAAGAACTCGTTGCAAAAATCGGAGAGTGTACAAGAATCTACGGTCGCGCATAAACGATTAAAAAAAACGGAACCTTGCGGTTCCGTTTTTTCTTTATGCTTTTTTACGGATCGGAATCCATATTTCGCTGTAGTAATCCGGAGAAGATGTATCCCCTGCCGAATACATTTCAATCTCCATGTATTGTGCCACTTCATACACGCCGTTGGTCGGTAACCATTCAGAATAAATCTGTTTGGTTGTTTGCTGTATTGCCTCAGGTAACGGACCTTTGCAGGAAAAACGCGCCCAAAGGTGCGAAGGTATCTCACGGGCAACCAATCCTTCCGGCATATCCGAGCCGGATTTAAGAAAATCGGCAATCATATAAGGAAATTTTCCGGATTCATCCGCGTCAAAACATATGCCGAACACCGGACAGACTTTTTGCTGCATCTGTTGTTCGAAAAATTCCTGCCAAAACTTTGGAATCTCCTGCAAACTGTTATTCATTTGAAATTCTTGCTGTACTCCCGCAACGGTAAATGCATCCATTTGCTCGATCTTGTAGTTCATCATTCTTGCCCCTTCCATCTGAATCGAAATAGCAAGTGGATTCTGGCATCGGAGCATTGTACTCATCCGGCGCGCACTCGACGGGGTAACACCATGAAATCTTGAAAAAGCTTTTGTAAAGCTTTCGGGCGTATCATATCCATACTTCAGCGCAACATCAATTACCTTGGCATTTTCCGTGAGAAAATCTTGTGCTGCCAGCGAAAGCCTTCTGGCGCGAATATATTCGCTTATGCTCATTCCGGTCAGCGCAGAAAATGTTCGCTCCAAATAGAATCGAGAGAGACCGACATGTCGTGCAGCCAGTTCACTGTCCGCTTCTTCCAATAAATGGTTTTCTATATAAGACAGTGCATTATTCAAGCTTTCTACCAGTTCCAAGACAATCCCTCCATTTGCAAAACAGTATCCCTTGCAGGATTCATCATATCAAGGTTACCCAACTACCGCCTGTCTTTTCTTGTCAGGATTTGTCCATCTCCTGTAATTTGAGTCATGATTTTTTTGCGGTATCATGTGTGCTTTAAACGGCGGGTTCGTAGTCGATCTCTTTAACGCCTTCTTCCAGCAATCGTGCCACCTCGTTTGAATCTTTCAGCCAGGCTTCCCTGTCCTCTTGCGGCAATATTAGCGGCATCCGGTCATGGATATGCGATATTCCCTCAGCGGCAGGCGCCGTCAGAATAACAAAAACGGGAACATCCGTTCCCCGCTCTGCGCGGTATAATCCGGCAAACGTGAACATTCCCTCTTTTGCCGGTCGCAGCTTATATTTAATCTTTTGTTTTTCGCGTGTTTCCCACTCAAAATATGCGTTTGCGGGAATCAGACAACGCCCGCTGAACGAGTTTGCGCCCATCATTGGCGTACGGAACATGTTTTTTTCCAACGCAGTCTCGCTGCGCGCGTTGATGATTGTGCCTTTCCCGTCGAACCGGGCGAATCCCCAGCGCATCATGCGCGGCCCTTCAGTGTCCAGAGCCGCAACTTGATCGGTTGGAAACACTTCCCCGTTTTTCATCATGAGCAGTCCGGCGTCTTGCTGCGCGCGTAAATACAGCATCGCGAGCATTTCCCGGTATTGCGCATCGTCAAAGTCCGTGTAAAACCGCCCGCACATGGTTTTCCCCTTTCGCGTTTAGCCGAGCCAGATGCCGACGCCGATGCCAATGATTGAACCGATGAGCACCTGCAGCGGTGTATGGCCGATTAACTCCTTGAGTTCCCACTCCGGCAACTCCAAGATCTTTCCTTCCTGAATCAGATGGTCGATGATCGCCGTAATCGTAACCGCTTGTTTGCCCGCTTCCTGTCGAACACCGCGCGCATCATGCAGCACGACAGACATCAGCACAAACGAAATTGCGAATTCAAACGAAGCAAGCCCAAAATGTTTTGCGACCGCCGCCGTCATGGCGCAGACCGTCGCTGCATGGGAGCTCGGCATACCGCCGCTTCCAACGAGTCGTTCGAACTTAAACTCTTTGTTCACAATCGTGTATAAGATCGCTTTTGCAACCTGTGCAATCGCCCAGCCGATTAACGCGGCTATGAGAATTTTATTCTGGAGTAATCCTTTAAAAAAGTCCATTTGTCACAACTTCCGTCATCTTGTTTCATTGCGGAGCGATATACGCACCACACCTAAAGTATTGTATCTCACCATGCGTCGAATTACAATATTCACACAATGTACACGATTTACCGCAACAGATCAAGTATTTGTTAACACTAGTCGCATAATTCTTGACAGCCGCTTCAGTCTGCCGTACGCTATGTCAATGAAGAAACGATATATTCGCATAATTGCTCTAATTCTGACACTGACGGCATGTCTGCTGTCGGTTTCAAACGTTGCACTCGCCGAAACAGACGACACTACAAAACTCACCTTTGGCAGCGACGGCACGTTTACCGTGCTCATACTCTCCGATTTGCAGGACACACAGTTTACGACGAAGCTTGTTGTCAGCGGAGAAACGCAGGTTATTGAGGATTATCCTGCCGACTTGATCGTTTTGCTCGGCGATCAGTTGGAAGGCGCAAGCCCGATCCTTCGCCTTGGTAACAACGCGAAAAACTGTGAGACTGCGCTTCGCACGTTACTCGAGCCTGTTTCCGAAAGCGGGATTCCTTTCGCGGTAGTATTTGGCAACCATGATTATGAAGCGCCGATTTCCATTGCGCAGCAAGTCGAAATCTATGAAAGTTACGAAAACTGCGTCGGCGTCTCATTTGGTAAGAATTCCTCTGAAGATGGCGCCTATTGCCTGCCTGTTTATATCAGCGGCAGTGATACGGTCGGAATGGAATTGTATTTCTTCGACTCGGGGTCCTATATTGCAAACGGGGATTATGATACCGTTTCCGCGGATCAGGTTGACTGGTATAACGAACAGAGCACCGCGCTGAAGGCAGAAAATGACAATCAAGCAATCCCTTCCGCTGCGTTTTGCCACATTCCGGTTCCGGAAGTGTACCAGCTTTTAACCGAAGTCCCGAAGGGAACCGAAGGTGCGTTTGAAGGCGTTGGCGTTGGCGCAGGTAAATATTACCTACCGGACGAAACCAGCATATTCACCGGAGAGGTAAACGAAGCTCCTTGTCCTTCCAGCGAGAACCACGGGCTGTTTGATGCGTTTCTGGATAACAAGGACGTGTTTTTAATCGTCAACGGACACGACCACGTCAATTCGTTCATTGGCAGCGTAAACGGGGTTGATATCGCGAGCGCACCGGGCAGTTCCTATACGAGCTATGGCGATATTAATATCCGCGGCGCAAGGCTGTTCCGATTCACCGAATACAACGTTCGGGACTATGAAACCCTGCATGCACTCTACGGTACTTACGATACGCCCGCAAATTTCGGTTTGTTGCGTTACTATTTCAGCACGACGGACGGCATTTATAACGCCGTAAAAGTTGCAATCGTCATCCTGTTGCTGCTCGCGGTCATCGTCGTTTGCTTTGTTTTGATGGTGCGCAGAGATAAGCATTTTGTTGTAGACAGCGAGGATTCCGTTTCCGACAGCGATCCCGATGCTTTACCGGAATCCGAAGCCGCCGAGCCAAGTGAGGAACCGCAAGATTTGCCGGACGAAAAATAAGTTCATCCAAATACAAAAAAATCCGCCTTTCGGCGGATTTTTTTATGTTCTGATCAGTCTTCCTTCGGGTTGAGCAATTCTGCCTGCGCGGTAGCCGCCGCTTCGTCCTCCGCATCGCCTTCGTAAAAATTCACGATGCAATGCATCGGGCAAACGGAAACGCACGCGCCGCAGCGGGTGCAGGTTGATTCATCGATAATCGCCACACCGTTCACTACATGGATGGAATCTGACGGGCAGGCTTTTTCGCAACGTTTGCAACCAACGCAAGCGGTCTTGCACTGCAAACGAGCGATGCGACCGATTGCCTCGTTGCGACACATCACAACAATTGTCTGATCCTTTGGAAGCATTTGAATAATGCTTCTCGGGCAAGCGGCAACGCACATGGTACATCCGGTGCAAACGTCATCGTTGACAACGGCAACGCCGTTGACGATCGAAATTGCGCCAAACGCGCAGTGCGAGATGCAATCGCCAAGGCCGACGCAACCAAATTCACAAGCATTCGGGCCGCCGGAAATACCGCTTGCCGCGCGGCAGGAAGACACGCCGCTGTAATCGTATCTCGGAGATACATTTTCGCAGGTACCCTGACAACGCACACGCGCAACCAAGGGATCTGCCGCCTTGGAATCAAGCCCCATAATGGCGTTAATCGCCTTTACGGTTTTTGAACCGCCCGGTGTGCAGGCGTTCGCACTTGCTTCCCCGCGGACAACCGCCTCCGCATATGCGTCGCAACCAGCATATCCACAAGCGCCACAGTTTGCGCCCGCAACCGCGGCGCGCACAGCGCTGACGCGCTCGTCAACCTCGACCGAAAACTTTTTGTCCGCAAGGCCGAGCACCAACCCAAACAAAACGCCGAGGCCACCCAACGCGGCGATTGCGTAAATAATCGGCAAATACTGCTGCATACTTACATCACCCCCGCAAACATGTTGGAGAAGCCCAGGAACGCAAGGCTCATGAGCCCCGCGATTACCAGCGAAATCGGGAATCCTTTGAGCGGAGCCGCGATTTTGGCCGATTCAAGCCGTTCGCGCACGCCCGCCATGAGCACAATTGCAACCAGGAAACCCAGCGCGCCGAATGTACCGTTCAGCACGGAGTAAAGCAGGTTGTATCCCTCTGAGATATTGAGAATGGTTACGCCGAGCACCGCGCAGTTTGTCGTGATCAGTGGCAGATAGATGCCGAGCGCGCTATAAAGCGACGGAGCGGATTTTTTCAGGAACATCTCAACAACCTGAACCAGCGACGCGATGACCAGGATAAACGCAATCGTGTTAAGAGACGCAAGGTTCAACGGGATGAGTACATAATAGTACACAAAGTACGTAAACAGACTCGCGAGCGCCATAACAAACGTTACTGCAAGACCCATGCCAAACGCGGTTTCCACCTTGCCGGATACGCCGAGAAACGGACAAACCCCAAGGAAACGCGAGAAGATATAGTTGTTTGTCAGCACGCAGCTGAACATGAAGAGCAATATTTTTACGATCGGGTTCATTCGCTCTTCGCCTCCTTCCGGCTACCGGCTTTCATGCTAACCGCGTTAAACAACGCGAGGAGCAAACCGTAAACGATGAATCCGCCCGCAGGCAGAATTAGCAGCAGCATCGGCTGATAGTTCGCGCCGAATACCTGCGTTCCGAAGATCGTTCCGTTGCCGAGGATTTCGCGGATGCTGCCGATGAGCGTAAGCGCCATGGTAAAGCCAAGTCCCATGCCGACGCCATCCACCGCGCTGTGCAACACCGGGTTTTTGCTTGCAAACGCTTCTGCACGCGCGAGAATGATGCAGTTAACCACGATCAGCGGCAGGAAGATGCCGAGGCTCTGATAAAGAGCGGGAAGAAATGCGTTCATGAACATCTGCACCATGGTAACAAATGTGCAGATAACAATGATGAACGACGGAATGCGGATTTTGTCCGGTATGAAGTTGCGCAGCATGGAAATGACGATGTTGGAGCCGACGAGCACAAATGTTGCCGCTGCTCCCATGCCGATTCCATTTGTTGCGCTGGTCGTCACCGCCATCGTCGGGCAGGTGCCAAGCACAAGCCGGAACGTTGGATTTTCGGTGATCAGGCCGTTAAAGAATACGCTTTTGAGCGTTGATTTTTGTTCCATTTTGTTATCCCTCCGTCGGCGGCGTGAGGCCGCTCAGCACGATTACCGCTTCATTGACTGCCTTTGTCACAGCGCGGGATGTGATCGTTGCCGAGGTAATGGCGTCGATGCTGCCGCCGTCCTTTGTCAGCGAAATCGGCGATGTTTTCCCAATGAACTGCTCACCGAACCATGCTTCCTTTGCTCTTGCGCCAAGGCCGGCTGTTTCCGCGAAATTCGAACCGCCAACCGAAACGCCGGTTACCGCGCCGCTTAAATCGACGCCAACGGTAATTTCAACTTCGCCGCCGTATCCCTTTGCAACGATGGTTCCGGTCTTGCCGGTGAGATTCCCCTGCGCGTCGTAACCCGCAAAGGCGTCTTTCATTCCATCCGGTGTAGCAACCGCCGTAAACTTCGTTGCTGTCGGTAAAACCGCGCGGCGCGCCGCATCCGCGGCTTCTTCCTGCTGTGTCGCAATTGCCGATGCTGTGACCATGTTCGTTAGCCCAAGCGCAAGTCCGGCAACCGCCGCAATCGCGAAAAGTTTCAAACCGAGCGTTAAAATCTTACGCACGCGCTTTCACCTCCCCGTAAATCTTGCCGCGCGTTACGCGGTCGATGAGCGGCGTGAGCACGTTCATAATCAAAATCGCATACGTTGTTCCTTCCGGATACCCGCCGAATGCGCGAATCAACGCGATCAGCATACCGGCACCGGCGGCAAAAATCATCTGTCCTTTATGCGTCATCGGGCAGGTGACGTAATCCGTCGCCATAAACACCGCGCCAAAGAGCACGCTGCCCATCAACACGCCCTGCAACGGATCGCTTCCGAAAAACCAGGTGAACAACATAAACGAAGCGATCATCGTAACCGGTATATGCCAGGTGATCGTCTTTCGAATCAACAGATAAGCAAGACCGATCAGAATTGCAATCTTGCTCACTTCGCCGATGCAGCCCGGAATACGTCCGATGAACATATCCAGTGTCGAAGGCGGTATATAGGCGGCGGAAGTCGCGCTGGAAACCACCTCGCTCGACTGCGAAAAGATCGCCAGCGGCGTCGCGCTGGAAACCGCATCAAACGGGCCGACATATGCGCCGCCGCTCATTAGCGCCGGCCAGCTGGCCAGCAGAGCCGCGCGCGCCGAGATCGCGGGGTTAACAAAGTTGTCGCCAATGCCGCCGAAGAGTTGCTTGACGAGCAGAATCGCAACCGCGCTTCCAACAATCAACATCCACCAAGGTGCGGTCGAGGGCATATTCATCGCAAGAATGATACCCGTAACCACAGCCGAGAGATCGTTGACTGTGATCGGTTTTTTAAATATGACTTCCCATAAAAACTCAAAGCCAACGCACGCGACGACGCAGATGATCGTTACTCGTGCTGCACTAAAGCCAAACAGCCAGATACCCGCCGCAACGGTCGGCATCAACGCCGCGATAACATCCAGCATCAGCAGCGAGGTTGTTTCTTTTGCAAAAATGTGCGGCGCCGGAGACGCAGCAAATCGATTTTTTCCTTCCATTCCGCTCACCTCCTCGCCTTTGCGGCCAATTCTTCCCTCGCCGCCTTATAGCTGGAGGTCAGATACCGCCGCGCGGGACAAATATACGAACACGCGCCGCAGAGCACGCAATCCAGTAATCCATGTTTTTTCGCGCTCTCCAAATCGTGCTTGTCGAGGTCTGAACGCATCAGATAAGGATGCAGACCAATCGGGCATACCGAAACGCAACGCGCGCAGCGGATGCAGGCAGACTCGATCATTTCCTTAGCCTGTTGTTCGTCAAACGCGATGATGCCGTTTGTCGCTTTCGTCGTGGACGACTCGAGGTCTGCCGCGCAAAGGCCCGTCATCGGACCGCCGGCAAACACCTTACGTGCGCATTCGCGTAACCCGCCGCATGCATTGATCGCATCTTCATAACGCGTTCCAACACGTAAAAGCAGATTGCTCGGCTCAACAACGCAACCCGTAACGGTCGTAATCCGCTCAACCAACGGTTTCCCGAGCGCAACCGCATTATAGATGGCGGCAGTGGTGCTTACATTAAACACCAGCGCGCCAGCATCGATCGGCAATTTGCCGCGCGGAACTTCACGCCCGGTTACAACCGCGATGATTTGCTTCTCAGATCCTTGCGGATATTTTGTTTTTAGCGGTAAAACCTGAATGTCATTCTCGCCGGAAACGGCTTTTTGTAAAGATAGAATTGCGTCCGGTTTGTTCTTTTCAATGACGATAACGCCTTTTTTTACACCTGTCGCGCGGAGAATCAATTTCAGTCCGCCAACAATGCGATCCGGATGTTCCAGCATAAGCCGGTGGTCTGCGGTCAAATACGGTTCGCATTCCGCGCCGTTGAGAATGACCGTGTCCGCCTGTTTTCCTTCCGGAATAGAAAGCTTAATGTGCGTTGGAAACGCGGCGCCGCCCATTCCGCAGATGCCGGCATTCTTTACGGCAGAGAGAATTTCAGCGGGCGTCGCCTGCTCCGGAGCCATCGGATGCAGCTCAACCCATTCGTCGAGTTTGTCGTTTTGAATGCCGATGCAAAGCTCCGGCTTTGCGCGCAGCATCTGCCGCGTCTCAACAAACATTACCTCGCCTGATACGCTCGCATGCACCGGAAGGCCCAACCCTCCTACCGGTTTTGCGATAACCTCGCCCATCAGCACTCTCTGTCCTTTTTCGACGCAGGGCTCACTTGGTGCGCCAAGATGCATGCCAACCGGAATCACCACGGTATCCGGCACGATCGCGCGCACAGGACTAGCCTGCGTCAGCGGCTTACCTTCGCCAATATGACGAAGCGGATGCACGCCGCCACGAAAAGATTTGCTCAATCAATTCCACCTGCCTTACATATTTCAAGCGCGACTAAAGGGAGTCACACTTTTGCCAAACTTTAGTATACGATTTTGAAACTGAAATGTACAGCGCGATCCCCAAAAATTCAGGTCATTTGAACAGAATTTACAATAATAATTCCTATTTTTAAATAAAAAAGAACCGCATAAGCGGTTCTTTGGCATCTAATTTGTTATTCGTTGACTCCGAGGTATTCCAGTATGCCGTTCACAATTCCCTGCGCCATCGTAACCTGAAAATCAGCGTCGTTAATTTTCTTGTCCTCGGCGGAGTTGCTGATATGTCCAAGGAAGAGTGTAAAGACCGGCGCATTTGTCTTGTTGAAGAATGTCTCGTCGCTCTTCTCGATGATGGAATCATCCGAAACATCTCTCAGCGGAAGACTCGTTGCGTCAACATATGCGTTGAGGATTGTGGACGCCAGCTTGTCGCACTCGGCTTTTTTATCGTGCGAGGACGGCACCCATGCCATCGCACCGCGCGTATCGGAAGCCTTAACAGAATTACAATCGATGCGCACCGCAATTTCAACATTGCCGTTGTTCATTATGGTTGCGCGCTCGGTGGATGTCTTGTCATCCTTCACATCGGTAAGAGTGAACACCACGGTTGCGCCTTCGGCCTCAAGCTCTTCTTTTACAAGGGTCGCAACAGCAAAATTTAAACGGTTTGCATATACTTTTGTGGATACGCCTTGTATCTGCGAACTATAGCCGCGTGCAGGGTCGATTCCAATGATATGTCCGTCCAATGCGCCCGGCGGTTCCGCGGTCGGTGTAGGTGTCGTTCCGGGTTCCAACGTCGGGGTTGGTGTGGGCTCCATCGGGTCGACTGTCGGGGATGGCGTCGCGGTGACCGGAGCAACCGTCGGAGACGGCGTCGGCGTCGCGTTTGCAATTTGATAATTTACAATAGCAGGAGAGATTACGCCAGCAACGAGCGCGTATGTTACACCCGCGAGCAAAACAAGGATCATTGCGCACAGGATACCAAACGCGAGCGGATTGTTGATGCGAAAAGTTCTCCTGCGCTTAACGATCTTTTTCATGCTCTCCACCTCAGTCGTGCTATCGTTATTATTGTAACACGCTCCTCTTGAAATGTACCATAGTAAAACGCAAGATTTTCAAATTTTCTACGTTTTCGTTCAAAAAAATTCATGACTTTTTGCACAAAGATTTTGCCATAATACAGTTCAGTTACACAAAAAACTTTTTCACTTTTCAGGATGTTTCCTTAATCGCTTTCAAAGTGTCTTTCCGTTTATTCCTGATCGGGTTGTAAAGCGCGCCTATATCAAGCAGTTTATTGCTTTACTTCAAGTTGATATTCATTTGAATTAAAGTAAACTCCAAAAACAGGATATGGATTAAGTTCACTAAAAATATCTGTTTTATACAAAAAGGTTGATGCTGTGCGCGACACAATCGTATAATACAGTTATGCCATATAATTTTACGCATGCGTTGGTTGGATTGACCGCGCTAAAACAATCGAGCGATAGCGTCTCAGCTCTGATATCGCAATATCAGGGCGAGTTTCTAATCGGCACAATGGGTCCGGATCCTTTTTTCGGCGACGAGATGCCAAAACCGCTCTTTTCGCGTTGCCGCAAAGAACACGCCGACCGCCTGCATAGCATGGATGCAAGAACGCTTTTCACCGCTCTGTTTCCACTCGCTGGTAAGAGCGCGGCAACGCGCGCCTATACGCTCGGTTTCTTATGCCACTTTTTGTTGGATACGAATGCGCATCCTTATATCGAAGCCCGATTCTCCGGGGCAGCACATACGCCGAGCGAAATTCAGATGGATTTGATGATGACTGACCGCATTGGTTGCGCCGGTATTCCCCGCTCGCCGCGGCTACTTTACCGCACAAGTTATCTCAGCGAACTCGACGAACTTCATACTGCCCTAGCGCAAACTCTGTTTCCGTCGGATTCCGGAGATTTTTCCGGTGCGTTTTCCCGCAGTTATCGAAAATGGATTGCAGTCAATACGATTTCTTATGATCCGGGCAATCGCAAGCTGCGCTTCTTTGGTTGGTTGGAAACCATATTTCATCATCCTGGGAATCTTACGGGGTTTCTCGTTTCGCGTCATCCGGATCCGCAGGATCGGTTGAATTTAGCGCATGCCGAATGGCGCGCGCCTTGGGCTGACGCAATTTCTCGCAATGAGTCATTTATCGATCTATTTGACCGCGCTTGCGCGGAAGCGCCCGCGGTCATGAAAGCGGCTCTTGACGCAATGGAAAACGGCTGTGATCAGGAAGCGCTGGAAAAAATCGGCGCGCGGAGGATGGATGCAAGACCAGTTTGACCGCGCGGCGGGCTGTTGCTTCACAGGGCACAGACCGAACGCGCTTCCCGCACTCGGCAAAGAAAACACAGATGAAATGCAGCATCTTGTCTATCTTCTGGATCGCGCTCTAAACGCGGCAATCGATGACGGGATTACAGACTTTTATGCCGGCGGTGCAAAAGGGTTTGATACCCTAGCGGCAGAATCGGTGCTCCGCATGCGCGAGTTGAATCCTGGTATACGCCTTTATCTTGCTCTGCCGGGGCATGATCAATCCGAAGGGTGGAATCAAAAAGACCGGGTGCGTTATGAAACCATACTCGAAAACGCCTGCAAAGTATGGTATGCCGCGGATATCTGCTCGCCGGAATCCATGAAGCGAAGAAATCGTTATTTGGTCGATCACACCGGTCGCTGCATCGCATATCTAAGGCGCATGCGCGGGGGCACACTCTACACGGTGAACTACGCACTGGACCAGAAAATCCCGGTGGACAATCTCGCCGAACACATGTTAGATTAGTCTTTTTTACGCCGTTGTCAATGCTTTGACCGCGGCGTTTGTAATTGTGTCACTTAAATAGCTTGCTTCCTATATATATCCATGTTACAATCGCTAACGCTATGGAAGAATTAACACAACAAGCGACTCCAGTCGCAAAACAAAACAAAATGGGATTCATGCCGGAGGGCAAGCTGCTTTTCAGCATGGGTGCTCCGCTTGCAATCTCAATGATGATTCAAGCGCTCTACAACATTGTAGACAGCATATTCGTTTCTTATATCGGAGAAAATGCGCTCACTGCGATTACGCTTTCCTTCCCGGTTTTCATGCTTATGATTTCGGTTGCGGCCGGAACCGGCGTCGGCATGAATTCCCTGATTTCGCGGTTACTCGGCGCAAAACAGCACGCGGAAGCGGAAAAAGCCGCAAGTAACGGCTTTTTTATCATGGTTCTATCCTCCCTTGTCTTCGTTCTGTTCGGCATCTTTGGCGCGCGGCCGTTTATAAACGCCTATACGAGCAATCCGGAGACCGCCGCATATGGCTCCACGTATCTTTCGATTATTACGACATATTCCGTCGGTATTTTCCTGCAGATCTTCTGCGAGAGAATTCTGCAATCCCAGGGAAAAAATGTTTATTCCATGGTGATTCAGCTGATCGGCGCGATATTTAACATCATATTCGATCCGATTTTGATTTTCGGTTTACTCGGATTCCCGAAACTCGGCATGGCCGGTGCGGCAATTGCAACCGTCGGCGGGCAGCTGCTGGCAATGACCGTATCTTTCGTGATCATTTTCAGCAAAAAGAACGAAGTAAGGCTGCATCTAAAAGGCTTCCGCCCCAGCGCACCCGTCATAAAGGACATCTACGCCGTCGGATTTCCAACCATTATCCTGCAGGCGATCGGAACTGTTATGACGCTTATGCTCAACGCAATTCTCATCGCGTATACCGAAACGGCTGTTGCGGTGTTCGGCGTATATTTTCGCGTTCAATCCATCGCCGTTATGCCGCTGTTCGGAATGACAAACGGCGGGATGAGTATCCTTGCTTTCAATTTCGGTGCGCAAAACAAAAAGCGGATTATGCGTACCTGGAAAATCATGATGACCACCGGCATTTTGATGATGCTGATCATGATGATTATATTTATCGTCTTTCCGGATCAAATTCTTGGTCTCTTTAACGCGACGCCAGAGATGCTGCGACTCGGCCGCGCGGCGCTTACCATTATTCCGCTGGGATATGTTTTGTCTGCGGTCAGCATCATTTGCTCCGTTGCATTTCAGGCGCTTGGCAAGGGTTCGTACAGCATGTACCTCTCCCTGATTCGCCAAATCATCGTGCTGGTTCCCGCCGCTTGGCTGCTGTCTCGCGTGTTTGGAGAAGTCACGGCCGTCTGGTGGGCGTTCCCAATCGCGGAAGTCGTTACCGTGCTGCTTGTGATATTTATGTTTATAAACATCTATAACGCGCGCATCCGAACATTGCCGTCTGAGCCGCCTCAATTCTAAGTTTTTCCCGGCGCGTTCTACGCGGCTTTTTTTATTTCCTTTCAAACATG
>QKAN01000076.1 GCA_003246365.1 Clostridia bacterium
CAGCAAGAAAAAGGCTTCTGACGCTCTTGTGAAATCGTTTTTTCAGAGTGGTCGCGTCAGGTTTGTGTCAGGTTCATAAAATAAGCTCAAATGAACATAAGCAAAAACCCGTAAACGCACTGTTTACGGGTTTTTTCTTGGTTGAGAGGAAAGGATAAACATCACGCGGGAGGATGTTCTTACCGCTTGATGATCAGGTTTATTCCGCAATCATGCGATAGATCGCAAGAACATCCTGCCAATAGAGCTTCTTCAGCCCGCCGAGAGGGCGTTCGTTTCCGTCCGAAGCGCCGGTTGATTTCTTTGCCATCTCCTCAAGATGTTCTTCGTCGATGCCAAGCTCTTTCAGCGTGCTGGGAAGTTCCAATCGTGCGAAGAAAGCGCAAAGCCGCGTGATTCCCTCTTCTGTAATCGCTGCGGGATCGCGATAACTGCCGTCGACACCCATGACGTTGATCGCAAATTGCACGAACATCGGGACGTTCTCCTTATACACATATCGCATCCAGGCAGGCGTCAACACGGCGAGCCCTGCTCCATGCGCAACATCGTAGATGGCGGAGAGTTCGTGTTCCATACGGTGGCAAGCCCAGTCCTGCGAGCGTCCCATACCGAGAAGGCCGTTGTGCGCGATGGTTCCAGCGAAGCCGAGTTCACTCCATGCGACGTAATCCTTCTTGTTGGCAAGCGCGCGGGGTGCATTGCGCATTAACGTTCTCAGCGTCGCCTCGCACAATCCGTCTGTAAGATCCGTGTGTATGGTATTGGTGAAATAGCGCTCAAATACATGGCTCATCATGTCCGCAGCTCCGTAACTGACCTGATTATCGGGCAGCGTGAAAAACAGTTCCGGATTCATAATGCTGAGAACTGGCTGAATATGTGGGCTGTTGTAGCAAAACTTGAGTTGCTTCTTCTCGTTCGTAATGACAGTGTCACCGCTGGATTCACTACCGGAAGCCGGAATCGTAAGAACAGTAGCGACTGGCAATGCACGGGCGACTGGCTTGCTGGAGCAGAAGACATCCCAAATATCGCCGTCGTAATACACGCCCATCGCAATCGCTTTAGCGGAGTCGATGACGCTTCCGCCGCCAACGGCAAGAATGAGATCAACCTGCTCTTGCCGACAAAGCGAGATTCCTGTGTGAACCAGAGAAAGCCGCGGATTTGGCAGCACACCGCCAAGTTCAACGATTTCGATACCGCTGCTTTTGAGAGACGTGATGATGCGGTCGTATAGCCCGGTTTTTTTAATGCTGCCGCCGCCGTAATGCAGGAGAATCTTCTTTGCCAGAGGCTGAATGCGGGTTCCGACGATGTTTTCTTCGCCCTTACCAAAGAGGATGCGCGTTGGCGCACAATAATCAAAGTTCAACATAAAATACTTCCTTCGTTTCGATTGGCTTGAGAGGACGGGACTCTCCTTTTTAGCAGCTGGCTACTCGCATACAGGCGGTTTAGCAGGAGGCTTCGCAGGTGCCTGCCGCCGGGATTGCACTGTCCGGGCCATCGAAGTAACGCTCCAGATCATACGGTGCGAAGATGCCTTTTTCTGTGACAACGCCGTCGCAAAGTTTCGGCGGTGTAATGTCAAAGGCGGGATAATAACCCTTGATGCCCGCTTGCGTCGTTTTGATTCCCATTGCGTTCATAACAAGCTCAGGGTCTCTCTCCTCGATGATAACCGAATCAAGATTCGGATGGCTGGGGTTCGGTGTTCCTGTTACGAAGTATGGAATGCCCCAATACTGGGCTGCGAGAGCGATTTGGAAGGTGCCGACCTTATTGATAATATGGCCGTCCATGGTGATAACGTCCGCCGCGGAGGTAAACAGGTCGACCTTCTTCTGCCGCATCGTATAACCCGGCATGTTGTCCGAAATCACGGTAACATCAAACCCCATATCGCCGGCTACAGAGGCGGTTAAGCGAGCGCCCTGAAAATAAGGCCGCGTTTCCGGGCAGATGACCTTAACGGCATTCCCGCGTTCGCGGCATTCGCGCAGCATGGTTCCGATGACCGTTTCCGCGAAGCACTGGGTCATAATGGCCCCGTTCATCGGGATTTTGTCGGCCAGCAGCTTGCCTATGATGGTATAGCGCTGATAGTTTTCCTCAATCTGGTCAAACGCGTTTTTTTGCAGTGCCTCGACGAGACGCGGCCCGGCATGACCACTTGCGATCTCTTTTCGCGCAACGTTCAGCGCGCGCTCGGTGATGCGCTCCATCTTTGCCGATGTGGTCGGGCGGGCATGTGAAAGCTCATATGCCGCCTTCTCAAGAAACGCAAGCAACTCCGCTTCGCCGAGGTGCTGCGCTTCGAATGCGGCGAGTGCCATACCCATTGCCGCGGCAAGATAAGGACCGCCGCTCTGCGTGACCATGTCTGCAATTGCTTGCGCCACCTCGGTATAATGGTGACAGGTTACATACTCCTTACGGACGGGATAGATGCGTCGATCGAGTATTTGAACGGCGCCTGCATCATACCAGGCTACATTTTCATATCGGAGCAGGAATCCTACTCCGTTGTCAGCTCTGCTCATATAAACCCTCCTGTGCTCTCAGCCGCGCATTGCGGCCAGATGTTCCTGGTTGATCGGCTTGATCGTGCCGTTTCCGATTGCGATGGAGCAAATCTTTGCGGAGTCTTCCAAGTAAATCGAGCGGGTATGCGCGCGGGCCAGGGTATCGCCAATGGCCAGCGTACCGTGATTCGCGAGCAAACACGCGTAACGATCGCTCAGCGCCTTGGCGGCCTCAGTTCCGAGTGCGTCGGTTCCGGGCAGCGCAAAAGCGGCCAGAGGCACATCGCCTCCGAGAAACGGTACCATTTCAATCATGATGGCAGGGATAACGGCATTGTTTACTGCAAACGCTGTCGCATAAGGGGAATGCGTGTGGATAATGGCGCGGACTTCGGGTTTTAACCGATATATGGCAGCGTGCATCCGCCATTCGGAGGAAGGCGCGTGCTTTCCTTCCAGAATTGTTCCATCCGGCTTGATGACGACCATATCGTCGGGCGTAATCGTTTCATATGCAACCGAGGTTGGCGTGATTACAATGACCTCGTTGCCAAACAGGCTGAGGTTTCCGCTCGTGCCCGCAAATAGCTTTTCAGCATAAGATTGCTTCGCATAATGGCAAACTTCCTGCTTCATCTGTTCAATCGTCATGTGTGATTCGTTCCTTCCTGATTCTGGTTTCGTGCAATATTTCAAATAATCTATGAGAGCCAGTACAATGGCTTTGGATCCAGCGTCAAATTGAGTTTCCTCTGCAGAGCGAGAGACATGGTGTTGTCCGTCAGCACATGGCAATACGGGAGTCGTCCGTTTTGAATACACCAGTTGATCACCTGGGACTCCAGCGCCTCTGCGATGCCGCGGCGGCGGTACTCCGGCAGGACTTCAATCAGGCCGATGGAACCTTCTTCATGAATCCCGGCAAAACCCGCACAGCACCCGTCTATAAATGCGCCGATCATGTACTCGCGAATTCGCGCTTCAATGTGCTCCCGATTGGCGCCCGGGTGATGATAGTTCTGCAAAACGAACGGCATATCCTCGAGGGTCAGCTGCCGGATTAGAATGTCACTTCTCTTCCGCGGGATTGATCCGTTCGTATAGACGGCTTGATAGCATGGAAAGCATTCTCGAAAAATTCCGCCCTGCAGCAAAGCGTCTCGAACGGACAGTTCGCAAACAAGTGCAATGAAGGTATCCGAAAACAGCGCAGGATCCGATACCGTTCCCGCCGCATAGATGATACGGTGCCGTTTGAGCACGATTCCATCAGTGGCGCTGTATAATATGGAAGCGCCACGCTCATGGAAATCCTGCAAAAACTGATATCGAAGAGGGTCTTCCTGGACCCATCGGGTCAATTCCGTCATGTTGATACCTTCTTGGCTTATCGTGTGCTTCCAGAATAGAGCGGCTGGTGTATTGCAGTTCGAGATCCAATGTTTTGTGTATCAGATGGTTACATCATGTTGAATTCGATTCACAGTCAACAGCAAAGAGCGTCATCTCATCGCAACAAAACAAATATATCACACACATTCTACCGGTGTCCAGTACAATCTTGTCATTTTGTGATATATGAAGACCAAAAGAGCCGAAAACAGTGAAAAGAGTGTTTATAGTTGGTCGTCTTTGTTCAATTGACTTTAAAAACAACACATGATACAATGTTGAAAATTTACAAATGAACATTTCGCTACATCCATTATCGAACATCGGAGGGCAAGAATGGAATACTCCTTTGATTACTTTAAGAAGATCACCGACTTTTTGAAAACGAAAGTCGACTACACGCCTCAAATCGCGATCATCCTTGGTTCCTGCCTGGGGCCTTTTGCGGAGCAGATTGAAGACCCAGTTGTTGTGGATTATCAGGATATCCCCAATTTTCTTGTATCCACGGTTGCATCGCATGCGGGTAAAATGATCTTTGGAACGATCTGCGGACGCAAAGTTGTCTGCATGTCGGGTCGATTCCATAATTATGAGGGGTACACCTTTGAGCAACTGGTCATACCGATTCGCGTGTTCAAGCTACTTGGCGTGGAAACAACGATATTAACCAACGCGGCCGGAGGGATCAACGTCGACTATCGTCCGGGCGATGTCATGATTCTTTCCGACCACATCAAGATGAACGGAGACAGCCCGCTTAGAGGCAGGAATGTATCTGAGTTCGGCGCGCGGTTCTTCAGCACGGTTGATATGTATACCCCGCGCCTGCGTGAGGTCGCAAAGCGCTGCGCTTCCGCCAGCGCGCTAACCATTCATGAAGGTGTATACTATTTCTACAGCGGTCCGCAATTTGAAACGCCGGCAGAGATCAGAGCGTTTCGAGCGCTCGGCGCGGACGCGGTCGGCATGTCGACCGTGACCGAAGCGCTGACCGCCGCACATTGCAACATGCCGATTCTGGCGCTTGCCGTAATCACCAATATGGCGGCTGGGGTGACGGACATACCGTTTACGAGCGAAGAGGTGAATGATACCGCGAAGTCCATTTCGCAGCAATTCAGCGAATATGTGAAGTCGATCATGCGTGAACTATAGGAGATAAAATGAAACAGCTCTTCAAGCATTGCGATATTCTGGCAACGGAAAACGACGCGTTCCGTGTGATTCGAAATGGGTTTCTTGGTATTGACGGGACGATGATCGACTACATCGGAGAGACACGTCCAGCGCAGACCTACGACACCGAAAAAGACATGAGCGGCAAGCTGGTCGCTCCCGGTTTGATGAATTGTCACGGCCATACGCCGATGGTTCTCCTTCGCGGTGTCGGCAGCGATTTGCCGCTGCATGAGTGGCTCTTCGAACAGATGATGCCCGTCGAGGACCGCTTGACTGCGGACGACATACGCGTCGGGAATCAACTCGCGCTTCTGGAGATGATTGCCTGCGGCACAACCAGCTACTCGGATATGTATTTCGAAATGGAAACCGTTGCGGAGAACGCGATTTCCGCAGGCGTGCGCGCGAATCTATGCCGCCCGGTCGTATGCCTGGATGAACAGGAAAAATATGAGGATAATATCCGCGCAAAGCAATCGTTGGAGTTATTCCGCGCGTATAATGGCGCCGCAAACGGCAGAATTAAGATCGACTTCTCGATTCACGCGGAGTATACGAGTTTTCCCGGAATCATTGAACGGTATTCCAAAGATTGTAAAAAGCTCGGCGGCAGAATGCATATCCATCTCTCTGAATCGAAAAGGGAACACGACGCATGCGTTGCAAAATATGGCAAAACTCCCGCAAAGTGGTTCCTCGATCGGGGAACGTTTGACTCGCCGACAGCGGCCGCACACTGCGTCTGGGTAACCAACGAGGATCTGGACATCCTGAAGGAGAAAGACGTCAGCGTCGTTCACAACCCGACGAGTAATTTGAAACTCGGCAGCGGCTTTGCGCCGATTCCCCGGATGCTCGAGAAGGGCATCCGCGTAACGATTGGCACGGATGGCGCGGCAAGCAACAACAATCTGAATATGATGGAAGAATTGCACCTTGCGGCGATTATGCACAACGGATATCATCTCGACCCGGTGATCATGAACCCGGCGCAGGTCTTGAAAATGGCGACCGCAAACGGCGCCGCGTTGCAGGGCCGTACGGACACCGGTGCGCTTACGGTTGGGAAAAAGGCGGATATGATTGCGTTCCAAATGGACTGGCCGCATCTGGTGCCGGATTTCAACGCACTCGCACTGCTGACGTATTCGGCGCAGGCGAGCGATGTCTGCCTGAATATGGTGGACGGGAAAATCCTCTATGAAAACGGCGAGTATCTGACGCTGGACGCGGAGAAGATCCGTTTTGAAGCGGAAGCTGCACTGAAGCGCATCTACGGCTAGTCGTCGCAAATCGCCGGAAGGGCGACAAAAATCAAGAAAGCAAAAACAAGAAAACCGCCCTGTAAGCGCAGATGTGATTGCGCATATGGGGCGGTTTATCTCTTCGTTGTTGCGGCTGGAGGGATTGTATGATTTCTCTGACAGGGATCGTATCTCCCGCTAAAAACGTCGATACAAGACACCGGCTCGTGTTAGTTCCCTTCCAGCAAAATGACTTTCTTCTTTTCAAAAAGCTTGCGCCAAGCATCATCAACCGATTCGTCTGTGATCACATAGTCGAGCTGCTCTACGTCGCAAGTGGCGATGAACCCAGATTTCCCGAATTTGGTATGATCCGCCAACAGATAAACATTGTCCGAGTTTTCAATGACATTGCGGCGCACGTCCGCAATCATTTCGCTGGAGTCGTTCAGGCCGCGAACCAGATCGATGGCACGGCAGGAAAGAAATGCTTTGTCCATGCAGTGCTGTTTCAGGTATTTCACGGTTTCCAACCCGAAGAATCCTTCCAGGGAGTCGTTGAAGATACCACCTGTTGAGATGAGCTGAATATTCGGGTGCCCGGACAACTTCTCGATGACACGAAAAGAGTTTGTGACCACCGTTAACGGGATATGGGTAATTTCATCGCAAAGGGACAGGACGGTTGTCGAGTGATCCAGAAAGATACAATCGTTGGGAGAAATAAAACCGGCTGCCTGCTTTGCGATAATTCGCTTCGCGTCGAGCAGCAGCTCGCTTTTGACAGTGTTTGGAACACTGACGGCTTTTCGATCTTTGATGACCGCGCCTCCGTAGGAACGCAGGAGAAAACCCTCCTGCTCCAGCGCTTCGAAATCACGACGAATGGTTTGCCCGCTTACGCCGAATTTTTCAGCCATGGTAGCTACGGTTACGTTTTTGTGCTCCAATAGATATCGCTTGAGTTCTTCTCTGCGTTCAATTGTCATCATAGCCGGTATATCCTTTCGCGTAACATAAACTTCTCAGTGGTATAAATGGTTTGTTA
>QKAN01000181.1 GCA_003246365.1 Clostridia bacterium
AAGAAAAACGCAAACGAACCGGAGTTTTTGCAGACGGTAGAAGAAGTATATTCTTCGCTGGACGCGGTGGTAACCAAGCATTCGGAATATGAAAAGCTCAGTTTGCTAGAGCGCATGGCGGAGCCGGAGCGGGCGATTTCGTTTCGGGTCGCATGGGTGGATGACGCGGGACGCGTACAGGTAAACCGCGGATACCGCGTGCAGTTCAACGGCGCGATCGGCCCCTTCAAGGGCGGCTTGCGGTTCCATCCGTCGGTCAACCTCTCGATCATGAAGTTTCTGGGATTCGAGCAGACGTTTAAAAACAGCCTGACCAGTCTGCCGATCGGCGGCGGCAAGGGCGGCAGCGACTTTGACCCCCGCGGCAAGAGCGACGGGGAAGTGATGCGCTTTTGTCAGGCGTTTATGAACGAACTCTACCGGCACATCGGACCCGATGTGGACGTACCGGCGGGCGACATCGGCGTCGGCGCGCGCGAAATCGGTTATCTGTTCGGACAGTACCGCCGCATCCGCGGCAACTACCAACCCGGCGTACTGACGGGCAAAGGCATGAGCTTCGGCGGCAGCCTGATTCGTCCGGAAGCGACGGGATTCGGCGCGGTGTACTATGTCAACGAAGTGTTCAAACACGAAGGCGACACGATCAAAGGCAAAACGTTCGCGCTCTCCGGTTTCGGCAACGTAACATGGGGCGTTGCAAGAAAGCTTGAAGAGCTCGGTGCGGTGGCGGTTACGCTGTCCGGCCCGGACGGATACGTATACGATCCGAAAGGCGTGCTGGGTAAGAAGATCGATTACCTCGTCGACATGCGCAACAGCGGCAGAGACAAGGTAAAAGACTACGCAGACCGCTACGGCTGCGCGTTTTACCCGAGTGAAAAACCCTGGGGTGTACCGGCGGATGTGTATATGCCGTGCGCAACGCAAAACGACGTGAACATGCTTTCAGCAAAGAAGATCGCGGCAAGCGGCTCGAAGTATTACATCGAAGTTGCGAACATGCCGACAACGAACGACGCGCTGAACTTCCTGCTGGAGCAGAAGCACATGATCGTAGCTCCCAGCAAAGCGGTCAACGCCGGCGGCGTTGCGACGAGCGCGCTGGAGATGAGCCAGAACAGCCAGCGGCTGAGCTGGAGCGAGGCGGAAGTGGACGAAAAGCTGCACAGCATCATGAAAAACATCCACGACAACTCGGCAAAAGCGGCGGAAGAAAACGGCCTCGGCTACAATCTCGTAGCAGGCGCGAACATTGCGGGCTTTGCCAAGGTAGCAGATGCGATGATGGCGCAGGGGATTATCTGATAACGAAACGAACAAAAACCGCGTCCATATGGACGCGGTTGGATATTTTGAAGAAACATAAAGAGATCCTATTACTAGGTGCTAAGCTGCGATTTCAGATACTCAATTACAATTTGAACTGCTTCGTCGCAATTGAATCCGCCGAAAGCATGATAAGCGCCTTCCAATTTATAGAAGGTAACGTCTTTACCCAATGCACGCAATGCATTGTAAAATATGCAACTTTGGTGAAAATGAACGAGTTGATCCTTGGAACCGTGCATCATCAGGATCGGCGGAATTTTGCGATCCGCTGATAGATAGTTCATTGGTATGGTAGGAGCGACAAGCGTAGGATTTTCCAACACGTTTTTCTGTCCGACCAGATATCCTTCCGGACTGTCCGGCTGAATATGATCTTGTACGCTGTCTGTCGTGTTCATCAAAGAAATATCCGTCGGACCATACCAGTCGACAATGCAACGCACGGCGGCTGAATATTCGGAATACAAGGTGGTATCGAGTTCACCATCTGATGTGATTCCGACTAACACTGCCGTATGCGCGCCGCTGGAATCACCCCAGATACCGATACGGGAAGGATCAATCTGGAACGTATCTGCTTTGGAGCGCAAGAATCGAATTGCAGTTTTAACATCCTGCACCTGTGCCGGAAACGGCGCGATATCGCTCGGACGGTATTGCACCATTGCGACGGCAAAACCGTGCTCGCAGATGCGCACCATATGCTGCAAGTGCTGAAAAATGTCTTGCCGATGCCATGCGGAACCTTGCACAAAAACGACGAGGGGGAAGCTACCCGTGGCATCATTCTTCTTTGGAAGTAAAAGATGAAGCAAAAGTCTTTCATTGTCGCGAATTGCATATTCGATGTTCGGCTTAAAATCCACATGATAAGCATATTGATCCGTTAAGCGGATTGTTTTTACGCCATCCGGCAATTCGTCCGATTCTGGGAAATCATTTAAAGGCCCATCAAAAAGAGGGATATAGCGTTTTTGATCCATGAATCCTCCTAAATCATTCCCGATAAGTGCCCTGAAATCGGGATCCATATCGAGACAAGCACAATCATGATCAACTGCATCAACGCTGTTGATTTTATCATATCTGTCATGGAATAATATCCCTTGCTAAATGTGATCAGCGGGACGGTATCCAACGGAAGCAGATAGCAATTTCCGGCGCAGATTGCCGCCGTCATTATCACAAGAGCGGGAGATACGTTTGCGGACACTGCAACGGAGAACAACGGAATTGCCATAATCGGAATCAGTGAAGTTGCAACGGGGATTATGATCAGCGATGTGAAGATCAAAGCCGCCGTAAAAGCAATGATGATCGGAAGAGAAATATTCAACGCAGGGATCGCGCCGGCAATTGCAGCGCTCACCCCGTTTTGAATCATTGCGTTGCTCAGCGACAGAACGGCGCCGACCAGGAAAAAGGCATCCCAACTGTTTTCGCGTAAAAAGGTGTTGATATCGAGCGCCCGTATTCCGGGTAAAAACATGACTACGCAACCGATCATTGCCACAAGTATTACGTTGATCTGACTGACCCAGGATGACAAAATCCATAATGTAAACATCAACCCTACAATGATGAGCACCTTGGTTTCATTTTTGCCGATTTGGGCGGGAATATCAAGAGAGTCGCGAAACTCTTTGATTCGTTCCGGAGAAACTGGCGCAGGACGATATATCTTGACGATCAGAAACCACGCGACCGGTAACATCAACATCGCAAGCGGGACACCGGCAAGCATCCATTGAACAAACGTAACGGTTTGAGATGTATGCTCTTCGAGCAAAGTGATAGCTAAAAGGTTGATGGAACTTCCGGCTGGGGTCATGATGCCGCCAATCATGCTGGCAACGGGTACGCCGATCATAAACGCGCGCCCGCTCCGGCGAGCGTCCGCCTCATCGGAATAGAGCTTGAGTATACCGATCGCGATCGTCATAAAGATTGCACAGGTCGGAACGTTCGAAACAATAGAAGAAACGACCGCGGCGCAGATCATCACCGCGAGCAGTACATGCTGTATGCTGCGATGAAAAATATGGAGCAGACCCCGAAGAATACGCGTGGAAAGCGGGGTTGCGGTAATAGCTGCCGCAATGCCAAAGGAAGCCATCGTGAAAAACACAATCGGCTGTGAAAAGCCGGATAATGCGTCGGAGAATTTCTCCGTTACGCCAATCAACGGCAGCAAGCTGCAGCAAAGGATGCTTGTAACGACAATAGGCAAGGCTTCCGTTACAAGAATCATTAAAAAGGCGATAAGTATTCCGACTGTTTTTATCCCCGGACGGGTCAACACACCGTTTTCGGGCAGAAAAAGAGATACAACAATCAAGCTGACGGCCAATAACATGCCGACGATCTGTTTTTTCTTCATTCAATTTACCTCGTTTGGAAAATTCGGCGCGTGACTGATTACGCTAGCTTTTTAACACGCTGTGCCGACGCTTTTTGATAAGTATCAAAACCGACTGCGCCGAGCAGAACGAGGCCTTTGACGATGAACTGTGTATAGGTTCCCATCCCAATCAATTGCATACCGTTGCTTAACACGCCGAGAATCAAAACGCCGGTTACGACGCCCCACATTTTTCCTTCTCCGCCTTTAAAGGAGATTCCGCCAACGACGCACGCGGTCATGCAGGAAAACTCAGTCCCTGGGCCGGTTGCAGGCGCGGCTGATCCGGTTCTGGCGAATAAAACCATTGTTGCGAGCGAAACGAAAAAGCCGCAAATGGCAAAGACGGCAAGCTTCACGCGCTTCACGTTGATGCCCGCGAGGTGAGCCGCTTCCGCGTTTGAACCAACCGCGTAAATATAGCGGCCGAAGAACGTTTTGTTCAGTATGAAAGCGGCGATTACCACAATGATAATCATCAATATGACGCTGAATGGGATGAAACCAAACAGATATCCCTGACCAAGGAATTTAAATGAAATCGGAAGGTTTAAAATGACGCTTTGGTTTGCAACGGTATAGGAAATACCCTGAAACATCGTCATTGTGCCGAGCGTTACTATCAATGGATGCACATTTAAAATAATTGCCGCATAGCCGTTGAACAAACCAAGCGTTATGCCGAGCAAACACCCCAGGATGACCGACAACCAGACAGGCAGACCAATGTTTTTCATAAGAACCGCCGTAAAAACACCAACCAGCGACATTTGCCAGCCGATAGAGAGGTCCATGCCGCCGCTGATCATGACAAAGGACAAACCGACGGCGGCGATGATGACATATGACTGCTGAACAAATACGTTTGTAAGGTTCTGAACGGTGAAAAAGTATGGTGTTAAAATTGAGAATAGAATGATAAGCCCGACGAGCACAAAGAAAATGACATACTTTTTCAAAGCCAGTCTTATCTTGTCAGAAGCTGTTGTATTCATGCTGATACCTCCGCCAGTTTCTCAGACGCGAGCTCGAGCACGCGTACTTGATTGAACTCATTTTTTTGTAGTTCGCCGGTAATCCGGCCACCGGATATAACGATGATCCGGTCAGACATTCCTAATAATTCGGGCATATCTGAGGAAATCATGATGATGGCTTTTCCTTGTTCGGCAAGTTGACACATCAATTGATAAATTTCCTGCTTTGCCGCAACATCGACTCCTCTGGTGGGTTCGTCAAAGATTAAAATATCGGATTGTGTAGCAAGCGTTTTAGCCAGCGCAACTTTTTGTTGATTGCCGCCGGATAAATTCTTGACAAACTGACCAAAGGAAGGTGTTTTTATATCAAACAGACCAATGTAATGCAGCGCCTGTTCGCGCTCGCGTTTACGGTCGATGACGATTCCGCGCAAAAGAGACCTGATGTTCGCAATCGTTGCATTCCAGACAATTGATTTTTCCAGAAAAACGCCTTGTTGCTTTCGGTCCTCCGGGATTAAACCGATTCCGTGTCGTATTGCATCTGCAGGATGCTTGATTTGTACCGGCCGACCGTTCACGAGGATTTCGCCGGAGTCACGCTTGTCCGCCCCGGCAATAATACGGGCAAGCTCGGTTCTTCCGGCTCCAACAAGGCCTGCAATTCCGAGAATTTCTCCTTTTCGAACCTGAAAAGAAATGTCCGCATCTCCGTTTCCGCAAACGCGCTTCAACTCCAGTGCAGTTTCGCTGGGAACATTGCTGTGCGAAGGATAGCTTTCCGTCAATTCTCGACCGACCATGAGCTGAATTAATTCCTGCCGGTTTGTTTCGCTTGTATTCAGCGTTGCAATATATTTACCATCGCGCATGACAGACACGCGATCAGAGATTTCAAAGATTTCATCCATCCGGTGCGAGATATAAATAATTGTAACGCCGTTGTTTTTCAGCATTCGGACTATATCAAACAGCTTGCCGACTTCCGATATGGAAAGTGGTGCGCTGGGTTCGTCCATGATTAATATTTTGGCTTTTTTTGAAACGGCTTTCGCAATTTCTACCAATTGTTGCTGCGATGCCGGAAGCCTGTTGATGGGTTCGTCTACGGGGACGGACACGCCCATGGTCTTTAAAATGTTTTCGGCTTTTTTGCGCATGAGTTTATAGTCGACAAATCGGCCTGTTCGCTCGCCGATAGAAATATTTTCGGCAACAGAGAGCGTGTCCATCAGGTTGAATTCCTGATAGATAACCTCAACGCCGTGATGCTTTGCTGTGATGGGGTCTAGATGCGAAAAGGATTGATCCCCAATTTTGATTGTTCCGCCGTCTGGCGTGACAGCACCGGAAATGACCTTGATGAGCGTTGATTTGCCAGCACCGTTTTCACCGAGTAGCGCATGCACCTCGCCTTTGCGAAAATCAAAAGATACGTTGTTCAGCGCGGTAACGCCCGGATATTGTTTTGTGATATTCTGCAAAGATAAAATAATATCGTCCATGATGAACCCCCTTTTGAAAAAGTCGGTGCGGCTATAGATGCCGCACCGACTTTACCATTTTAAGCCGGCTTATTCGGCGGGATAGGTTTTCGCGATGGTATCTGTGATCTGCGAACCCCAAGAATAGGTTCCGTCGGCCAAACCTTTGAGTGCCTGATATGTCGCGACCGGGAGGTCGATCTGCTCGCCGTCGATGGACGGGCCGACGATGGACATCGTGCCTCTGAAAATGGACTGGTTGGAGGGCGAGAGATTGATGATCTCCATGATCGGGTCGGAGTTGTCTCCGCTGAAAATTGCCATCTTCGAGAAATCGATTCCCGACATACCCATTATATACTCATTAACGCCAAGCGCGGAGTCTGCATTGTAGGTCATAATAAGACATGCGTCGGAATTCTGCTGCCACATGTTCTCCATAACAGTGCGAGCTTCACTTGCCGTAATGGCTTCGCCCTGCGCAACGACAACATCTGCATATCCCCAGTTGGTAATTTTGTCAATGATGCCGTTGGAGCGGTTGGTCGAGTCGATTGTACCGGTGTATTTGATGACGACGACTTTGGGTTTGATCGTTAATCCGGCTTCCGTACCGTCTGTGGAGAATGTTTTAAGCAGCCAATCAATACCCATTTCGGAAATCTGTTCGCCGCAGTTGTATTGGTTCATATTCATCATGACATCGTAGATACCGGTATCGGTACCGCCGACAAGAACTTTGATGCCCTGATCTTGAGCGCGTTTGATGACATCCTGAAGGTTGTTCGGGTCGAGCGGCCAGATGCCGATTGCTTTAACGCCCATGGCGATGAAGTTTTCCATTAATTCAATCTGTTTGGTGGCGTTTCCCGCCGCGTCGGCGATTTGACATGTAAGGCCGTCGGCTTCGGCTTGTGCTTTTACTTCGCCGGTGAGCCAACCAATGAAGGGGTTGGTGGTGTCGGTTGCAACGAGTCCGATGTCTACGCTTGTGGATGCCGCCGCAGGTTGCTCAGCGGTTTCGGAGCTTGCGGGGGCCTGTGAGCAAGCTGCGAATGTTAAGAGGGTAAGTGACAGAACAAGCAGTAGAGCGATTGTTTTTTTCATAATATCCTCCTTGAAATGAGTTAAGATGTGCTTCGTAA
>QKAN01000152.1 GCA_003246365.1 Clostridia bacterium
GAGCTTGATATAGAAACTCTGAACACAGCGATTGCAAATCTCAACGCAACTGTCGAGCCGTTTGCAAAGTTCTTCGGTTTAAAATAAACATATTCCTGGCGGGCTTAAAACACCCGCCATTTGTCTGTTCTAAATAACGTTTTGTAATTGATAAGGAGATCGTTGTTCGATATGTCTGAACTCATTTCCATTCTTTACCTTTGCCTGTTTGCCGCGTCAGGAATTGGTCTTTCCAGATTGCTTTTCAACAGAGAAAAGCCGCTCGTTCGGCTTTGGCTTGGACTTGCGATAGGTATGGCCTTGATGATGTGGGTGCCTGCGCTTTTTTCGTTCGTCCTCGGGTTCCGGTTGCGCTCGCAATTGCTGGCTCTTTTCGTTGTTTGTCTTGCAGGCGCCGCCGGATTCTATTTTTCTCGCCGTCAGGAGATGCGATTGACGCCATGGAAATATGAAATTCCGTTTTTTATAGCAGGCGGCTTTTTGCTTCTTATCTGCGTTGTTCTTTTATCCAGCCACACCATTATAGAAAAGAACGGCGCGCTGTTTGTCGGGCAGTCGACATATGGCGACCTTGCAATGCATCTTGGGTTCATCTCCAGCATCGCAACGCAGGGAACATTCCCGCCGATGTATTCCATTTGCCCGGATAAAGCGGTTAATTATCCATTTTTATGCGAAAGCATCGGCGCAACAATTTATCTGTTCGGAACTTCTCTGCGGTTTGCAACCATGTTAACCGCATTATATGCTTTCGTACTCGTAATTCTCGGCGTGTACTGCTTTTTCGAAGAATGGCTTGGTGAGCGCCGCAAATCTGTGTTCGCCATGTTGCTGTTCTTTGTAGGCGGTGGGTTCGGTTTCTGGTATTTCTTCGACATGCTTAAAGACAATCCGGAAAATCTGACGCGCCTTTTCACGGCATTTTATGAAACGCCGACAAACTTTGTTGAGAATGGTCTGCGTTGGGTAAACCCAATTGCGGATATGATGATTCCGCAGCGCGCTCTGTTATTCGGATGGTCGCTGCTCTTCCCCTGCCTCTTCTTACTCCATCGCGGCGCAATCAAGCGCGACACCAGCGCGTTTCTACCGCTTGGCGTTCTTGCCGGCTGCCTCCCGTTGGTGCACACGCATTCATTCCTTGCTCTCGGCATTGTCAGCGGGTTCTATTTGATTCGTTCACTTTTTCTCCGGGAAGGAAAAGAGCAATGGCTTGGATATGCAAAATATCTGGGCATCGTACTTCTCTTAGCTTTACCTCAGTTAATTCTGTTTACGTTTAAACAGTCAGGCAGTTTTTTGAAATTCCATTTCAACTGGGCAAACGAATCCGATAATTACTTCTGGTTCTACATAAAGAATTTCGGCCTGATCGCGTTGCTTGCCCCTGTTGCGTTCCTTGCGGCAAAGAAAGAAGATCGTGGTGTGGTCGGCGGAGCGATACTGATCTGGCTGATTGCAGAGTTCATTCAATTTCAGCCAAACCCTTACGACAACAATAAGCTATTATTCGTTACGTTCGCATTTGCTTGCGGACTGGTAGGAAGTTGGCTTTTCGATGCAAAAGACCGTTTAATGAGCGGAACGTATAGAAACCGTGCAAGTATCGCGCTTCTCTCGGCAATTATTTGTGTAATGCTCTTTTTATCAGGGGTTCTAACACTTGGTCGCGAATACGTTTCAGAATATCAGTTAATTAGCAGCGATCAGTTGCAGGCCGCAGAATACGTGGAAGAAAATGCTGCACCTGATGCAACCTTCTTAACATATAACAATCATAACAATTGTATTGCGGCGCTCACCGGCCGAAATATCGTCTGTGGTTCTGGATCCTATCTTTTCTATCATGGTGTCGATTATTCTGCGCGAGAGAACGCTCTATATATGCTTTACGAGCAGCCGGATCTCTACTTTGCATCTTTGTCAGATCAATACGACATCGATTATGTGCTCATTGGAGACAGCGAAAGAGCGAACTTTGATATCGACTACGATTATTTTTCGAAGAATTTCAGTGTTTGGTATCAAAATGATTCTGTTGTAATCTACGATGTGAATCCTTGATGCTTTCGCTAAAAAAGCCACCCGTATGGGTGGCTTTTTATGTATCGATTCTTTCGAGTTCATCAATGTTTTTATTTCTATAGTTTAGGTCGTCTCGTTTAACGAAGCCTAACCGTTCCCAAAACAGATTGCCTGTTTCATTTTTTGAAAACACAACCAGCGCGACTTTATGAATTCCTTCCTGCCTTAGTGCCATCATCGCATGATCAACCAGCTGAGTTCCAATACCTGCGTTTCGATACGTTTCCATTACCGCCGTATGATAGATGAAACCGCGTCTTCCGTCGTGTCCCGCCAATATTGCGCCGACAATCTTTTTTTCGTGGACTGCGACAAAACATGTTTCTGGATTTCGCCTCAGATATGCTGCGATGCCTTTGCGAGAATCGTCCGTTGTATTCAGCCCCATGCCTTTTGTATTAAGCCAAAGCTGATTAACTTTGTCGAAATCGTCGATCGTCATCTTTCGAAACGCTGTTTTTATATTATGTTTAACGCTTTCTTCCATATTTCTTATACAGATCCGAATTTAATCTAACCCCATTAACAGGCGATAGACAGGTTTGAGCAACGAGAATGCCTCAATGATTTCATCCGCAATCTCAGGCGACAATGTATTTTTGAGATTCGGCGAAGAAAAGCAAAAAGATAATCCTTTCCGGTTCAAATATGGTAAAACTTCTTCCGGCGCATCCGTAAAACGGGGTCGTTTGAATGAATCCCCCATTACTTCAAAGCGTTCTGCAAAAGCAGGATCGTTAACGAGCGAAAGAAACTTTTGCGGCTTTGCAAGAATCCGCGGGCGTATTTCTCGCATAAGCGCCGGATTGGAGCCATACATGCCCATGCCGTAGCCATATCCTTCGCGCTCAAATTCCGCGTAAACAACAAGGCTTTCGCTGAGCATCCCGCCGGGCCTACGAAACCCGAGCCAGGCATGATCCCGATACATGGACTTATCTTTCGAATACCGTGTGTCACGCCGAATACGCGATACAATGGATGACGGGCGAACGTTAAACTCTCCGTCGATTTCCTGCGCTGCAGGTGTTATCGCTATCGCTAATTCTTTCAGCGGTTCGTAAACATTCTTTTTATAACGTTCGCGATTCGCTTCAAAAAAAGACGGTTCGTTTTGAAACGCTATTTCCCAAAAAAATTGATATGTATCTTCATTTAACCCTTGAAACACGGTTATTACTCCTCGTCGTCAAAACTGTTTTGGTTTATATTTTGTTTCACGCGCGTAACCTGCTGCTTTTGCTTCGGTTGCGCCTTCGCCTGTTTACGATAATCAAATACGCGCGGTGCTGCCGCCTGCGCCATTTGTTGCGGATGCGGCGTATAAGGTTTTACGTCACTTTTTGCAGGCTGATATACAGCGTTGCTTTCCGTTTCATAATATTTGGATCGTGCCGTTTGAACAAGACGGTCGGCTACCTCGTTCGCTTGCGGTTGCGACGCGTTTTCTCGAGCCGGCGGACGTGTTGCAGCCGCAGCTTGTGCGTTGCGCAAACTCGCATGATCCTCCCGCACCGCGTCGTTTCGATAAACGGGAGCCTGCTTTTGTGGAGCTTTTTGTTGTTCAACCGGTTTTGTCTTGGGCGGAGGAAGGCTGATCGGTTCACTGTTTACCGTTCCAAACTGCTCTTCGTCCTTCATTGCCAGCATTCGCTTTGTATAGCTGATCTCCTCTGCGTCAGGCGTATCCTGATAACCGGAATACACATGTTTTGTTGCAGGTGGCTCTTCGAAAAAGTCTGACGCATAATCATCCTCGTCGTCCTCAAACCGGCGCGGCGAACGGGAATTTTCCATCGCCGTAAGCACGACAAGAATGACAAACGAAAATACCATTAGAACGCCAAGTACAATCAATATCTTCGATATTCCATCGCTGATGCCCTGGAAAAACGACAGATTGCCGCTGCTTGGCGTTGGGGTTATGTCTGCTTCGGTCGTCGTCTCTGTGCCGTATGCAACCGGCATAACGCAACTGGCTAGCTTTCGATTTGTCCCTGTCGGATCGTATCCTTTTACCGTAATATCAAGATTCCTAGGAGATCCCAACGTAATCTCCTGATCAAAGGTAGTATCTCCAGCCGGAAGAATATCATAACTTTTTATAACGCCTATCGTCGTTTCACTAACCGTAACGCCAGATAGCTCAACCGAGCTGTGGTTTGTAATCGTAATTCGCGCGCTCACGATTCCGCTCTCAGCGGTCCAAGGTGTAATTGTTTCCGCCGTTACGGTAACGCTGATCTGAGATGAGTCTACAAACGGATATACCTCATAAATATCGTCCGGCTCCAGGGTATATGTTTCGTCAAACGGATCGGTACCGGTCAATTTAAACTGGACATTGCGCAGCGGTTCCGTCATCAGTGGAACAACCAAGAAGGACAATGTTGTGCTGTCACCGGGATCTAAAGAAAACGGAGTGGCATTTACTATATTTTCGCGTTCGTCCGTTATTGTAATATCGCTTACCGTTTGCGTTCCGGTGTTCTCAACGTCCAGCGTGAAATTAACGCCTGAAGATGTCGGCGTCCCCGCCTGCACGCTCATGTTGAGTTTAACCAATATCATTGTTAACTCGAGCGGATCAATTGAAGAAAACGTCTTTGTCTTTCCGTTTACCGTATATGTTACCAACGGCGTGCTCGTTACGCTCTCATCGCCCATTGTATAAGTAAAATCGTAGGACGTTGTTCTGCTTGCGCGTAATGTCTCGTCTTCAAATATTGGAAGATCGCTGATGTTTTCATCAATCAGCGTAATATTTGTCATATCGAACTTGGTTGTGTTTTTGATCGTGTAAGTAATAACGACCTGCTCGCCTTGCTTCACGTTTGTTTTGCTCGCGGTTCGAGTTACTGTAATAATTGGATTTTCTGCTTGAGCAATCGTTATAGACGCTTCCTGACTCATCGGTTCGCCGTTTCTCGTCCATCCAACTAAAAATGTAATCGGATTTCCAAGTTGACTTTGCGAGACATTCAACGTCAATGTGATATCGCGCGCGCTTCCGCTCGGCGGTATCTCTTGATCCGCCATGACATTATATGTGGTATTGTCATATGTTATCGTAACGTCAGTCATCGGATAATCGGCGTTATAGTTTGCAATTTCAAACGTAAACGTTACGGTGCCGCTATCCGTCAATTCCGTCGGATTCGCGGTTATATCGATGCGTGCTTCATCGGCATGCGCAGTCGGTATAAATGCAAACAAGCAAATTGTCGCGGCGAACACGCCGAGCAACACTTTGCTAATTACATTCACAACCGAAAATCGTTTCATCCTCATACTCCTTGTTTTGCACATCACGCTTTAAACATTTTTAATCTCATCGTTTGTTTTCTCAAACGGCGTCAGAGATTGTTCAAGCACTTCAATTTTTGCTGAACCGTCTGTCCTATCTGTGATCCATGCTGAAAACTGATCCGTTTCTTCTTCAGGCAGCAACAGCGACAGGGTAACCAGTTCGCCGTATTCTGCCTGAAAAGGATACCGGTGCGCACGGATCGATGGTTCCACCACATGAAAAGCAGCATATGAAATCGTAATCTGGATTCGCCTGCATACGATCATTTGCGTTATCTTCGTTGCTGCGAGCGCTTCCGATGCCGATTTGCCATAGGCACGCACGAGGCCGCCCGTTCCAAGCAATACGCCGCCGAAATATCGAACGACAGCACACAAAACATCGTCCACGCCAGCGCCCGTTAAAACGCTCAAAATCGGCGCCCCGGCCGTGCCGGAAGGTTCTCCGTCGTCCGATGAACGAACGACATTGCCTGCCCTCACTCGATAAGCATAGCAACAATGTCGCGCATCATAATGTTGCTTCCTGATTTTTGTGAGGGCTTCCTGTGCTTCTTCTTCGCTTGAAACCGGCAAAAAATAGCCAAGAAAGCGGGATTTTTGAATAACAATCTCGCTTTCTCCGGCTGATAAAATCGATTGATAAGGTTTTAACCCTTGCGAACCCTGCAATAGCCTTTTTTTCCTTTGCGCAAAATGACGCCGTCACCTTCAATTTGCGATAGCTCCAGCGCGAACTTTGCAGAATCGACCTTGTCTTCCCCAACAAACACGCCGCCGCCTTCAATCAATCTGCGCGCGTCGCTCTTGCTGGACGCAAGCTTGCTGTAAACCAGCAAATCAGGCAGTCTAAGGCCGCTCTCGTCAATCTGCTCCTGCGTCAATTCACATGTCGGAATATTGCTTAAATCCTCGCCGCCGGCAAACAGACCTTCTGCCGCCGTCTGCGCTTTTGTTGCTTCTTCTTCGCCGTGCACTTGCGCAGTAAGCGTAAACGCAAGCACGCGTTTCGCTTCGTTGATTTGCTCGCCGGGAAGCGAGCCAAGACGGCGCACTTCTTCCATCGGTAGGAACGTTAAAAGCGACAGACACGTCTGAACATCTTTATCGCCGACATTGCGCCAATATTGATAGAAATCAAAAACACTGCACTTTTCTTTATCCAGCCAGATAGCACCCTTTTCGGTCTTGCCCATCTTCTTTCCGTCGCTGGTTGTCAATAACGCGGTGGTCAATGCGAAAGCCGGTTTTTGTTCTTTGCGGCGTATTAAATCTGCGCCGCCGAGAATATTGCTCCACTGGTCATCTCCGCCCATCTGCAAAACGCAGCCATGTCTGCGGTTGAGTTCAAGGAAATCGTATCCCTGCATGAGCATGTATCCCATTTCAAAGAAGGTCAATCCGCGTTCTAAACGGTTCTTATAGCAGTCTGCCGTCAGCATGCGATTAACGGAGAAATATACGCCTATATCGCGCATGAAATCGAGAAAGTTTAACGGATAAAGCCAATCGCCATTGTAAACCATCTGCGCCGCGCCTTCGGAAAAGTCCAACAAACGTGCCATTTGCTTTTGAAAGCAAGAGGCATTATGCGCGAGCTGCTCTTTTGACATAAGCGTGCGCATATCTGTTTTTCCGGAAGGATCGCCAATAAAAGCCGTACCATTGCCTAACAATGCAATCGGCTTATGCCCCGCGCGCTGCATATGCGCCATTGACATCAACTGTACATAATGACCGATATGCAGGCTGTCTGCAGTAGGGTCAAAGCCAATATAAAACGTTACTTTTTCTTTACCGAGTAGCTCTTTGAGCTCTTCGGGATGTGAGCATTGTTTTAAAAATCCGCGTTCTTCTAATATGT
>QKAN01000219.1 GCA_003246365.1 Clostridia bacterium
CATTCTGGTACAATCCGGTTCCAATGCGCTCGCTGTGTCCCATTTTTCCGAGAACGCGTCCATCCGGCGAAGTAATCGCCTCCACCGCCGCATAGGAACCATTCGGATTATATCGGATATCCATCGTCGGTTTCCCGTTTTCATCTACATAGAGAGATGCAATCTGACCATTCGCCGCAAGGTCGGCGAACACATCCTCCGGGCAGAGAAATCTCCCCTCGCCGTGTGATATCGGAACGGTGAATATATCTCCCGTTTGCGCCAGCATTAACCAGGGTGAACGGTTGGAGGTCACCATCGTTCGAACCAGCATGGATTGATGCCGACCGATACGGTTAAACGTAAGTGTCGGGGACTCCGCCGCCGGTTTCGTCATTTTGCCATACGGCAAAAGGCCGAGTTTGATGAGCGCCTGAAAACCGTTGCAAATGCCGATCGCCAGTCCGTCCCGCTCGTTCAGCAGATCCTGAATCGCATCCGCCGCAACCGGATTTTGCAGAAACGCGGTAATGAACTTGCCGGAACCGTCCGGTTCGTCTCCGTTGGAAAATCCGCCTGGCAGAAACATTGCCTGGTCTTGGTTCAGCCGCGCGGCGAACTCGCGCAGGGATTCAGCCATATCGTCCGCAGTGCGCGTTCTTAGCACCAGCACATCCGCAACCGCTCCCGCGCGTTCTATCGCGCGCGCGGATTCATATTCACAATTTGTTCCGGGAAACACCGGAATCAGAATGCGCGGTTTCGCAATTCCGCCGATGCGCGGTTTCACGCGCGTATCCGCGTTAAACTGCGGCACCTCCGGCAGCTCCGCTAAGCTGTTTTTACTGTGCATCGGAAATACGTCTTCGAGCACATTTTCATATGCTGTTTCCAGCGTATCCAGTTCAATTCGTTCCCCGTTCCAGAGAAAAGCTCGTTCTTCAGATGTCACTCCAAGCGTTGTGCCGATGTCGGACGGCTCCGCCAATTCGACGACAAACGCGCCAAGCCTCGGCGCAAACAGCTCCTGCTCGGTCATTGAATCGTCGAAACAGAACCCGATTCCGTTTCCGATGCTCATTTTGAACACCGCTTCCGCAATTCCACCCGCGCCGGGTGCATAGACCGCGAGCGCGCGTCCTGATTCGATCAAATCGAAAATCTGGCGGTATAGGTGCTTGAGTGAACTTGCTTCCGGCAGGCCGTCGCCGCGATCCTCGGCTGTCAGCAATACCGTTTTCGACCCCGCTCGCTTAAACTCCGGCGACAAAACCGTGTTTGCGCTGCCGATTGCAACCGCGAACGATACCAGCGTCGGCGGCACATCCAGTGATTCAAACGAGCCGCTCATACTGTCTTTTCCGCCGATGGAAGCAACGCCGAGATCTAGCTGCGCCTGCATTGCGCCGAGCAACGCGGCAACGGGCTTTCCCCAGCGCGTGGGCTCTTGTCCCGGTTTCCCGAAATACTCCTGAAAACTCAAATAGCGCTCGCCCAGCGGTGCGCCGGATGCGGCAAGCTTGCTCAGCGAGCTCACCACGGCCGCGTATCCGCCTGTATAAGGCGATGCTTCCGATAAATATGGATCATATCCCCATGCCATCGTGGTGCATGCGTCGCTCTCGCCGCCAAGTAGCGGCAGTTTTGCCGCCATCGCCTGCGGCGGTGTCAATTGCCGCGCGCCGCCAAACGGCATCAATACGCTGTATGCGCCTACGGTCGAATCAAATCGCTCGCTTAATCCACGTTTTGAGCAGATGTTCAGGTCCGAAACCAACGCGCGATACCGCTCTGTGAAACTCGTTTTCGGTTGAGAATCGGTTTTAGGCGTTGCGGCTTCCACGCATGCGTTCGCGTGTTTGCGCGCGCCGTTGCTGTCGATAAAGCTTCTAGGCAGATCGACAATCTTTTTACCGCGCCAGCGCATTGTCAGGCGCGGTTCGCGCGTAATCTTCGCAACGTTGGTCGCCAACAGGTTTTCCTGTTCCGCAAGCTCTATAAACATGTTTGCATCCTCCGCCGCAACAACAACCGCCATGCGCTCCTGCGATTCGCTGATGGCAAGTTCTGTTCCGTCGAGTCCATCATATTTTACCGGTACGCGATCCAGCTCAACCGCAACCCCGTCCGCCAGTTCGCCGATGGCAACCGATACGCCGCCCGCCCCGAAGTCGTTGCAGCGTTTGATAAGCTGCGCAGCTTCCGGATTGCGGAACAAGCGCTGCAGCTTGCGTTCTTCCGGCGCGTTGCCCTTTTGCACCTCCGCGCCGCACTGCGCAAGTGAACCTGCGTTGTGCGCTTTGGAGGAACCGGTGGCTCCGCCGCAGCCGTCGCGTCCCGTTTTTCCGCCGAGCAGCAGAACAACATCGCCGTCCTCCGGCGTTTCGCGCCGCACGTTCGCCGCGGGAGCCGCGCCGATGACCGCGCCGATCTCCATGCGTTTTGCCACATATCCATCGTGATAAATTTCGTCTACCAACCCGGTCGCAAGCCCGATCTGGTTGCCGTATGAACTATATCCCGCCGCAGCCGTAGTAACGATTTTTCGCTGCGGCAGTTTCCCCGGCAATGTCTCGGCGTAAGGTCTGCGCGGGTCTGCCGCGCCGGTAACGCGCATCGCCTGATATACATACGCGCGTCCCGAAAGAGGATCGCGGATTGCCCCGCCGATGCAGGTTGCCGCGCCGCCGAACGGTTCAATCTCCGTCGGGTGGTTGTGCGTTTCGTTCTTAAACAGTACGAGCCAGTCCTGCGGCTCGCCGTCTACCATGATCCGCGTTTTCACCGTGCAGGCGTTGATTTCCGCGGAATCGTCGAGCTGCGGCAGCATGCCCTTTGCTTTTAAATACCGCGCAGCGATCGTCGCCAAATCCATTAGTGTAACAGGTTTTTGAACGCCCAGCTCACGCCGCAGGTTCAGATAGGTTGCATACGAAGCCGCCGCTCGTGAATCAAGAAACTCCACCGCGTCCAACTCCGTTAAAAACGTCGTATGGCGGCAGTGATCCGACCAATAGGTGTCAAGCAATTTCAGTTCCGTCAGCGTCGGGTCGCGCCGTTCCGATCGAAAATGATCCCGGCAGCAGATCAGATCGTCCAAATCCATCGCTAACCCGTATTGCGCAATTAATTTATGAAGCTGTTGGTCACTCTTGGCGGTAAATCCGGACAGCACCGGAATCGGCGCGGGCTCTTCCGAGGCCATCTCCAGTGTGTCAAACAGCGCAAGCGTAGCCTCGCGCGCCTCCACGAGGTTAATTACATATCGTTTAATCGCGTCGAGCTCCGCATCGGAAATAGCCCCATACAAAAGATAGACGCGCGCGGTGCGCACCAGCGGCGCATCCTGCTGCGACAACAGCGCAATACACTGGCCGCAGGCATCCGCCCGCTGGTCGTATTGACCCGGCAGATACTCTACGGCGAATACCGCGTCCGCGCCCTTTGGCAGTATGTCGTAAACAAGGTCGATCTGCGGCTCGGCAAACACCGTGTAGCGGCTGTCGGAAAACACCTTGTCGCTGATTCCGTCCACATCGTAGCGGTTCAGTATCCTGAGCGACGTAATCCCTTTCAGCCCCAGAACACCATGAATATCGGCAACAAGCGTTGCCGCTTCCTGCGCGAATTCTTTTTGTTTTTCTACATAGATTCTGTGAACCACAGATTTACTCTCCCTTTTCTTCCTGCGCGGCGATTGCCCGGCTCGCGATATCGCGCCGGAAAAACGCGTTTTCGAAATGTACATGTTTTACCGCGTCATAGGCGTTTTTTTGCGCTTCTCGCGCATCCGCACCCAGCGCGGTCACGCCGAGAACGCGTCCGCCGGATGTGACAATACGTCCACCGTCTTGCTTTGTCCCCGCGTGATACACAAATATGTCCTTCGTTTGATCGATCTTGTCGATTTTAATCTCGTATCCCGTTTGATATTGTGCGGGATACCCCTGTGATGCCAGCACAACACAGCAAGCCGCACCGCCCCGAAAATGAACGGGCACTTCGGCTAACCGCTCGTCTTCTACAGCGAGCATGATTTCCAGCAAATCCGTTTTGAGAAGCGGCAGCACAACCTGCGTTTCCGGGTCTCCAAAACGGCAATTGTATTCGATTACCTTCGGGCCGTTTTTCGTTAGCATAAGCCCAAAGTAGAGACACCCTTTAAACTTGCGTCCCTCCGCGTTCAATGCGCGCATGGTGGGCAAAAAGATGCTCTCCATGCACTCCCGCGCGCGTTCCACGGAATAAAACGGATTCGGCGCAAGCGCGCCCATTCCGCCCGTGTTCAGGCCGTTGTCTCCGTCCAGCGCGCGCTTATGGTCAAGCGCGGACACCATGGGAATTAACGTGGTTCCGTCGGTAAACGCGAGAACGCTCGCTTCGTTACCTGTCAGAAATTCCTCAATCACGACGCGGCTTCCGCTCGTTCCGAATACGCCGTCCTCCATCATCGCGCGAATTGCATCCCTTGCTTCCTCGCGCGTTTGGGCGATGATAACGCCTTTGCCGAGCGCAGGCCCGTCCGCCTTGATGACGGTCGGATACGATGTGCGTTCCAGATATGCGTACGCGTCTTTTGCGCAATCAAATGTTTCATATGCCGCGGTCGGAATGCCGTATTTTTGCATAAGTTCTTTGGCGAAACTCTTGCTGCCTTCGATTTCTGCCGCGGCCGCAGATGGGCCAAAGCAGCGCACGCCGATTGCGCGCAGTCTGTCGCACGCGCCGGAAATCAGCGGATCATCCGGCGCGACAACGGCAAAATCGATCAAGTTTTCCTGCGCAAACGAAACGATGCCGTCTATATCCGTGGCCTTAATCGGAACGCAGACAGCGTGCTCGTTCATTCCGCCGTTACCCGGCAGCGCAAACATCTTTTCAATACGGGGGTTTTCGCGCAGTTTTTCTAAAATTGCATGTTCGCGGCCGCCGCCGCCGACAATCATTACATTCATATCTTTAATGATGGAACAGCCGTAGTCCCGTGAAATACATCGCCATACCATAGCGGTTGCATGCAGCAATTACGTCCTCATCCCGAACAGAACCGCCGGGCTGCGCGATATATGAAACTCCGCTTGCCTTTGCGCGTTCAATGTTATCCGAAAACGGGAAAAACGCGTCGCTGCCGAGCGATACGCCGGAAAGCGCCGCCATATGCGCCGCGCGATCCGCCAGCGTCAACGCCGCTGGACGCTCGGTAAAATATGCCTGCCATCCGCTTTCCGAAAACGCGTCGCCTTCTTTGCCGGATATATAAAGATCGATCAGATTATCCCGTTCCGGCCGCTTCAATGTCGGCAAAAACGGAAGGTTTAGCACCTTGTCGCATCTGCGCATCCACCAGATATCCGCTTTTTCGCCGGCGAGCCGTGTGCAGTGAACGCGCGACTGCTGCCCCGCCCCAACGCCGATGGTTTGTCCGTTCGCCGCAAAGCAGACCGAGTTGGATTGCGTATATTTGAGCGTAATGAGCGACAGAATCAAGTCCCGCTTTGCCGCTTCATCGGTTTCCGTAATCGCCGTAACAGGGCGATTCAGCAAATCTGCGTCAATCTTCGCTGTGTTTCTCGGCTGTTCAAAGGTGACCCCGAACACTTGCTTTCGCTCCATCTGTTCGGGTTCGTAATCCGCGTCGATGCGGATCACACCATAGTTTCCGTTGCGTTTTGTTTTCAAAATCGCAAGCGCTTCGTCGGTATAGCCCGGCGCAATCACGCCGTCGGACACCTCACGCTTGATGATGGAAGCCGTCGCGGCGTCGCATTCGTCGCTCAGCGCAATGAAATCGCCGAACGAGCTCATGCGGTCGGTGCCCCGCGCGCGGGCATATGCGCACGCCAGCGGAGACTCGTTAATACCCGGCAAATCGTCCACTGCGCATGCCTTCAGGTCAATGTCGCTCAGCGGCAGCCCAACCGCCGCGCCCGCCGGACTAACGTGTTTAAATGATGTTGCCGCGGGCAGACCAAGCGCTTCCTTGAGTTCTTTCACAAGCTGCCAAGCGTTGAGCGCATCCAGAAAATTGATATATCCTGTTTGGCCGTTGAGCATCTCAATCGGCAGATCGCCGTTTTCAACATAGATGCGCGCCGGTTTCTGGTGCGGGTTGCAGCCGTATTTTAACGCAAGTTCTTTCATGTTTTATTCCTCCGCGGCGTATTGGTTGTAAATCTGGTCTTCATACGTTCCGCTGTCGATGTCTGTATAGCGCACATACAGCGAAACCTTATTCTCTTGATTCAGCGCGTTCCAGAGGCCGTCTGCAAACGCGTAAAAGTCGTTAGGCAGAAATACAGCAACCGGCTCTCCGGAAAAGCTTGGCAGTACCGCACCATCCGTTTGATAGGTAGAGATGAAGTGTCCCGCGCCTGCAAGCGGTTCATAGTCAAACGTCTGCCGCTGCGTCGTTTTCCCTTCCGCGTCTCCTGCTTTTAGGATGGAAAGCTTGTAAAAGTACGTTCCGTCAAACCGCTGCATTCCGCTGATGCGCGGGGTAAAATGCGGCGGGTCCGGTTCAAATGTCCGCGTCAACAGCGCGTCCTCAAATGTTCGCCCTTCTTTCAGCGCGTCGCAAATCGTGTCCGTCTGGTCGCCGTTTGTGACAACGGTGATCTCGTCCAGCGTTTTGAGCGGTGTGTATAAAATCAGGCTGGTGTCGGCAATTTTTCCGCCGTCCAGCATGTGTATTCCAAGATCATTTCCTTTTTTCACAAACGCGCGGCTGCGGCTTCCCGCGCTGCGCCCCATAATGAAATAAGCCAGCGCGGCTTTCTTTCCGTCCGGCGTTAGGCCGAGAACGATGCCGCGCCCCGGATATGTGTTGTTTTGTAAGAGATCAAACAGGTTCCGTTGTTCCATTCTGTTCCCCTTCCGTTTCCTTTTTTACAAGTGCGGCGCAAATTTCTTCCGTTGCCATCGGCAAAAGCTGCCATTCCGCTTCTTCCATGACGCGCCGCTGCAAAGTTTGCGGTGTATCGTCCGGCAACACGCGAACTTCTTTTTGCATCAAAATTCGCCCGCCGTCCGGCACTTCGTTGACCATATGCACGGTGGCGCCAGTCACGGTTTCTCCCGCCGCCAGCACTGCTTCGTGCACCTTGAGGCCGTAAAAGCCTTTTCCGCAATATGCGGGAATCAACGATGGATGCACGTTGATAATCCTGTCAGGATATCGCGACACGAACGCTGCGGATAAAATCTGC
>QKAN01000009.1 GCA_003246365.1 Clostridia bacterium
AACAAGAAAACGCCGCGAATATCGCGGCGTTCTTTTGTTATGTTTTTTAGAATGAACCGTTATTAATCGAGAGAGCCTTCGATTTCGACAAACAGTTGTTCTTTGAGTTCCAGCACTGCCGAAAGCGCTTCCGCGACGGGAACCTGCTTTTTCACCCGCTTATCACGCGTGGTCAGTTCAATCATGCCATCTGCAAGGTTTCTCGGGCTAACGGTGAGTCGAATCGGAGCGCCGATGAGATCGGCTTCCGAGAACACAACGCCCGCGCTGACTGTACGATCGTCCATGATGGTTTCCACGCCCGCTTTTTTAAGCGCTTTATAGAGCTCTTCGCCAACGCGCTTCGGCTCTTCCTGATCCGCACGGAGAATGCAAATTTCGGCTTCCCATGGTGCGATGGTAATCGGCCAAATTGGGCCGTATTCGTCGTGGCTTTCCTCGCAGACAGATGCGCAGAGGCGACCGACACCGATGCCGTAGCATCCCATGATCGGATACTGCAATGCGCCATTTTCGTCGAGATACTGCATTTCCATGCTCTTGGTGTATTTATCGCCGAGCTGGAAGATGTTGCCGACCTCGATACCGTTGCTGATTTTCAGCGTCGGTTTTCCGCAAACGGGGCAGATGCCGCCGGAAACCGCACGCGCAACGTCTACATACGTTACCTTACCGTAGTCGCGTTCGATATTGAAACCGGTGTAGTGATAGTCCTTTTTGTTTGCGCCGCAGACAAGCGCGCCGATGCCTTCCAGCGAACGGTCGAAAAGAACCGTTATTTTGCTTGTGTCGAGGCCCATTGCGCCGATAAACCCGGCGACGATGCCGCTCTCTTCAGTGATGATGGCGGGATGAATCTCTGCGCCAACGGTGTTGCGGAGCTTGGTTTCGTGCACTTCCAGATCGCCGCGCACAAACGCAATGATATAGCTGTCGTCAGCGTTTCGCTGATAAACGACGGCTTTGCAGGTTGCGTTATGCGGCTTATTAAGGAAACGGGCGACGTCTTCGATCGTTGCCATTTCCGGGGTGGCGACCATAGTAAGCGGTTCGGTTGCGGACAGAGCGGAATTATCGACCACGCTGGCGCATGCTTCAATGTTCGCTTTAAAATCGCAATTGTCGCAAAGAACGAGCGTGTCTTCGCCGATGGCGGTGAGCAACATAAACTCATGCGAAATTTTGCCGCCCATCATGCCCGAATCGGACAAAACAGCGATCACGTTTTTACAACCCGCACGTTTAAAAATGCGTTCGTAGGCAACATAACAACGATCGTAATATTCTTCCAGATCCTTTTGAGAGGTGTGGAACGAATATGCGTCTTTCATCGTAAATTCGCGTACGCGGATCAGGCCGCCGCGGGCGCGCGGTTCATCGCGGAATTTCGTTTGAATCTGGTAAATCATGAAGGGGTACTTGGCGTAGCTCTTTGCCGCATCGCGCGCAAGATGCACCGCTGCTTCTTCATGCGTCATGCCGAGAACCATATCCGCGCCCATGCGGTCGGTCAGACGAACCAATTCTTTGCCAACGCTGGTAAAGCGCCCGCTCTCTTTCCAGAGATCGGCGGGCAAAACGACGGGGAAGAGCACTTCCTGCCCGTCGATGGCGTCCATTTCTTCCCGGATGATGCGCTCGATTTTCTGCGTAATGCGCCGTGCTGGCGGCAGAAGCGTGTAAACACCGGTATTCACCTGTTTAATATAACCGCCGCGCACCATTAGGGCGTGGCTCTCGATGGTGCAATCGGCGGGCTTTTCTTTGTAACGTTCGCCGATGAGTTCGCTCATTCTCATGTTCAGTTCTCCTCGATATCGATCAATAAACACCTTATTATCGCCCAGAATGTAAGATTTGGCAAGGGGGAGCATGCTGAAATCGAAACGTTTCGTTGCGTGAGAAAGTCACATTTCTGCTTGACAACAATCCGGTTGAAACGTAGACTATATTTAACTTAAAAAACAAAAGCGTTGTATCGGAAAAGAGTAAGCGATTAGCAAGCATTCCAAGAGAGGGTTGGTCACCGGCTGAAAGCCGACCCGGGTCAGCTGCGCCGAAGTGCCTTCCGAAAGCCGCCGCCGACAAACAGCCGCATAAGCGCGCAGAGTATCGGAGGACGCAGAAGCTGCGTTACAGCGATTGAGTGGGAGAAAACGATTTGTTCTCTCCAAGTAAAGTGGAACCGCGAAGTGCATTCGTCTTTATGATGGATGTGCTTATTTTATTTGTGACGACGCGGTATCAAACCCGCGCGAAAGGAAAGAACACTATGTTTCAAACGCTGAGAAGCGATATTCAGGCGGTGCTGCATCGCGACCCTGCTGCAAAATCCGCGATAGAAGTTTTGTTCTGCTATCCCGGGTTTCGGGCGGTGCGCATTCACCGACGCGCAAATTTCTATTATCGGCACGGGCTGCACCTCTTGGCGCGCTTGACGTCGGAATGGTGCCGCTTTATGACGGGAATTGACATACACCCGGGCGCAACCATCGGAAAACGACTGTTTATCGACCACGGCGTCGGCGTTGTTATCGGTGAAACAGCGATTATTGGGGACGACGTTACAATTTTTCAGGGGGCGACCCTCGGCGGAACCGGAAAAGACACGGGAAAACGACACCCGACAATCGGGGATCATGTAACGATCTCCGCCGGCGCAAAAGTGCTCGGCCCGTTGACGATTGGCGATCATGCCAAAATCGGAGCCGGTGCTGTTGTTCTTCACGATGTGCCGCCGTTTTCCACCGTTGTCGGTGTGCCGGGCCATGTGGTTCGGTTATACGGCTGTAAAGTACCCTGTGAACGCGTGGGACAGTGCGAGGACGGAAAGTGCGAATGCATCGACACCGAAAAATGTGTCCGCAGGAGGGAAGATCTTTCCGGCGAAGAAGGCGTGGACCTCGATCAGGTCGATCTACCGGATCCGGTGGAACTGCAACTGCAGCAACTAAAAGCGCGGCTGGACGCGCTGGAATCGCAATTGAAAGAAAAAACAAAGCGTAACGACGCATAATTTTTACAACACATAAACCAACTTATGATATAGTGAATGATACACGGAGGAAGCAAGATGCAAATCTATAACACGATGACTCGAAAAAAGGAAGAGCTCATCCCACTCGTACCCGGTCAAATATCAATGTATGCCTGCGGGCCGACAGTATATAATTTCTTCCATATTGGAAACGCGCGTCCGTTTATCGTATTTGATACGCTGCGCCGCTATCTGGAATATCGCGGCTATGCGGTGCGTTTTGTGCAGAATTTCACGGATATCGACGACAAGATGATTCGCCGCGCAAACGAAGAAGGCACAACCGTAAAAGAACTCGGCGAGCGGTTCATCAAGGAATACTATCATGATGCGGACGCTCTTGGCGTTCGCCGCGCCAGCGTAAATCCGCGCGCGACGGAGCACATCGACGAGATTATCGGTTTGGTGAAGACGCTCATCGAAAAAGGACATGCATATGCTACGCCGGATGGCGATGTGTATTTCTCCGTCCGTAGTTTTCCGGGTTACGGGAAACTTTCCGGACAGAACATTGACGACTTGGAAAACGGCGCGCGCGTTGATCCGGACGAGGCGAAACGCGATCCGCTTGATTTTGCGCTCTGGAAGGCTGAAAAACCCGGCGAACCAAGCTGGAAATCTCCCTGGGGCATGGGACGTCCGGGCTGGCACATTGAGTGCTCGGCGATGAGCATGTCCATCCTTGGCGAAACGTTTGATATTCACGGCGGCGGACAGGATTTAATCTTCCCGCACCATGAAAATGAAATTGCGCAGAGCGAAGCGGCAACGGGACATCCCTTTGCGCGCTACTGGATGCACAATGGATACATCAACGTTGACAACCAGAAGATGAGCAAATCACTCAACAACTTCTTTACGGTGCGAGATATTGCAAAGGAATTTGACCTCGAAGCCGTGCGCATGTTCATGCTCAGCGTACAGTATAGAAACCCTGTGAACTTCTCTCGCGAGATGATTCAACAGGCGCAGAGCGCGCTGGACCGCCTCCGCAACGCGAAAGAGCGGCTTGGCGAAGCGCAGATTGCGCCGGAAGGCACAGCGGAAGACGCCGCGTTTATCGCACAGCTGGAAGAGTTCAAGACGCGTTTCAACGAAGCGATGGACGACGATTTGAACACTGCGGACGCAATCGGCGTATTGTTCGACTTTGCGCGCGCGGCCAATACGTTTGTCAGCGAACCGCGCGGAAAAGCGGCGGTTGAAGCGGGCGAAAAGCTCTTTACCGAACTGACAGGCGTTCTGGGACTGCTTGTGCATGAAACCGCCGAGGAGTTCCCGAACGAAGCGTTGACGCTGCTGGAAGAGCGCCAGACGGCGAGAAAAGAAAAGAATTTTGCGCGCGCGGATCAAATTCGCGATGCGTTGAAGGATATGGGATTTGCGGTCGAAGACACCGCAAACGGCCCGAAACTCAAGAAACTGTAAAATACATACGCCTCATTCACAGAGATTGAATCTTTGTGAAAACAACACGAGAGAAAAATGATAAGGAGAATTAATTATGTCTAGTTCATTTGCGCTGTTCGACTGGCTGCTGCTTGCCATCTCTGTTTATGTGCTCTATGCGGCAATCGTCGGAAAAGGTCGCCTTTACAGCGTTGAAAACATCAAAGAAGGCAAGCAGGAAGAGTTTAAAGCGCTTTCGAGAAAGATCTATTTCTTCCTCGGTATCGCGATGATCATCAACAGCGCCGCTTCTTTGATGCGCAGCACGTTTTATGCCTATCAGGAAGTAACGCCTGCAACCGACACGGCAAGTGCGGTTTACGAATGGGTTTCCACAAAGAGCCTCGGCGCGTTTTCGTTTCTTACGATTCCGGTGCTCGACATTACCTCATATGTTGCGCTGGCAATCACGCTCGGTATGATCGTGCTGCTCGTGGTGAAAATGCGTAAATTTGTGGACAAAGACGCACAGGCGAAGAAGAGCCAGGGCGCTTCCTGCGCACGCGGCGGCTGCAACACGATGCCCACTTCCGCATTCGATTTTGATGAAGACGAGAAGAAAAGCAATTAAGTAATAAAAACAAAAAGTCCGGAGGCGTATGTCTCCGGACTTTTTTGTTGCGGTCGGGTGATCAGGACAACTCGAACATGCCCATGTAAAGTTGATAATACTTACCCATCTGGGAGAGCAAATCGCCATGGTCGCCGCGCTCGATGACCTCGCCATGCTCCAGAACGAGGATGGCATTGCTGTTTCGAACGGTCGAAAGCCGGTGCGCGATGACAAACACAGTTCTGCCCTTCATGAGTCGATCCATGCCTTTTTCAATCAACGCTTCCGTACGGGTGTCGATGCTGCTAGTCGCTTCGTCCAGAATCAACACCGGCGGATTGGCGACAGCGGCGCGCGCGATGGCAAGCAACTGACGTTGGCCTTGTGACAGGTTTGCGCCGTCTGCGGTGAGCACGGTATCGTAACCTTGCGGCAGGTGCTTGATGAATGTATGCGCGTTGGCGAGCTTTGCCGCCTCGACGATTTCGTCGTCCGTTGCATCCAGCCGCCCGTAGCGGATGTTATCGCGCACGGTACCGGTGAAGAGATGCGTATCCTGCAAAACCATTGAAAGTGAACGGCGCAGATCGTCTTTTTTAATCTCTTTGACATCGATACCGTCATAGGTGATGGAACCCTTCTGCACATCGTAAAAACGGTTGATCAGGTTCGTAATCGTTGTTTTTCCCGCACCGGTAGAGCCGACAAACGCGATCTTCTGGCCGGGCTTGGCAAAGAGGTTGACATTCTTGAGCACATCCACCTTGCCGTCGTAACTGAACGTAACATCATGGAAACGGACGTCACCTTTCAGTTCCACATACTCAAATCCGCCATCCACCGGTCGTTTCCAGGCCCAGCGGTTGGTGCAGCACTCAACTTCGCGCAGATTGCCGGATTCATCTTCTTCCATGTTGACGAGCATAACATTGCCTTCGTCGATCTCTTCTGCGGTGTCGATGAGCTCAAAAATACGCTCTGCGCCGGCAAGCGCGCTGATAAAGCTGTTAAACAGCTGGGAAACCTGCACGATCGGCTGGCTGAACGAGCGGGTATATTGCAGGAATGCCGCGAGCGTACCGATGTCTGCGCGCCCCAAGATCGCGAGACCCGCGCCTGCAGCCGCAGCCGCCGCGTAGAGCGCATAGCTGAGATTGCCCATGATCGGCATGAGAATCATCGCATAGGTCATTGCGGAAGTTGAGGTCTGGCGCAGTTCTTCGTTGCGCTTGTCGAATTCCTCGGATACTTTTTCTTCCCGGCAGAACACCTTGACTTCGCGCTGGCCTTCAATCATTTCTTCAATGTAGCCGTTTACCCCTGCGAGGGATTTCTGACGCTTTCCGAAAAAGAAAGCGGATTTTTTGCCGAGTTTCTGCACCAGAAACAGCATCAAAACGAATACGGCAAGTACAAGCGCGGTGAGAATCGGGGAAAGCACAAACATCATGATCAAAACGCCGACGACGGTTACGCTGCTTGTTAAAAGCATCGGCAGACCCTGACTGAGCATATCTCTGAGCACGTCCGTATCATTGGAGAAACGGCTCATGATTTCGCCGTGCGTTTGCGAATCGAAATAACGCAGGGGGAGTTTTTCCAGTTTGGTAAACATATCGACACGCACCGCTTCCAGCGTTGCGGTTGACACGTTGACCACGAGGCGGTTGACGACGAAGGTCGTCAGCGCGCCGACGCCGTATACAACGCCCAGAATGGTCAGGTAGACGAAGAACTGCGTAAAATCCGAAGATTTCGTTTGCAGCATGGTTTCAATTTGGTTGATGATCGGTTTGAGCAGGTAAGTACCCGCGATGCCGGCACCGGAGGAAACGAAGAGGCCGATGATAATGATAATCAGACTCAGCGTATGTGGTTTGAGGTAGCCAAAGAGCCGCCCAAATGTTTTTGCCGCGTTTTTCGGCTTGCTGCGCGCGCCCTGCGCGCCGTGTGACATGGGACCCGGCATGTTACGCCACCCCTTTCTGCTGCGACGTATACACGTCGCGATAAATTTCGTTTGTTTCCATCAGCTCTTCGTGCGTACCAGCTCCGTCGATTGCGCCGTCGTGCATAACGATGATTCGATCCGCATCCATTACGGAGGTGATGCGCTGGGC
>QKAN01000125.1 GCA_003246365.1 Clostridia bacterium
GAAAAACACGCTCAATTATGGATATTTTTGTGTCGAAAAGTTCACGAAATGTTCTTTGCACTCGATAGGCACGGGTTGTATAATGGTTGCGTTATATTGGATGGATTATGCAAATAAGAATCATTCTCGCTTCAGAATGGAGGAAGTGGATAGATGGTATGCAAAGAATGTGGCTCGTATAACGCCGAGAATCTCAGCGTTTGCAAGGTTTGCGGCGCAAATCTCAAGGACGACGATACGAGTACCAACAGCACGGAAACGAGGAATCCCGCCGAGGACGGAAAGCCCGCGCGCGATTTTGTAAAGGCCCCGGCATGGCCAAAGAGCGCGTACAGCGGCGCACCGGAAACCCCGGTGAGTTCGTCTGCGTCAGCTCCCGCGCCGTCGGGTTCCTTCCGCCCCACAATTCCGCCGCGCGCTGCGGCAGCCGCGCCCGCCGCCACCTGCCCGCACTGCGGTAAGCCGGTGATTTCGGACGCGCCGTTTTGCGCGTATTGCGGACAGCGCATTGCCGGCGAAGCCGCCGCAAGCGTTCCCGCCCGTACGGCAGCAAAACCCGCCGCGCCTGCACGCGCCTCTTATGCGGCCGACGACTTTGACGACGAAGACGAATTCGACTACGAAGACGAGGACGAAGACGACTATCAGCCGGTCAAATCGCAAAAACGCGCAGGAAAACTGGCCCGCCGCGACGAAGAATACGACCTCGACGAATATGAAGACGAAGACTTCGACGACGAAGAATACGACGATATGCCGCCCAAACGCGGCAAAGGCACAACCATCCTCTTCTGGGGGCTCATTGTGCTGCTGCTCGCGCTCATCGCGGTATTCGGCATGTATATCGCCAAAAAGAACTTTGACGGAGACATCGGCGCGATGTTCTCTTCCATCGGCAGTGTGTTCAACAAGAACGGCAGCGAGGATGTAAACGCCGCCGACGCAACCGCGACCACCGATCCGGAAAGCCAGATGTATACCGCTTCAATCAGCGAATATACCGACCCGACGACAGGCGAAGTGTCCTATGACATCGACATCGCCGCGCCGACGGGCAGCGCCATCCGCATCATCACGGACGCAACCCTCAAGCAGGACACGGCGACCGTTGCCGCGAATAACCGCATCATCCTCCGCATTGCGCGGGAAGTATTCATGCCGAATGCGCCCGTTGACACCGAAGTTCTGACCATTCAGCCGAACATCCAGGCGATTTCGGCGGACGGAACGACAACGCAGATTGAAGTGCCGGAAATTACGGTTACCGTACCGACGCTCTCTATGACCGTTACCGAGCCGACCTCCGATACCGTCAATGCGACCTATGACAACAGCCCGATCGCCATCATGGGTCAGGTGAATAATTACGACGGTGAAATCGCCGTGTTTGTCAACGACGAACAGGTCTATGTTGACAGCACCGGCCTCTTCACGGCAAGCTATACGCCGCAGGCTACCTCGACGACGGTTGCCGCGACAGCAGTGCCGGAAACCACCGACGACGCAACCGCAACGCCGGATCCTTCCGCCACGACCGACGCAGAAGTAACGCCGGAAGCAACCTTGGAAGAAGATGCCGCAACCGACGCGACGACCACGGATGCAACGGTCGATACCACTGATACGACAGCCGACACGACCTTGACCAGCGGCACGGAAACAATCACCATTGAAGCGCGCAAGAACAATTGCGTAACCGCGCGCAAGGTGATCACCGTTGAACCGTATGTCATGCAGACCATGTCGTTTACGACTACGAACGACCTCGCCGGACTTTCCTCCAGCGAAGGCAGCGTAACCATTACCGGTACCGCGACGCCGGGCGCCGTTATCACGGCAACCAGCTCGTCTTCCGACGTTACCTTCGGTCAGGCGGCTGTGTCCGACACGGGCACATTCTCGCTGGTCGTCTCAATTGCCAGCGTCGGCGCGTTCGACGTGGATCTGCTGGGTCAGTTGCAGGGCTATTATGACGGCACCGCCAGCGTAATCGTGGAACGTCCGCCGTCGGATTCTTCCACCACGTTCAAGAAGGCTTGTTCCGATCTTTCCAACAGTTATGAAAAGATCGTCGCGGGCACCGTAACCAGCGGCAACTTCGTCTTTACCGGAAAGGTAACGGAGATTATCTCCACCGATCCTTACACGATCTTCCGCGTACAGTTGACGGACGGCACCGAGGTTATCGTTGCAAACCGCAGCGCAAAATCGACGATTAACTCCGCCGACTTGAAAGAAAAGAAGCAAATTGCCGGCACGCTCAAGGGACTTTATACCGATGGAACAACACCGTATGTCTGGGGTTGGTTCATCTGGAACAAGTAACGCCGCGTGAAGATCTGGGCAAAGATTCTGAAACACCATAAAATCATCAACGAGGCCGTGCGGGAATTCCCCGCGCGGCCTTCGGATGCAGAGGGCTGGAATTCGATTTTAACGGAACTCGCAAAGCCGCTCGACCTCGCGCGGCCGGTGCTGTTGAACAAACACGTAACGGAACTTGCGCGTTTTAACCGCACGATTTTCACGCAAGCGGACTTTATCGAGAGCGTTTCATTCGACCGGTTTGAAATTGAAATATTCCCCGAAAAGAAAAAAGACAAAAAAGTAGAGTACATATACGGAGACGATTGAGTCAATCGTTTGGACAGGAGGTAAACATGGATCTGCAAAAAGCATTCGAATTGGTACCGCAGGCGGCGGAACAGCTGCCCAGAGGCGCGTTTTTAACAGCGGGAGGAGACGTCTGGAATCCCATGACCATCGGTTGGGCGCAGTTTGGCGTAGTATGGTCAAAACCCGTAATCACCGTAATGGTGCGCAAAAGCCGCTTCACCTACAGTCTGATGGAGAAAACGGATGTGTTTACCCTCAGCGTGCCGCGCACAAAAGAATGCGTAAAAGAGCTCGCATTCTGCGGTTCACGCTCCGGACGCGACGTTGACAAAGAAAAGATGAGCGGACTATCCCGCGCAAAGGCGATTTCCGGCGGCGCGGATGCCGTAGCGGAATGCGGATCTGTGTTCGAATGTCGCATACTGCAAAAGCAGCTGCTTGACTTAAACACGCTCGATCCCGAATTGCGCGCAAAATTCTACGGAAGCAACCAGGCCCTGCCGGACGGAGACCCGCACGTGCTTTATGTCGGCGAAATCCTCTCGGCCTATCAGCTTTAATTTTCAAGTTTCATACATACGCTAAAAAAATCAGCCGTCCGCAACTGCGGACGGCTAATTTTTATAATACACGCCGGTTAAGAAGGAAGATTGGAACCCGGCAGTAAAGCGCTTGGAGTTCCCCCGCACGCAAACCGTCCGGGGGGGATGGACGGTTTGCGCGCATCAAATGATTATGGGGGTGCCGGCGGATGGGGACCACCGGTTTGTTATGTCACCGCGCGCAATCGCGCACGTAATGACCCCTGTTGTTATTGATCGCTCGGCGTATATTCGCCGAATGTGACGGTAATGGTCTGCTCTACGCCGTCCCGCTGAATGGTCAGCGTCGCGGTATCGCCTGCGTTATAGTTGCTGATCGCAGTGGACAGCGTGGAGTTGGAGCTGATTTCGGTATCGTCAACTTTCAAAATCAAATCTCCCGCCTGCAAACCGGCTTTTTCCGCAGCACTGCCGGAGACGATCTGCGCAATCTGTACGCAGCTGGTTCCGCTGCCAAAGAAACTGCCGAACATGCTGTTGCCCCAGTCGTTTGCGCCCGATGAGAGCGTGACATCCTGCGTATAGACGCCGAGGTAAGCTCTGCCGAGCACATAACCGTGATCAATCAGGTTCGAGATAATGGTCTTGACGCTGCTGACCGGAATCGCAAAGCCGAGGCCTTCCGAATCGGTGCTGGAGGCTTTTGCGTTCACGATGCCGACAAGTGAACCGCTTGAATTGAACAGACCGCCGCCGGAGTTACCCGGGCTGATGGCCGCGTCCGTCTGGATCAGCGACATTGTCTGGTCTTCCACCGTCACTTCGCGGCTCAGTGCGCTGATGATACCGGCCGTTGCCGTTCCGCGCAGTTCGCCGAGCGGGTTACCGATGGCGATGACGTCTTCACCGACCGTCAGCATGTCCGAGTCGCCCAATGTTGCGGGGCTCAAACCCGTTGCGTCGATTTTCAGAACCGCAAGGTCGCTGCGCGAGTCGGAACCCACGAGCGTCGCTTCATATTCTGTGTCGTCGTTGAGTATTACTTTAATTGTCTCCGCGTCTTCGATGACGTGTTTGCAGGTAACGATGTATCCATCGCTGGTAAGAATGATGCCGCTGCCACTGCCGGATTGCACTTCCTGGCTGTTTCCGTCGGCGCCATTCGTGTTGTTTCCGTTGCCGAAGTAGAAGCCGTTGCTGCTGACAGTGTAGTAGGTGTCAATTCCTACAACCGAGGGTGCAGTCAGTTCGATAATCTGTGCCTTTGAGTAGGTGCTCGCAAATCCGCTGGTCGATGCGGTAGTTAACTCGCTGGAGTCTTCGGTGGTCGCTTCGCTAAGCGCGTTTTTAACTGTTTGCTGCTGCTGAGCAGCATAGGCTGATAATTGCTCGCTCACATATTGACGCGAATAGAGGCCGCCTAAAAGGCCACCGAGCAGTACCGCGACCATTAGAAATACGATCATCGTCGAAAGGCGTACGCCACGAGGTGCACTGCGGCGACGCTGACGCGTGTCGCTCTCCTGCAAAGTTTCGTTGGAATAGCGTTCGTACCAATCGTTGTTTTGATCCATATCTGGTCGCTCCTTTCTGGTGTGCTATCAGTATAGAAAATCAATATGAACTTTCAATAGTTTACATTTGAAGATTATTTGTTGAATGTTGGCATCATTATGGCATCTTGGCTATGCACGCATCATCGCGCGAGAGATCGATGAAAAACAAAGATTCTCGCCAATATACAACGCTCTTTGTCGTAATCCTCTGTGCGGATATGATATAATGCAATATCGTAAAGTGGGGGATTCAAAATGCGATGGGGGATCGCCGCGGTTTTTACCGCGGTGTTTATTGTGTTTTTGCTATGCGACTGCGCTTTTGCGCCGCTTTCGGAAGCATCCGCGGAAATGGATGCTTCCCCGGTGGCGTTGACCGCAACGCCCGCACCAACGCAAACACCCCGCAAAACCGCACTTATCACGCCGGTTCCAACGCCCGATTCAACATCTGAGCCCTGCGTCGATGCGCCCTGGTATGCGGAACGAAATGCGGTTATCCGCAAGGCAATCATGCGATATCAGCCTTGGCGAACGCCGCAGGAAATATCCGACACAGTGGATCGTATGTCGATCAATCCCGATCTACCAATGATCGCGCTGACGTTTGACGACGGTCCGGTGGTTGGCGTAACCGATAAAATCCTCGACGTTCTGGAGCAATATAATGTTCGCGCGACTTTCTTCATCTGCGGCTGGCGGCTGAAAGACAAAGAAGCGCAGAATATCATCCGCCGTGCGGTTTCGCTCGGCTGCGAAATCGGCAATCATACCTGGGCGCATCACGATCTGCAAAAGCAGAATATCGTGGAAAAAAAGCAGGCGATCGTTTCAACCAATCAGGCCGTATTTGATGTTGCCGGATACGTAATGCATTGCGTGCGTCCGCCGGGAGGACATAACGACTGGGACGTGAACCGGATTGCGCGCAGTCAGGGAATGGCAGTGATCCTCTGGTCGCAAAGTGGAAATGTGCACGAAAACGATCCGGAAAAAATTGCGCAAAACGTGCAGCAGCAGATCGTCGATGGAAAAGAGCTGCACGACGGCGACATCATATTGTTGCACGATACAAAACAGCATATGGTGGACGCGGTGAAGATCATGGTACCGCAGTTGCTGGACGAAGGATATCAGCTCGTCACCGTTTGGGAGCTGCTCAACTGCTCGGAAGATGGTTTCACGCCCGGAATTACATATCTTCACCAATAATCGCTGCAAATGATCATAAAATGGTGAACAAGTTAAATTTGTTCTTTCTCTTAAAAAACCGCCTTTATTGGCGGTTTTTTGTGCTGTTTTACCGAAAAATATATAATAGATTGACGAAATGTTGAACATGTTGTATAATCCTGCCAAACAAAAGAGAGCGTAAAAGCATGAAGATCGACCTGCATACAACGGGCGTTCCGGCCTATGTTGAAATCTACAATTCATTGTATGCCGATATCGTAGGCGGCGCATATCCCGCGGGAGAGTGTCTGCCGGGTGAAATCGCGCTCGCGCAAAAATATCAGGTCAGCAGAAATACGCTTCGTCAGGCGATGGCAATTCTCTGCGAGGACGGCCTGCTCATCCGGTCGCGCGGGAAAGGCACGCTCGTCGTCGGCCGCGCGGAAGAGGAACAAACCGCCGGGTCGCTCAACCCCATGACCGCCTTTGCACAGGTGCCGATCGACAACACCGACATTCGCTATAACTTTACCCCGCCAACCGAAATCGCGCGGCAAAAGCTCTTGCTCGGCAAAAGCGATATCCTGCTGGCAAGCTATCTGGTTTACCGCAGTGCGGATCAGGTGATCGGTTACTCGTTTTTGCAGATCCCTGTCCCTCTGCTCTCCCGGCTCGGTGTGGACGCCTCTTCCGCCGAAGAAATGCACCGGTTTTTAAGCGAGCGCATCTATGCTGCCGCGAGTTATGAAACCATTCAATTCAAACTTATTTTTATCAACGACACCGAAACCGAATATCTAAATGTAGAAGAAGGTACGCCGGTCCATCTATTGGAAGGCGTGCTTTGCGATGCCGAAGGCACGCCGCTTGCGCGCTGCAAGCACTATATGCGTCCGGAATTTTACAAGATTCACTATAATATCCGCGCACCGCGCGGAAACGGAAAAAACGACCCGCAAAAATCACGCGGAAGCATAAGCGCCTCCGCTGAAGAATAATAATAGCTGAAGAATAATAATTGAAAGAAACGGGGAGAACGGCTATGAAACCTCTTGTCATCATGTCCGACTTCGGGCTCGCCGACGGTGCGGTCAGCGCCATGTATGGCGTTGCATACTCCGTCTGCGAAACGCTGAACATTTCAAACCTGACCCACGAAATTCCGCAATACAATGTTTGGGAGGCAAGCTACCGCCTGATCCAAACGGTGGGTTACTGGCCCAAAGGCACCGTGTTCGTTTCGGTTGTTGATCCCGGTGTGGGTTCTACGCGCCGCAGCGTCGGCGTTGAAACCGTAGACGGTCAGTTTATCATTACGCCGGACAACGGAACACTGACGCACATTAAGCATATCTGCGGCATCGTGAGCGCGCGGGAAATTGACGAACGCATCAACCGCCTGCCAAATTCGGGCGAGAGCCACACGTTTCACGGACGGGATATCTACGCCTATTCCGGCGCGCGGCTTGCGGCGGGCGTGATCGATTTCAACGGCATCGGACCGAGTATTCCGGTTGAAAGCATCGTTGAACTGCCCATGCCGAAACCGGAGTTCGACGGTGCTTGTATTCAGGGCGATATCGACGTGCTGGATGTTCGCTTCGGCAGCCTCTGGACAAACATTTCCCGCGAAGATTTCCTTCGCCTCGATATCAAGCACGGCGAACGCGTGGACATCATGATTCAAAACGGCGCGCGACTGATCTACCGCAATTCACTCATATTCGCGCGTTCGTTCGCGGATGCATACATCGGCGAGCCGCTGGTCTATGTCAACAGCCTCGACCGGATGGCCGTCGCCATCAATCAGGGTGACTTTGCGCGCGCATACAACGTTGGCACCGGCGCGCCCTGGACCGTCTCCATGCAGAAATCCACAGGAAAGGAGCCGCGCTGTGGAGAATAGCCGAAAGCCGGTGATCGAGTTTCGCGATTTTTCCTTTCAGTATTTTTCGCAGGCGGAACCGACACTGCACGACATCAACCTGACGATTTACGAGGGTGAAAAAGTGCTGATCGTCGGCCCATCCGGCAGCGGCAAAAGTACGCTCGGAAATTGCGTCAACGGGCTCATCCCCTTCTCGTATCCCGGCGAAATGAAGGGCAGTTTGGTCGTCTGCGGCATCGAAACGAAAAACTCCAGCATTTTTTCGCTAAGTCAGCATGTAGGCACCGTTTTGCAGGATCCGGACGGGCAGTTTATCGGCCTTTCCGTTGGAGAAGACATTGCCTTTGCCCTCGAGAACGAATGCGTCAAGCAGACGGAGATGAAAGAAATCGTTTCCCGCGCCGCCGCGCTCGTGGATATGGATACGCTACTGAACGCCTCGCCCTTTGAACTCTCCGGCGGTCAGAAACAGCGCGTTTCGTTTGCCGGCGTTATGGTGCACGAGGTGGAAGCGCTGCTGTTCGACGAACCCCTTGCAAACCTCGACCCCGCAACGGGAAAAACGGCGATCGACCTCATCGACCGCATCTATCAGGATTTTAAAAAAACCGTCGTCATCATTGAACACCGTCTGGAAGACGTGCTCTACCGGCATATCGACCGCATCATCGTGATGTCCGAGGGAAGAATTGTCGCGGACATGACGCCGGACGCACTGATGGCGGCAGGAATTCTGCGCGACCTCGGCATCCGCGAACCGCTGTACGTAACCGCGCTGAAATACGCGGGCGTTCCCGTTACGGAAGAATTGCACGCGGGGCAAATTGAAACGCTGGACGTGGACGCGGTGAAAGACGCTCTGCTTACCTGGGACGCGGCGCAACCGGAACGGAGAGCGGAGCCGCAAAAGGACTCCATCCTTTCCGCGCAAAACCTGAGTTACCGGTATGTGGAACAGCGTCCGATTCTAAAGCATCTGAGTTTTTCCATTGAAACCGGCGAAATGGTCAGCCTCGTCGGCGCAAACGGCGCGGGCAAGAGTACGTTGGCAAAGGTGATCACGGGCATTTGCAAAGACCCCGAAGGCAGCCTGCTCTTTCACGGCGCGGTCATGGACGACTGGACAATTTATGAACGCAGCGGCAAGATCGGCTATGTGATGCAGAACCCCAACCAGATGATCTGCAAAGCCATGATCTATGACGAAGTTGCGCTCGGCCTCCGCCTCCGCGGCATCAGCGAGGAAGACATTAAGCCGCGCGTAGAGCAGGCGCTCCGCATTTGCGGCCTTTATCCCTTTCGCAAGTGGCCGATCTCGGCGCTCTCATTCGGGCAAAAAAAACGCGTTACCATTGCAAGCGTGCTCGTATTAGAGCCGGAGCTGATCATACTGGACGAGCCGACGGCAGGACAGGATTACCGGCACTATACCGACATCATGGAGTTTCTGCGTTCGCTCAACGAAAGCGGAACGACGATACTGCTCATTACGCACGACATGCACCTGATGCTGGAATATACGCCGCACGCCATCGTTCTGCATGCGGGGGAAATTCTGCTAGACGGCACATCGGTTACGGCGCTGACCAGCGCGGAGATCGCCGACAAAGCGAGCCTGAAGGTGACCTCGCTCTATGAGCTTGCCTCCCGCGCGGGGCTGCCGGACGGGGAAGCGTTTGTGCAGCACTTTATCGACTATGAGAGGAGCACGGCGCGATGAAAGCGAAACTCTTTGACTATGTCGAACGACACAACGCCATCTACAATCTTTCCGGCGTAACGAAGCTGTTCTGCTTTCTTTTGCTCACCGCGGCGGTCATGTTTTCCTATGATATACGCGCCATTCTCGTCATCATGGTGCTGTCGATCGTGTTTTTGAAGATGTCGCAGATTCAGTTTCGCCAAATCAAGCTGATGTTGCTGTATGTGCTGCTGTTTCTTGTGCTCAACTTTATCCTCACCTTTGTATTCAGCCCGACCTACGGCACGGAAATTTACGGAACAAAACATGAACTGCTGACGATTTTCGGCCGCTACGTGGTGACCAGCGAGCAACTGCTCTATCAGGTGACCAAAACACTGAAATACGCATCCGTCGTTCCGCTGGGCATCATCTTCTTCCTCTCGACCAATCCCAGCGAACTTGCGGCTTCCATCAACCGCGCAGGCGTAAACTATAAGGCTGCGTTTGCGTTTTCGCTGACGCTTCGGTATTTTCCGGATTTGATTCGGGACTATCAGGACATCGCCGCCGCGCAGCAATGCCGCGGGCTTGATCTTTCAAAAAAAGAAAAACTCGGCAAGCGTATCAAAAACATACTCAACATTACAATCCCGCTGATTTTTTCTACGCTGGACCGCATCGACACCATTTCCAACACGATGGACTTGCGTGGATTCGGCAAAGAAAAGAAGCGCACATGGTACGCGGCAAAACCGCTTCATAAAAACGATGTCCTTGCGCTTGCCATCGCGCTGACGCTGTTTCTCGGCACCATTGCGCTGAGCGTATTCATCAACCACAGCAAATTCTATAATCCGTTTGTCTGATCAGGCGGATTCCACAAAAAGGAGCGAACACATGAAACCCCTATTAGTTTTTCAAACAGACTTTACCTATAAAGAAGGCGCGGTCAGCTCGATGTACGGCGTGGTCAAGAGCGTTGATCGCGAGCTGGAAATCATGGACGGCACGCACGAACTGCCGCAATACGACACTTGGAGCGCGAGCTATCGCCTCTGGCAGAGCCTGCGTTTCTGGCCGGAGGGAACGGTTTATGTTTCCGTGGTCGATCCCGGCGTCGGCACCGCGCGCCGCGCCTGCGTTGCAAAAGTGAAAGGTGGTTACTATGTCGTAACCCCCGACAACGGCGCGCTGACGCACATTGACCGCGAAATGGGAATTCTGGAAGTGCGCGAAATCGACGAGTCGGTCAACCGTCTCCGCGGCAAAGATACAGAGGGCGTTGCAATCTTCCACGGGCGCGATCTTTTCGGATACTGCGCCGCCCGTCTTGCCAGTGGTATTATCGACTTTGAAGGCGTAGGTCCCTCTTATCCGCTGAGCGAAATCGTGCGGCATGAAATACTCGAACCTTCCGCCGCGCCCGGAAAAGCGGAGGGAATTTTCGAAATCGACGACCCCAACTTCGGCAATCTCTGGACGAATATTCCCACGCGTCTGTTTTTTGAGAGCGGGTTTTCCTATGGCGACATGGTGCGCGTGCGCGTGCAGCACGGCGGAACAACCGTTTTTGATCAGGATGTTTTGTTCCACCAGAGCTTTGGTTTTGCAAAAACCGGCGAACCGATTATCTACAACAACGAGATGATGAAAGTTGCGCTCGCGGTGAGCTGCGGCAACTTTGAAAAGACATACGGCCTGTCCTTTGGCGCGGACTGGCAGATTTCGTTTGCAAAATCCTAACCCGTACCGGACGTCCTGCGCGCGTGATCTCTGCTTGACAAGCGGCAAACCGCACGCATAATATGAAGTAGGACTCATACAATCAAATTGGGAGGTAAGATCAGATGAAGAAAATGTTCAAGGTAACAACCAGAACCATCGTTGCTACCGGTCTGGGCGCGGCGCTGTTTGCGTTGCTGTTCATGTATGTAAAGGTTCCGACCGGTATTCCCGAAACATCCATCCAGACGGCATACGGCCTCGGCGCGTTTTTTGCGGTGCTGTTCGGGCCAATCGCGGGCGGCCTCATTGCGTTTATCGGACATGCAATTTCCGATGCGCTGCAGTATGGCTCTCCCTGGTGGAGCTGGGTTATCGCCAGCGGTGTTTCCATGTTCCTCGTCGGTCTCGTTTACACGAAGATGAAGGTTGAAGAAGGCGAATTCTCCTGGAAAGACCTGCTTCGCTTCAACATCTATCAGGTGCTTGCCAACGTGGTCGCCTGGATCATCGTCGCGCCCGTGCTCGACATCGTCATCTATGCGGAACCGGCAAACCTCGTCTTCACGCAGGGCGCAGTCGCCTGCCTCTGGAACACAATCGCCTCCGGCGTAATCGGTTCTCTGTTGCTCTTTGCCTACGCGAAGATCCGCCCGAAAAAGGGCAGCCTCACAAAGGAAGAAGAATAATCGCTTCCATCTCCGTTTAACGCGGAGCAGTGCGGAGTTGTCGTCCGCACCGAAACAACTGTCTTTGATCACTTGTAAAACCGCCGTACAGATACGCTCCGTACGGCGGTTTTTCGCTTCAAACGCGCCCGATGGCTGCATGAATCTATGCAAAATCGGCAAAATATACAATCTGTCCGTTTTGTCGCTCTGCATAGCAAAAAACTCAAAAACAGCTTAAAATCAGGCATTTTTCGAGATTTAATCCACAAACAGCGTAGAAATACCGTGATTTGATCACTTAATATCGTGGCTCTTGTATAAATTTTTCAGCGTCCACCAGATTGACTTTTCATTGGATACCATTTAAACTGATACTCAAGAAGCGGCATATCAGCTTCGTTTTTTATCTGTAAAGCCCGAAAAAAACAACAAAAAAGAGAGGAAATCAAAATGAAGAAGTTCGTAACGATCTTAATGGTGGTTTTCCTGGTTTTCGGCGCAGTCGGATGCAAAGCGGCGTCCACCGACACCGCGGCAACCACAACCGAAAAAGTCTACAACGTCGTCAGCCTCGTCAACGGCAACCTCGGCGACAAGTCGTTCTTCGACTCTGCTGAATCCGGCCTGAAAGCCCTTCAGGATGCCGGACGCATCACCTACAAAACAATCGAAATGGGCGGCACGGATGCCGATCAGCCGAAGTGGCTGGATACACTCTATGAAGTAGCCCAGTCCGGCGAATATGATCTGGTCATCTGCGGCACCTATCAGATGCCCGACTATCTGAAGGAAGTTGCAACCGCATATCCGGATCAGAAATTCCTGATCTATGACGACACCTCCTATGTCGGCGAAAACGCCAACGTCGTCAACATCAGCTACAAGCAGAACGACATGGGTTACCTCATCGGCGTATTTGCGGCGGCAATGACCTCGGAAACCTCCGTGGCAAACATCAATGCGGATAAAGTCGTCGGCTTCGTCGGCGGCATCGACAGCCCGGTTATCAACGACTTCCTCTACGGCTTCCTCGAAGGCGTAAAGGCGACCGATGCGGATGTCAAGGTAGACACCCGTTATGTCAACAGCTATGTTGACACCGCAACGGCCAAGGAAATGGGTCTCTCCATGATCAACGACAACAAAGCCGACATCCTCTGGGGTGTTGCGGGTCTTTCCGGCAACGGCGCGGCGGAAGCTGCCCTCGAATCCGGCAAAGCCTGGTTCATCGGCGTTGACTCCGATCAGGAGCAAACACTCTCCGCCGAACTCGCGGCAGTTACCCTGACCTCCGGCCTCAAGAACGTCGGCAATTCCATCGTCTGGATCTTTGACGAATGGGATGCGGGCCGCACCTATTGGGGACAGCTGGTTAACCTCGGCCTCACCGAAGGCGGCGTAGGCATCGTAACGGACAAGAACTTTGCAGCCGTTGCACCGCAGGCCGTTCAGGATAAGGTTCTGGCAGCAGAAGCCGCAATCAAAGACGGCACCATCGTTGTGCCTTCCGCAATCGGCGACGACACCAATGCCGTAGTCGCGCTGCGCGATTCCATGCAGCCGTAAACCGTCTGCTGGCAACAACGTCTTTCAAGACAAACTCCGGGGGAGGCACACAGCACTCCCCCGGTTTATTTTCTTCGATTCAGAATATCTAATTTTAAACAACGCACGGATACGGCGTTGCAAACAAGTTCTTTTTTTATTATAGTTATCTATAAGTAGCAATTCAAAATTCAGTTTTTGGCATGCCGTCTTGCGCGGTATTTCATGCCGTAAAATTATCTGAAGGGACCCAAGTTATGGAACAAGAAAATTTGGCTGTCCAAATGAAAAACATCACAAAAGTATACCCCAACGGAATCGCCGCGAACCAAAGCGTCGATTTTTCCGTGCGGCGCGGTGAGATTCACGCGCTGATGGGGGAAAACGGCGCAGGCAAGAGTACGCTGATGAAAATTCTCTTCGGTCTCGAGCAGCCGACCGAAGGCGAGATTCTTGTAAACGGCGAAAAAGCGTTTCTCACTTCGCCAACCGCCGCCATCCATCACGGCATCGGCATGGTGCACCAACACTTCATGCTTGTGCCGAGTCTGACGGTTGCGGAAAACATCGTGCTCGGCATGGTGCCGAAAAAGAGCGGAATGTTTATCGACTCTAAAAAAGCCACGGAACTCACGCGCGAGTATGCCGAGCGGTTCAACCTCTCGGTCAATCCGGACGCAAAGGTGATGGATATCCCCGTCGGCATGAAACAAAAGGTCGAAATCCTAAAGGCGCTGATCCGCGGTGCAACGATTTTGATTCTCGACGAACCGACGGCGGTTTTGACCACGCAGGAAACGACAGAACTCTTCCGCGAGCTGGTCCACCTGAAAGAACAGGGTTATACCATCATCTTCATTTCCCACAAACTCAACGAAATCAAACAGATCACCGACCGGCTCACCATCATGCGCGGCGGCAAATCGATGGGCGTTTATGAAACGGCCTCCATCACCGAACAGGAGATTTCCCGTCTCATGGTCGGACGCGATGTGGTTCTGGACGTGCAAAAGGATCAGGCACAGCCGACGGACGTCGTGCTGAAAGTGCGCGATCTGCAATATACCAATGAATGGAACAAAAAAATGCTCGACGGTGTTTCCTTCGACGTGCGAAAAGGAGAAATCCTCGGCATCGCGGGTGTGGAAGGCAACGGTCAGCGCGAGCTGGTCGACATGTTGTTTGACCTGCAGGAACCGGACGCAGGCTCCGCAACGGTAAACGGCGCGGACATCATCCACGCGTCGCAAGGTCGCCTGCGCAAACTTGGCGTTTCGCTCGTTCCGGAAGACCGCATGACATACGGCATTGCAGACGCGGCAACGATAGAAGAAAACCTGATTTCCGACCGGTTCGAAGAAAGGCGGTTTAATAAGGGACCTTTGTTCGACATGAAAGCCATTCACACGGAAAGCGACAAACTGATTGAAGACTACACCGTGCTATGCAAATCCAACAAGCAAAAAGTGAAAATGCTTTCCGGTGGTAATATTCAGAAAGTCGTCGTAGCGCGCGAGTTTTCCAGCGATCCTACGCTGATCATCGCGGATCAGCCCACGCGCGGCATCGACGTCGGCGCGACGGAATTCATCCGCAAAAAACTCGTCGATCTCTCCCGCGCGGGCGTCGCCGTATTGCTCGTCTCCGCCGATCTGAACGAGGTAATGGAACTGTCCGACAGTCTCATCGTGTTTTACGGCGGAAAAATCGCGGCTTATTTCGAAGACACAAGCCAACTAAACGACGAAATGATGGGCGAATACATGCTGGGACTCAAGAAGCAAAGCGACGAGGAGATCGGGAGGGTGTGTCATGAAAGATAGGCGAATGTTTGTCTTTGAGCTCGTCAGAGGAGCTGCGGCGATCGCACTTGCGCTCGCTGTCGGAACGGTCTTCATCTTTCTGAGCTCGAAAGAACCGTTTACCGCGCTGAAATATCTGCTCATAGGGCCGCTGGTTTCCATGCGGGCCGGTGTGGCGAGTTTTAATACGCAGGGGCTCTATACGATCCTTGCCGCAATGATTCCTACAATCTTTACGGGTCTTGCGGTCTGCGTTATGTTCTCGAGCAATCAGTTCAACCTCGCCGGCGAAGGCATCGTTATGGTCGGCGGTTTCGTCGCCGCGCTCGCGGGCATCTATATTCACATGAACACCGGCTTGCACGCGGTGGTCTGCGTATTGATCGCGGCGGTCATCGGCGGCATCATCATGCTTGTGCCCGCGCTGCTCAAGGTAAAGCTCGGCGCAAGCGAGATGGTAACCAGTTTGATGCTCAACTATGTTTGCATGTATCTCGTGCTGCACTTTTTGAGCTATAACTTTGCCGACCGCAGCAAGGGTTCCACCCAGACATACGCGTTCGCCGACACGGCAAAAATCGGAACGCTGGTGGAAGGCGGCAGCAAGCTGACCTGGGGGTTTGTGATCGCGCTGGTGTTTGTGGTCATCGTCGCGCTGTTCATGTATCGCACGCGCTGGGGGTATGCCATCCGCATGATCGGCATCAACCAGGCGTTTTCCAAGTATTCCGGCATGAATGTTGGCGGCACCATCGTTCTTTCGCAGGTCATCGGCGGCATTCTCTCCGGCATGGGCGGCAGCATCGAGGTGTTGGGACGCTATAACACATTCCTCTGGAAGGAGCTTCCCGGTTACGGCTGGGCCGGCATCACCATCGCCATCCTCGCCAAAAACAATCCTCTGCTCGTTCCGCTCGCCGCGTTTTTCATCGCCTACCTCAACAAAGGCTGTCAGCTGATGGCAACCTATTGCGACGTGCCGAGCGAGATGATCGATATCATTCAGGCGGCAATTTTCCTCTTCTTCGCGGCGGAACAGTTCCTCAGCGGATACCGGCAGAAGATCGTCGTGAAAAACACGAGAGCCGACCTTGCACGCGCGGCAAACGCGGAAGGGGGTGCCGAATAATGTGGCAACAGTTATTTGACACGATCTTCAAAGCGGAGTTCCTGTTTTCCGTCATCCGCATCACGGCGCCGATTCTCTTTGCAGCGCTCGGCGCGGTGATTGCCGAAAAAGCGGGCGTCACCAACATCGGTCTGGAAGGTATCATGATGATCTCCGCGCTGTTCGGCGTACTGTTCAGCTACTGGACACAGAGCTGGGTTGTCGGCGTACTCGGCGCAATGTTCGTCGGCATACTGCTGGGCCTCATGATGGGTTTCTTCGCGTTGAAACTCAAAACAGACATCATCCTCGCGGGCATCGCGGTCAACATGATGGGCGCAGGCGGAACCATCTTCCTGCTGTATATGTTCACCGGCATGCGCGGCAACACCGGCGCGCTGGTGAGCCCCAACATTCTGATTCCAACCGTCAACATCCCGCTGATCAAGGATATTCCGATTCTAGGCGATATTCTCTCCGGTCACGCGGTGCTGACGTATCTTGCGTTCCTGTTTGTCTGGCTGATCTGGCTGCTGCTGTATCGCACGCCGCTTGGATTAAACATCCGCGCGGTTGGCGAAAACCCGAACGCGGCCTCCAGCGTTGGCGTCAGCGTATTAAAAATCAAGTATATCGCCATCGCGCTTTCCGGCGCGCTCGCGGGTTTCGGCGGCGCGTTTATGTCCATGTATTATTCGCAGGGCTGGAACAGCGGCATGGTTGCCGGCCGCGGTTTTATCGCGCTCGCCGCGCAGGCAATGGGTCGCGGAGAACCCGTAGGCGCCATGTTCAGTTCTCTCCTCTTCGGCCTCGCACAGGCGCTGCGCACCAAGGTCAGTGGTCTGCAGGGCGTGTCGAGCTATCTCGTTTCACTTATACCATACGTGGTAACTATTCTCGGCCTTGTCATCTACGCGGCCAGCACGCTCAAACGCGTGAAGAAGCACCGCGCCAGCAAACCGGAGGTATAACATGACAAAACGAATTCCGGTGATTCTGGATGGCGATCCCGGTCACGACGACGCAATCGCCTGGGTGCTGGCGAACGCCAGTCCTCTGCTGGAGATCAAAGCCGTAACATCGGTCTGCGGCAACCAGACCATTGAAAAAACAACCTATAACGCGGGGCGGATTATGACCCTGATCGGCCTGAACGCGCCGCTCGCGATGGGGCGGGTCAAGCCCCTCGTCGCGGATGCGCGCATTGCGCCGAGCGTGCACGGCGCCTCCGGTCTGGACGGCCCCGCCCTGCCGGAACCGGCAAACAAGCCGCTGGAGATAGACGCCTGCGTGCTAATGGCGCAGGTTTTGGAGCAAAGCGAAGAACCCGTTACGCTGGTTTCCACGGGACCACTGACCAACGTCGCCTCGCTGTTGCTGCTCTATCCAGAGCTAAAGCCGAAAATCCGTCAGATATACATGATGGGCGGCGGCATACAGTTCGGCAACTGGTCGCCGGCGGCGGAATTCAACATTCTCGTCGACCCCGAAGCGGCCGATATCGTGTTTAACAGCGGAATACCGATTACCATGGCTGGTTTGGACGTCACCGAGCAGGCGCTGGTTTTTCCGGAAGATTTCGAACGCGTCCGCGCCGTGGGCAACCCCGTTGCTAAGGTCGTTGCGGACTGGCTGGACTTTTTCTACGAATTCCACCGCAACATCGGCTACACCGGCGCGCCCGTGCACGACGCGGTCGCCGTTGCCGCGCTGATCAAACCCGAAATCATGCACATCGAAGAAATGTACGTTGAAATCGAGACGACCGGCGACTATTGCCGCGGCACAACCGTTGGCGACCGCCTGCATGTGCTCGGAAAACCCGCCAACGCCACAGTGATCATGGGCATCGACCGCGAAGCGTTTGTTAACCTGCTAGTCGAAGCGGCGGAACACTACGGAAAGGGGGAAAACGCGCAATGAACAAACAACCGATGCTGCTGGACTGCGACACGGGCGTTGACGACGCGATCGCGATTCTCCTTTCAAAGCATCTCAAAACGTTGGAGCTCGTCGCGGTCACCTGCGTTGCAGGCAATGTTGAGGTAGAGCATACGACGGAGAACACCCTCCGCGTGCTGGAACTCGCGGATATGGGACACGTTCCCGTTTACCGCGGCGCGGAAGGCCCGCTGTTTGGCGAAACGCACACCGCGCACCATGTGCATGGAATAAACGGACTCAACGACATGGAAATTCCCCCGGCGAAACGACAAGCGGAAGCAATGCCCGCATGGGACGCAATTTATGAATGCGCAAAGCAATACGCAGGAGAACTTGTCGTCGTCGCGGTTGGCCCGCTGACCAATCTCGCCCTTGCCATTGCGAAATATAAGGAGTTGCCGAAACTCATCAAGCGCATCGTCATCATGGGCGGCGCAGCCTCCGGCGGAAACGTTACCCCCAGCGCGGAGTTTAACGTGTATGCCGACCCGGAAGCGGCAGACATGGTGTTCACCTGCGGGGCGGACGTTTATATGTGCGGTCTGGATGTGACCATGGCTTCCTATTTTACACCGCAGGAGCTGGACGAACTTTCCGCACTCGGCTCAAAGCAGGCTGTGTTCGCGCGGGACGTGATGCAGGGCATCATGAAGTTTTACCGCAACTATGGCCTTAGCGGTGTGGCGTTTCACGATCCGGTGACCGTTCTTTACGCGGACGACCCGAGCTATTTTCAAACCGACCATGTCTGGATCCGCGTTGAAACAAAAGGCCGCCTGACGCGCGGCAAAACCGTAACCGACCTGTACAGCGACAAGCAAATGGAACACAACGCCTTTATCGTAACAAAGGTGGACCGCGAAGAATTCAAGCGGCGCGTGTTTGAAAATTTCGCTTTGTACGAAAGATAAACAAATAACGGCCTTTGCCAAATGGCAAAGGCCGTTCTAACTCTGTTCATCGCTGTTCTATCTCTGTTCAAACGTGGTACAATATTTGCTAAACGAGTTTACAGGACTTGGACGAACGCATCCAGCGCGCAGAGAATTTCGTTTTGCTCGCCTTGCATGGCGGCAGATTCACCGTCCACGTAGTTGCCGATGGCGTCCAGTGTATCCGTTTCAAACGCAACCACATTGTTGAGGATGCTCATCGTACGCACACCGCGCAGATGACCGATGACGTAGAGTGCGGCGGTTTCCATGTCCGCGCCGAGTACGCCGCGCTTCGACCAGTATGCGTCAATTTCCTCCTCGCGGTCGGTATAAAAACTGTCGTGACTTCTCGCAACGCCGACATGATGGCGGTATTTGTTCGCATTCGCGGCGGCGGCGCAAGCGGAGAGAAGGCCAAAATACGGTACGGCGGGAAAGATGGAATCGAGATATGTTTTACTCGCGCCGTCGTCGCGTACTGCGCCGGAAACGAGAATCAGATCGCCGATTTTCACCTGCGGCTGCAACGCGCCGCAGCTGCCGATGCGGATCATGTTTTTCACCCCGAGGCGGCTGAGTTCCTCCACGGCGATGCCGCAGGAAGCCCCGCCGATGCCCGTTGAAACGGCAAGTACGCGGATTCCCTTATAGGAACCGACAATACTGCGGTATTCGCGGTTGTAGGCGAGCTCTTCGGCATTCTCCAGAAATGTTTTGATGCGGTCAATTCGCGCGGGATCACCCGGCAACAGCGCGCAGGACGCGCCGTGGCTGCTATCCAGGCGGATATGTGGCTGCAACTGCGGCATATGCATTTCTCCTTTGAACGAAAATCCGGTTTGGATCGATGCTTCATATGAATGGATCGGTACACACATTTTATCATACATTCAACATTTGGAAAACGGAGGGAAAACACCTTGGCAAGAATACTTAACTTCGGCTCGCTCAATCTCGATCAGGTCTACCGCGTGGACGCTTTCGTACAGCCCGGCGAAACAAAGTCCAGCCGCTCGTTGGAAACGCACTGCGGCGGCAAGGGACTCAACCAGTCCGTCGCGGCAGCGCGCGCGGGGGCGGAAGTCTGGCACGCGGGCATTATCGGCTGCGACGGAGAGATGCTCTACGACAAGTTAAACGAAAACGGCGTAAATCTCTCTCAAATCGAGCGCTCCGCCGCCGTTTCCGGCCACGCGATTATTCAGGTGGACGACAAAGGACAAAACTGTATTTTGCTCTACGGCGGAACCAACCAGGAACTGACGGAAGACTATATCGACCGCGTACTGAAGGCATTCGGCAGCGATGGGCTCGTTCTCGTGCAAAACGAAACAAATCTGGTCGGCTCCGTTATAGAACGCGCGCATGCGGCAGGGTTGCAGGTTGCAATCAACGCCGCCCCGATGGACGAGAAAGTGTTTTCCTATCCGCTGGAATTTGTAGACTGGCTGATCGTCAACGAAATTGAAGGCGCAAGCATCGCAAAATGCACGCGCGAAGACGAAATTCTTCCCACGCTGGCCAAACGCTATCCGAAGATGAACGTTCTGCTCACGCTCGGCAAACGCGGCGCAATCTGCATGCGCGGCAGCGAAAGCGCAAAGAGCGGCATCTATCCGGTTAAGGTTGTGGACACCACCGCCGCAGGCGATACATTCCTCGGTTATTTTCTGACAGAAGCTTTAGACGGAAAATCCCTGTCCGACGCACTGGCGCTTGCAACCGTCGCTTCCTCGCTTTGCGTGCAATCGATGGGCGCGGCGGATTCCGTGCCGCAGAGAAAAGACACGCTTTCCGCGCTAGAAACCGGCGCACTCGGCGTTTGCGGCGAGTGGGGCGGCTGGCGATGACCACCGTACTCTATATCGACTGCTGCATCCGTGAGGAGCAGAGCCGAACCAGAAAACTCGCGGAGGCGTTTCTCACCGCGCTGTCGCAGCGCGATGAAATCGCGCTCAATCGGCTGACGTTGATGGATGAACCGCTCGTTCCGTTTACCGGCGGATTTTTCCGCCAGCGAGAAGAACTGATCGCCGCGGGCGAATTCAGTCACCCTCGCTTTCGTTATGCCCGGCAGTTTCAACAGGCGGACCGCATCGTCATCGCGGCGCCATTCTGGGATTTGAGCTTTCCTGCGCTGTTGAAAATCTATTTGGAAAACGTCAACGTGCAGGGCATTACCTTTGACTGCAATGAACAAAACGGATGCTTCGGCATCTGCAAAGCGGAAAAGATGCTGTTTTTGACCACGCGCGGCGGCGCGCTGGAAGGCAACCCGATGGACAACGGCACGAAATATCTTCGCGATATGGCAACGTTTTTCGGCATTCCTGCGTTTGAGCACATCGCCGCGGACGGACTCGACCTCGGAATTGAGCCGGTTGAGACCATTTTGTCCCGCGCGATCGAACGCGCCAAAGAATTGGCAACATCGTTTTAAAGGACTACACGTTTCATAAAATTGGCTTCAACGAAAGGACGGATGAGACTTGAATATAACTCTGGAACCCGAAGTGCAGGCGCTTTCAGCGGATGTCATACAATGGCGTCGGCATATGCACCGCTATCCGGAAATTTCGTTTGAAGAAACGGAAACAACGGCCTATATCGAACGCAACCTGCGCGATTTTGGCATAAACGCCATCGACCGCCCGACAAAGACCGGGTTGGTCGCGCACATTTTCGGCACAAAACCGGGAAAGCCCGCCGTTGTCGCACTGCGCGCGGATATCGACGCGCTGCCGATGCAGGAAACAACCGATCTTCCGTTTCGCTCAATACACGACGGCGTGATGCACGCCTGCGGACACGACGGGCACGCGGCAATGCTGCTCGGCGTTGCTTCGCTGCTTTCCCGCCAGCGCGACCAATTTTGCGGCGAAGCGCGGTTGATTTTTCAACACGCGGAAGAGCTTCCTCCGGGCGGCGCCGTCGAACTCGTCTGCGCGGGCGCGATAGAAGGCGCGGACGCCGTGCTTGGGTTGCATCTATCCAGCGCATTCGACACAAGCGTGTTTGCGTTTAAGGGCGGCGTGCTTACCTCCAATGTTGACCGCTTCAATGTAACTATAACCGGAAAAGGCGGGCACTGCGCGTTTCCCGAACAATGCAACGATCCGCTGCTCGCCGCAAGCGAACTAGTGCTCGCCCTGCAAAGCATCGTTTCCCGCCGCATAACGGCAACCGATCCTGCCGTGGTATCCGTTTGCGAATTTCACGCGGGAACCGCATATAATATCATCCCTGCCTCGGCAACGCTCAGCGGTTCGGTGCGTTCCTTCGGCGCGGAGACACGGCGGCTCATCGAGCAAGAAGCACGCCTCATCTGCGACAGCGTGGCAGCGGCGCACCACTGTTCGGCCTCGTTCGACTGGTTGGAAGGCTACCCGAGCGTCATCAACGACGAAGGGTTAACGGCGTATGCGGAGCGTGTGATTCTGGATCGCTTCGGCAGCGAACACATTCAAAAAATCGGCGTCATCATGCCGGGCGAGGATTTTTCATATCTGCTCGACGGGCGGCCGGGGTTCTTTACGGAACTCGGCACAAGAAACGCCGAAAAAGGCTGCAACCAGCCGCACCACAACCCGCGCTACTGCATGGATGAAGACGCGCTGATCTATGGCGTGCAGTATGAATTCGACATGACGCGTTCCCTGCTGGACGGCACGCGCGCGTTTCTGGAGAAACAAACATGAAGCTAACGGTGCTCGTCGACAACAACACCTATATCGACCAGTATTATCTCGGCGAACCCGCGGTGTGCTATTACATTGTGGACGGCGAGCATATACTCCTGCTTGATGCTGGTTATTCGGATATTTTTATCGAAAACGCAACTCGCATGAACATCGATCTGGGACGCGTAACGGACATTGTGCTTTCGCACGGACACAACGACCACACGGGCGGCTTGCCCAGTTTTTTTGAGCGATTTACGCAGCCGGTTCGGCTCTTTGCGCATGCAAGTGCGCTCCTACCGAAGCAATATGAAGGGCTGCAAGTCGGTTCCCCTATGGCGCTGAGGGATCTGCCGACACAGGCAGAACCGCACCTTGGCACAAAGCCGAAACCGGTTAGCGACCACATTCTTTTTCTCGGCGAAATTCCGCGCGTATACGCCTTTGAATCCGACCGCGCGGTCGGTGAGGCGCAGGCCGCCTGCGGCTGCTGTTGGGAGCCGGACACCTTGCCGGACGACACCGCGCTTGCGCTCGCCTTGCCGGACGGCGTATTCGTTGTTACAGGCTGCGCGCATGCGGGCGTATGCAACACCGTGCGCTATGCAAAAGAGCTGACGGGAAAAGACCGCGTACTCGGCTTGCTCGGCGGATTTCATCTGTTTGAAACAGGAGACACGCTGACGCAAACCATCAAAACGCTGCAAACGCTCGGCGTTGAGCGCGTTTATCCGGCGCACTGCACATCCCTTGCGGTCAAGAGCGCATTTCTGAATGCGTTCGATACCGTCGAGGTCGGCGTGGGTCTGACGCTGGAGTGGCCGCCCGAAATTTGATATACTGTAAGAAACGATGGAGAGGTCGCGTTACATGCCGGATTCCATGTCGAGCAAGCTTGCGCTGGCCGCCGCGCTCAAGAGCTTAATGGTCAAACAACCGTTGGAGAAAATCACTGTCGGCGATATCTGCGCTTCCTGTGGAATGAGCCGGAAGGGGTTTTATTATCATTTCAAGGATAAATACGACCTCGTCAACTGGATTTTTTACTATGAGTTTGTTCTGCAGCTTTATGCCGAGCCGCAAGGCAATGTTTGGACATTTTACGAACGCGTCTGCTCCTATTTTGCCGAAAACAGGGATTTCTATCTCTCCGCGTTTGCCGTCCGCGGACAAAACTGCTTTTCAGATTATTTTTGCGAAGTCATTCACCCGCTCGCGCGGCAGCGGCTCAAGGATATTTACGGCGAAGGCGCAGACAATGATTTTTACGCGACGTTTTTTACCGATGCAATCCGCGTTTCTCTGGCGCGCTGGCTCAGAGAGCAGCAGGAATATTCCGCGAAGGATTATATCCAGCTGATTCGCCGCGCAGCGCTTGCCATTTCCAGGGAGACGAAATTTCCACTCGCAGACGAACTATAAAACACCCGAACGAGAACAGCCGGAGGATAACATATGGATCTGATTACCGATTCCCGCGCGCTGATGATCGTCAGCCAGTTGCTGGATAATAAAAGCACCGTGAAACCGATTTTTGAGCAGGCGGCGCAAAAACCGCGCTTTACCCCCGCCCCCGTTCAAAAGCCTTTTGCCCGCGTAACGCCGGAATCGCAGGGCGTTTCCTCGGCGAAAGTTGCAGATTTTTTCAACGCGCTGCGGGATGACCCGACGCTGGATATGCACGGCGTTCTGGTGCTGAAAAACGGAAAGATGATTGCGGAAGGCGCGTTCGGTGCATATGATCAATCCGTTTGGCATATTACGCATTCGGAATGCAAGTCCATTACCGGTCTTGCAGTGGGGTTGCTCGTCGGCGAAGGAAAACTGCATCTGGACGACCGCATTGTCGACATTTTCGCCTCCCGCATCAGCAAAATCAACCAGCTCACGCACCGGAACATGACCATCCGCCACCTTTTGACGATGACAAGCGGGGTCACATTCAACGAAGCGGGCTCGGTTACGGAAACGGACTGGGTCAAGTGCTTTTTGGAGTCCGTGGTGCTCAAGGAACCGGGATCGTTTTTTAACTACAACAGCATGAACACCTATATGCTCGCCTGCGCCATCAAGCAGGTTACCGGAATGGGTCTGGTGGAGTATCTCAAACCGAGACTGTTTGAGCCGCTCGGTATCACAAATTTCTTCTGGGAAACCTGCCCGATGGGAAACGAAAAGGGCGGTTGGGGTCTTTACATCCTGCCGGAAGACATCGCGAAGATCGGGCAGATGGTGCTCGACGGCGGGCGGTTCGAAGGAAAGCAAATCATTGCGGAGGACTGGATTCGAGAACAGACGACCGCACACGAGCATCCGCCGAAATCCCTCGGCAACTATGATTATGGCTATCAGACATGGGTCGGGCGAAACGAAAAATCGTTTCTGTTCAACGGCATGTTCGGTCAGAACGTGCTGGGCTTTTTCGACAGCGGCATCCTGCTCGTTTCCAACGCGGGCAACAACGAGCTATTCCAGCAAAGCAGCTATTATGAAATCGCGTCGCGCTTTTTCGCAAAGCCGGAAGAAGGCCGCCCCGGAATTTCCCTAACAGGACCGGGCGCGCTGGCAAACGCAAAAAAACGGCTGAAGTGCGATCTGTTTGTGCCACAGACGGCGTTATTTGGTGATTTGTTCGATATGAAAACCAAGCTGGATTACCGCGAGATCATCCGCCGGCTCGACGGAAAGACCTATTTTGCCAAGGACGATAAACGCGCGTTGGCAATCGGTCTGTTTCCATTGTTTGCACAGACGTTGCAAAACAATTTTTCCAAAGGGTTACGGTCGGTTTCGTTTCATGGGCGCGGCAACGCACTGGAAATCATGATTGATGAAAGCGACCAACGGTTTACCCTTCCGGTCGGTCTGGATGAACCGGCCTATACGGAAGCAAATGTGCACGGAGAGATTCACCGCATCGGCGTGAGCGGGCGGTTTGCCGTTGACGAAGCCGGAACCCCGACGCTTCTGGTTCGTATCTCCTTTTTGGAAGCGGCAAACGCAAGAATACTGCGCGTGCGCTTTTATGACGACCGCATCGAAACGCTCTGGAAAGAATCTCCCGGAAAAAGGTATCTGACCGATGCATACGATGAAATCAAAGGTCAGAGCGCGTTTTTGGGAACGATACTTGCGCGCTCGGACGAAGAGCTGCTGCTCTATCGCATGACGCGCATTTTAGAGCCGCGCGTCGTATTGCGTCCGCATAATTAAGAAACAAGGTTTTATACCGCTAATTCGGAAAGACCGCAAATTAAAAGTGAACACTTTTGGAACAGGTTGTAACTCTTTCGTCATTTTCGGAAAAACCTCTTGAAAAGACGGCGAAAATCAATATACTGTCCATAGGTATTGCTCTGGGGTTTTTGTGTTGCCTCTTTGGCAGCGCGTTTTGCAAATGGGGAGGAAATCATGAGAAAAAGAACCGTGCGCATCACATCACTTGGGTATATCGTGTTGACCATCATCGTTTTGGTGATGGCTGTCGGTATTTATTTCATCATTTGGTCGATGCGGAACACGAGCAGCGAACAAGGAGAGGGCAACCTCAACAGCGCCTCCGTACAGATTACGCCGACGCCGTCGCTTGCGCCCGTCGACGCAGTTACGCCTACCCCGGTGGCAACGCCGTCCGTGCAGACGACAGTTGCGCCTGTATCTACGCCGACCATGACGCCAAAACAGGACGACACACCGGAACCGGAAGTGAAAACGCCCAGCCCGTCGCAGGTGTCAACCGCCGTGGACGGCACGCTCAACGCCAGCGGCGTCGTGCTCCGTCAGGGTCCCGCCGCTACGTATTCCATCATCGGCAAATACTCCAGCGGCACACAGCTGAAAGTTTATGAAGTTGACGGCGATTATTATCTCGTAAAAATCGTCAAAGAAAACCTCTACGGCTATATCGCCTCGAAGTTTGTCGATAAAGCGGGTCTGCTGCCCGGCGAAGACGCAACGCCGACGCCAAAATCGATCGCCGGAACGATCCCCGGAACCGTATCCGCAAGCGTTCTCGCGCTGCGCAGCGTACCGAGCACCGAGGACAACACACCGATCGGGCAGGTCGTCAAGGGCGATTCCGTGCTGATCTACTTTAAAACAGATGATTTCTACTATATTCAAGTCGTTTCAACCGGCGTCAAGTGCTATGCCGCCGCAAAGTATATTACGCCGAGCACAACGGTGCCGACCGGAACGCCGGTTCCATAATGAAACGAATAACTTACAAAAGCCCCGCGCAGAATTGCGCGGGGCTTCTTTTTATGTTCCATTCAGGATCATTCCATTTGAGAATGATCCGGCGTTCTGCTGATCTGCACGGCAAGCAAAAGGAAGAACAGCGGCGTGCTGGCAGGCTGCGCAATGTTGACCGCCGCCTGCACCGCATAGGCGACGACGGCGACGATGACCCCGCAATATTCCGGTTTCGCCGCGCATTTGCGTATGCCGCTGCGAACCGCAAACACCAGCGCAGATAGATAGCAGGCAAGCCCCAGTGCGCCGTTTGTAACCAGATATTGCAAATACTCGTTGTGCGCCGTGTCCAAAGACGCATCCGAAAACAGTGGATGAATCGCGTCCGCGTGAAAGAGCGCACCGCTGCCTGCACCGAACAATTTCTGCGCAGGAGACAGCGAACCATAGAATCGCATCACAAACGACCAGATTTTTCCGCGGTCGGTTCCCCAACTTTCGTCAAAGCGAAGGTAACGGGAAAGCTCGCCGATTGAAACCGACTTGAACGCAGTATTGAGCAGTATGAGCGTGACCGCGATCAGCACAAACAAGACCGCAAGCACGATTCCATATACTTTTTTCAGGCGCAGGAGCCGCTCTTGATCGGTTCTGCGCAAAACCAGCCAGAGCACAAGGGCCACGCCCGCAAGCGAGAGAGAGACAGCAGCGCGGCTCACTGAGATCGTGAAAAACGAAAGATAGGTTACCGAATCCAACACGCGGGAAAGCAGCCCGAAGAGAAACGCACAGCCAAAGAACACAACTCCGGCGATCATAAACCTGCGCATCGCCACAAGAGACGAAAACAGCAGCACCGGGAACAGGAGCGCGCAGACGATTAACCCAAGCGCGGCGCTGTCGCTGCCCGCAACCAGCGCGCCGAACGAAACGCAAACAAACGAAGCAAATGCAAGCGAGCGCATACGGCGCGTTTCCGCATTCAGATAGAATCCGAGGGTCACGGCAAACGCCATTACTATAAAACCGCCGTAGAAGTCCGCATTTCCAAGAGTCGAAATAAATCTTCCCCGATCCGCCTCCCGCAAATCCGTGAAGAATCCAATCGGGTCGAATCCAAAATGCTGAAGCAATCCTGCGATTCCGGCCAGCGACGCGGCAAGCACGAGCGCACGTATAGGCCAGCGCAAATCCACCGCACGAAACGATAACGCCGCCGCAACAAGCACATAGCACGCCAATGTCAGCAATCCTTGGTAACGGTTGTTATCGCCCCAGAACACTTCATTTGGATATTGACTCAAAAGCGCGCCGACCACACTAACAGCAAAGAATGCCGCAAGCGCGATGACGGCGGGATGCAGGGACATGCGTTCGCTCTTGACGCCATAATCCGGCGGAAAGACAATTCGCGCCATCAGCAGCAAAAACAAATATACTCCGCTTGAAATCAGATAGAACGCCTGTTTCGTCTCGGTAATGTTAAAATAGAAATTTGTGAAAATCAGCGGCAAGCCAAAAAGCGCGGCGCAAAGATACGCCGTGGTCAAAAGCCCCGCCGCGCGGAGAAACCGCTTTTGATTGCTCACCAATTCCATCTAGATCGCTCCTGTTATCTTTGCACACATTATTAGAATAACCGCAAACTGTGTCTCTTTCGTGAATTTTACCATATTGCAGCTCTTTTGGTTTGACAATTCCGGTTCGTTCGACTAATATACATGTGTACTAACACATATAGTACACTTAGTTAATCCATTTGACAAGACCAAACAACATTTACTGGAGGTTTTATTATGAAAAAAACGCTTATTCTGATGGCGCTTGTGGTGTTCAGCGCAGTTCTCTTAACCGCCTGCGGAGCCAAAGGCGTCGCATCGGACGGTAACGCATTCACGAGCTATGGCGATGCACTGGTTTCCAGCGGCAACGTTGCGCCGGTTGCAAGCGCGGGAAACGCCGGCTGAGAACGGCAAAAGTTTCATGGATAAACGTAATTTTCGCTCGGGAGGCGTAGTTACGGATGAAAAAAGAGGATGCGACAAAGTCGCATCCTCTTTTTTTTCATCATTAGTCGAGCAGTTTCTTGTCGGGATAAGCGCCCGCGTCGGTCAGTTCGTTTAAGGCGCGCTGCACTTCCGGTTTGTCCTCGCGATAGGTAACGCCATACCAGCGATCCGGCGAAGAAAGCACGCGCACGCTTGCCTTGCCAGCCTGCAGCATGCGTCCTACTTCGGCGGGAATCAGGAATTCGCCTTTGAGCGGGTTCTTTTCCATCGCCTCCTGCAAAAACGCGGGGAATCGAGCTTCCAGCGAATCGAACAGCGAAGGCGTAAAGCCGAAGAAGTTCATCGAGACGAGGTTGTCCGCGGGAAAATGCACGAATGTCTGTCCGTCGTCCTCGGTATATGCCGGGCCTTCGGGCGTTTTAAAAATCTTGAGCCGCTCCACGATGTTGACAAGCTCTCCGTTTGCGTCCACCTCGCAAACACCGCGGGCGACGGAGCCATGCTCGGTCAGCGTGTTTTTCGCAAGATAGCCGACCATGGAAAAGTCCGCTTTCTCGCCATCCTTCGCGGTTTTTAAATAATCATACAACACGGAGAATGCGCGCTTGCCGTAATAGTCGTCGGCATTGATCGCGGCAAAGGGTTCCTGCACATCGTTTTTGCAGCAAAGCAGCGCGTGCGCGGTGCCCCAAGGCTTCACGCGGTCTTCCGGAACGGTAAATCCGGCGGGCAGCATCGAATCCGGCTGCTGAAACACATATCGCACTTCCATGTGTTTTTCAGCGCGGCGGCCGATCACTTCGTAAAAATCCTGCTCGATCTTGCGGTTGATGATGAACACGACTTTTTCAAAGCCGGCCTCCATCGCGTCGAAGAGGGAGTAGTCCATGATGATTTCACCGTGGCGGCCGACCGGGTCAATTTGTTTCAACCCGCCATAGCGGCTGCCCATACCCGCAGCCATAACAACAAGAGCCGGTTTTTGCATATCAGCAATTCTCCTTTTTCTGATGAGATCCTATTCGTTCGCTCCGGTCAGCCTTCAGTCGTCAAATCCATTTGGATTTTGAGACTGCCAGCGCCAGGCGTCCTGACACATACGTTCAATGCCGAATCCCGCGCGCCAGTTCAGCTCCTTTGCGGCTTTTTCCGGGTCCGCATAGCAGGCGGCGACATCACCGGGACGGCGGTCGACAATTTCATATGCCAGCGTTTTGCCGCAGGCTTTTTCAAAGGCGTGCAATACATCCAGCACGGAATAGCCCACGCCCGTGCCAAGATTATAGGTATATACGCCCGCGCCGCTTTCCAGTTTTTTCAGCGCGGCAACGTGTCCCTTGGCAAGATCAACCACATGGATATAGTCCCGAACACCCGTGCCGTCCGGCGTCGGGTAATCTCCGCCGAAAACGCGAAGCTTCGGAAGTTTGCCGACCGCAACCTGTGCGATATAGGGCATGAGGTTGTTGGGGATTCCGTTGGGGTCTTCGCCGATCTGACCGGAGACATGCGCGCCGACCGGGTTGAAATACCGAAGCAGGCAAATGCGCAGCGACGGATCGGAAACCACGACGTCTCGCAGCATTTCCTCGATCATCAGCTTTGTGCGACCGTACGGGTTGGTTGCCGAGAGGGCGAAGTCTTCGCGAATCGGCACGCTGACCGGATCGCCATACACCGTTGCACTCGAAGAAAACACAAACTGAATCACGCCGTGTTGTTTCATGGCGAGAAGCAGGTTGAGTGTTGAAACAAGATTGTTGCGATAATACTCCAGCGGTTTTTGCACACTCTCGCCGACGGCTTTTAACCCGGCAAAGTGAATGACCGCATCGATGGCATAGCGGGAAAAGATTTCGTTTGTCGCGGCGGCGTTCGTCAAGTCCACTTCTTCAAAATCGAAGGGCCGGCTGGCGAGCTGCCGAAGGCGCTTGAGTGCGGCGGGTTTGCTGTTGACAAAATTGTCTACAACCAGAACATCGTAACCCGCGTCCAGAAGCTCCAGAACGGTATGGCTGCCGATGTATCCGGCACCGCCTGTTACCAGAATTCGCATATGTTACAGGGGTCTCCTTTCGCGTATTCGCGCTATTTATCAAGACATGCCGAGCGCAGGAAAAACGGATCGCCTGTCGATACAACCGCCTTCACGGTACAAACGGCGGATAGCACCCCCAAAGAGCGAAGTTTTCCCTGAAAACTCGCATCTATATTATAGGCGTACGGATAAACTCTGTCAAAGTTGTAAATAAATACGCGAAAATCGATATTTCAGTAAGGATTTAGCCCCGAAAAGTGATTTTCAGCTTTCCTAAATAATATTGCTATGTTATAATTCAATCTGGCTTGTACCGGCGGAAAAAACCGGTTTTTGAATCACACCGAGGAGGAAGAATATGGCTAAGCAGAAAACTGCCGTTCCCTTTCGCGGAACGCAGGAGCAGGAGAAACAGCTTCTCAAGATTATTGCAGACCACAAGGAAGTCCCGGGCGCATTGATGCCGGTGCTCCAACAGGCGCAGGAGCTCTACGGCTACTTGCCCATCGAAGTGCAAACAAAGATTGCAGAAGGTCTTGGCATTTCGATCGAGGAAGTCTATGAGGTCGTTACGTTTTATGCGCAGTTTTCCCTCAATCCGATCGGAAAACACCGCGTTGCGGTCTGCCTCGGCACAGCGTGCTATGTTAAGGGTTCGCAGAACATTCTCGAAGAACTCGAAAAGCAGCTTGGCGTAAAAGCCGGCGGCACCACTCCGGACGGAATCTTCACGCTGGAAGCAACCCGCTGCCTCGGCTGCTGCGGTCTGGCTCCGGTCATCGTTGTTGACGAAGAAGTTTACGGCCGCCTGGTTCCCGCGGACATCAAAGGCATCCTCGCCAAGTATAACTGACAGTCGCATCCATCCTGATGCTTGATGGAATCGAACCCGCCGGATAAACAAGGTCGAAGGGACTGAAACGAATGAAAATCCGTGAGATCGCGTCGCTGCTTACCGCCGATGTTCTCTGTGGAGAGCAAATGCTCGACGAAGAAGTGCAGAGCGCCTGCGGAAGCGACATGATGAGCGATGTGCTCGCCTTTGTCAAAGATCAAGGCGTGTTGGTCACCGGCCTCGTCAATCCGCAGGTGATCCGGACCGCCATGATGATGGATATGCGGTGCATCGTATTCGTTCGCAACAAAAAACCCACGCCGGAGATGGTGGATCTTGCAAAAGAACACCACATCGCCGTGCTCGCCAGCGCCAGCCGCATGTATGAAGCTTGCGGCAAGCTGTATACGAGCGGCCTCGGCAACGGGGGTTGCCGGTAATGGCGGATGCGCTCAAGTTCCATTATGACGTCGACGGAGACAACTTTACGTCCGCCGGCGCCGCATCTGTAGAGGTAAAACGCAAGCTCCGGCAGCTCGGCTTCGACGCCGAAACGATTCGTCGGGTCTCCATTGCGATGTACGAAGGCGAAATCAACATGGTCGTGCACGCACGCGGCGGCTCTGCAGATGTTTATGTCGACAAGGACTGTATCACCATTATTCTCGCGGATACTGGCCCGGGCATTCCGGATATCGACCTTGCAATGCAGGAAGGCTATTCCACAGCGCCGGATAACATCCGCGCGTTAGGGTTCGGGGCGGGCATGGGTCTGCCGAACATGAAGCGTTACACGGATGATATGAAAATCGACACCATATTGGGCAAAGGCACCACGGTGACGATGAAGGTATATATCAAGACCGGGAACTGAGTTTCCCGGCAACGGTTTTTTGCCGAATGGACAGGCGCACGGATATACGCCGCGCGCCGGAAGAAACGGCGGCCGGTTCCCCAGGCTGGAATGCTGGCAGAACCGACGGGCGGAAAGGCGAATGACACCGCGCATGAAGCAACAATACAAACACTCGGTCTCGCTCGACCTCGATAAATGTAAGGGCTGTACCAACTGCCTGAAACGCTGCCCCACCGAGGCCATCCGCATTCGGGACGGTCACGCGGTGATTAATTCGGATGTTTGCATTGACTGCGGAGAATGCATCCGTCGCTGCCCCTATCAGGCGAAAAAAGCGAATTTCGACCATTTTGAGGATATCAGTCCGGAAAAATACCGCATCGCTTTGCCCGCACCTTCGTTTTATGGTCAGTTTGTCGATCTGGACGATGTCGACTATGTTCTTCAGGGTTTGCTGGACATCGGCTTTGACGACGTATTTGAAGTTGCCCGCGCCGCGGAGATCGTAACGGAATACACGCGCAGGTATATGCACAACGAAAACGTAAGCTATCCTGTCATCAACTCCGCCTGTCCCGTGGTTGTTCGCCTCATCACTCTGCGGTTCCCCTATCTTTGCGACCATGTCATCCCGATGATGCCCCCTATAGAACTGGCCGGGAAAATGGCCCGCGAAGAAGCGCTGGAAAAACATCCCGAGCTTAAACCGGAAGATATTGCGATTGTATTCATCTCTCCTTGTCCGGCAAAAGCAAGTTATGTGAAAAACGGATTTTTAGGCGAAAAGAGCCACGTTGACTACGTTGTTTCGATGAGCGACATCTACTTTAAGCTCATCGGCGTTATGAAGAAAAACGTTGCGCCGAAAGCTTCCAGCCAGAGCGGTATGATCGGCATGAGCTGGGCCAGCACGGGCGGCGAAGCAAGCGCGCTGTTTAACGACAAGTACCTCGCCGCGGACGGTATTGAAAACGTCATCCGCGTGCTGGACGAAATTGAAACCGGACACTTTCCGATGCTTCAGTTTGTTGAGCTAAACGCGTGTCCCGGCGGTTGTGTCGGCGGTGTTGCAACGGTGGAAAACCCATACATCGCACGGGTACGCCTGCAGGCGCTCAGACGCTATTTGCCGGTATCGCAGAATCGATTAGAAAAGGACGATATCGACGGTTACCCGGAAGAAATGCTCTTCCCGAAAGACTTGGAATATCGACCGGTTGGTAAATTTGATGAAGATTTAAGCGCGGCCATGCAGAAAATGAGCGAGATCGAAACACTCGCGGCCTCTCTGCCCGCGCTGGACTGCGGATCCTGCGGCGCACCAACCTGCCGCGCGTTCGCCGAAGACGTTGTGCTCGGCGATCGAAGCGTAGATGAATGCATCGTCTATATGCGCGAGCGGATCCACGAACTCGCCAATTGTCCGGAGGAGGAAAAGCCATGACCGTCCTCAGCCTGAAAGAAGCGCTTGATCTCACCGCGTTTTCCCTGCCGGACGACGGCAGAACGGTGCGCGGCGGTTACGCGGGCGATCTTTTAAGCTGGGTTATGGGACGGGCACAGGCGGACGACGCCTGGCTGACGATCATGAGCAACGGAAACATCGTAGCCGTTGCAACGCTCACGGACGTAAGTTGCGTCATTCTCTGCGAAGGCGTTGAACCGGATGCAGGCGTGGCGAATCTCGCCGCCGAAAAGGGCGTAAACCTGCTCGGCAGTCCGGAGTCTGTGTTTGATCTTTCCGCGCGGCTCAAGCGGCTCTTATGAGCGCGTTTCGATGCGACCTCCATATTCATTCCTGTCTGTCCCCTTGCGGAGACGACGAGATGACGCCTGGATCAATTGCAGGGATGGCAAAGCTCAACGGCCTACAAATCGTTGCGCTGACCGACCATAACGCTTGCGGCAACTGCGAATCCTTCGCTGCCATGGCTGAACAGTACGGCATCGTGCCCGTTGCGGGCATGGAGTTGACCACCAGCGAAGATGTACACCTTTTAAGTTTGTTTCGCTCAACAGCGGACGCCGCGATCTTTGCGGCGGAAGTTGAAAAGCGGCGAATACGAATTCCGAACCGTCCGGAGATTTTCGGCAGACAGCTGCTGATCGGGCCGGACGACGAACCGGTCGGCGAAGAACCCCACCTTCTCGTCAACGCGACGACGCTCTCTCTGGAGGAAGCGGCGCAACTGGTTTGGAACTGCCGCGGAGCGGCAATTCCCGCGCACATCGACCGGGAAGCAAACGGAATTCTCAGCGTGCTCGGCGAGCTGCCGGATCAGCCGGATTTCCCCGTCGTCGAAGTGCGAGATCCAAACCGGATTCCCACGCTCGAACAGGAACACCCGATTCTGCGCGGCAAGCGGAAAATCGTCTCCTCGGACGCACACCGTCTCTGGGAGATCGCCGATCCCGGGTTTATGATCGAACTGCCTTGCCCGGCAAACGCAAGCGCGCAAACCGTACGCGATCATTTGATCGATTATCTGACGGGAAAGTGAGCGGCAGAGTAATATGAAAGAACTATCGCTCAACATTCTCGACATTGCGCAGAATTCCATTAAAGCCGAAGCGACGCGTTTGTCCATATCGCTGGTGCAAGAAGGCGCATGGCTGACGATCACCATCGCGGACAACGGCGTGGGTATGAATCCGGAATTTGCGGCAGAAGCCGCAAACCCTTTTACAACGACCCGAACGACCCGAAAGGTCGGCATGGGACTGCCGCTCTTTAAAATGGCGGCGGAACAGACGGGCGGAACGTTTTCCCTCGTATCGCAGCAGGCGCAAAGTGCCGGCGATGCGCACGGAACCACGGTAACGGCAACGTTCAACACAGAGCATGTGGACTGCGAACCGCTCGGAGACATCGTTTCCACAATTCTGACGCTGATTCAGGGAAACCCGACGCTCTCGCTCGACTATTTATATAGAAAGAACGGGCTTGAACTAAGGCTGAACACGGACGAAATGCGGGAAATGCTGGGCGACGAAGTTCCGCTCAACAATCCGGAAGTGCTCGCTTGGGCGAAAGAATATCTCGAAAGCGAACCGGAATAGCGACACACACCAACAACAAATTGCAAGAATGAGCGGAGACGCTCTTCAAATAAAGTAAACCGCCCATGGGCAGAAACAAAACGGGCGGGAGCAGAAAGCACTACGGGATCAATCATCAGTGAGGAAGGAACAGAGAACATGAAATCATTGCAGGAACTGGCGGAGATTCGTGAAAAGATGAAGGGCAAAGTTGCTCTTCGCGAAGGTCAAAACGATATCCGCATCGTCGTCGGTATGGCAACCTGTGGCATAGCCGCGGGTGCGCGTCCGGTGCTGAATACCCTTGTGGAAGAAGTGGAACAGCAAGGTTTAGGCGGCAAAGTAACCGTTTCCCAGACAGGCTGTATCGGCATCTGCCGACTTGAGCCGATCGTCGAGGTTTTTGAACCCGGCAAGGAAAAGGTTACCTATGTCAAGATGACCGCGGACAAAGCCAAACAGGTAGTCAGCGAGCACATCAAGGGCGGCAAGCCCGTTTACGAATATACGATAGGCGAGAAATAAGCGGGAGGGAGAACCAATGATTCGTTCACACGTACTTATCTGCGGCGGTACAGGCTGCACATCTAGCGGCAGTCCGGCCATTCGCGAGCACCTCGAAAAAGAGCTCAAAAAACAGGGTCTTGACGAGGAGATCAAGGTTGTCCAAACCGGTTGCTTCGGCCTCTGCGCGCTTGGTCCTATCATGATCGTTTACCCAGAAGGCACGTTCTACAGCCGCGTGACGGAAGAGGACGTGACGGAGATCGTCAGCGAGCATCTGCTCAAAGGCCGTCCCGTCGAACGCCTTGTTTACAACCCGAAGACCGAAGAGATGCCGCACGGCGTCACCTCGCTCTCCGAAACGCCGTTTTATAAGAGCCAGATGCGCATCGCGCTTCGCAACTGCGGCGTTATCAACCCCGAAGAGATCGACGAATATATCGCCCTCGACGGTTATCTTGCGTTGGGCAAAGTGCTCACCGAGATGACCCCGCAGGAAGTGATCGACCTCATCAAGGCCAGCGGACTGCGCGGCCGCGGCGGCGCGGGTTTCCCGACCGGCACGAAATGGCAGTTTGCCGCCAATAACGCGGCGGATGAAAAATACGTCATCTGCAACGCGGACGAAGGCGACCCCGGCGCGTTCATGGATCGTTCCGTTCTGGAAGGCGACCCGCACGCGGTGCTGGAAGCCATGGCCATTGCGGGTTACGCCATCGGCGGTACCCACGGCTATATCTACGTTCGCGCAGAGTACCCAATCGCGGTCAAACGCCTCAAGATCGCAATCGATCAGGCGCGCGCCTATGGTCTGCTGGGCGACAACATCTTCGGCACGAGCTTCAGCTTTGACATCGACATCCGCCTCGGCGCGGGCGCGTTTGTCTGCGGCGAAGAAACCGCGCTGATGACCAGCATCGAAGGCTTCCGCGGTGAACCGCGCAACAAGCCGCCGTTCCCGGCGGTCAAGGGCCTCTTTGCCAAGCCCACAATCATCAACAACGTTGAAACCCTTGCCAACATTCCGCAGATCATCGTCAAAGGGCCGGAATGGTTCGCATCGATGGGCACGGAATGCTCCAAGGGCACGAAAGTATTTGCTCTCGGCGGTAAGATCAACAACACCGGTCTTGTCGAAATCCCGATGGGCACGACGCTGCGCCAGATCCTCTTTGAAATCGGCGGCGGCATTCCCAACGGCAAGAAATTCAAAGCCGCGCAGACCGGCGGTCCTTCGGGCGGATGCATCCCAACGGAGCACCTCGACACCCCGATCGACTATGAAAACCTCAAAGCCATCGGCTCGATGATGGGCAGCGGCGGTCTGATCGTTATGGACGAAGACAACTGCATGGTGGACGTTGCGCGCTTCTTCCTCGAATTCACCGTGGATGAGAGCTGCGGCAAGTGCACCCCGTGCCGCATCGGTACGCGCCGTCTTCTCGAAATGCTCAACAAAATCACCGAGGGCAACGGCACGCTCGAAGACCTCGATAAGATGGAAGAGCTCTGCCACTATATCGCCAACAACGCGCTGTGCGGCCTCGGCCAGACCGCGCCGAACCCGGTGCTTTCCACGCTGAAGTATTTCCGCAAGGAATATGAAGCGCATGTTGTGGACAAGCGCTGCCCCGCAGGCGTTTGCAAAAAGCTCCTGCAATACGTGATCGACCCGAACAAGTGCACGGGCTGCACGCTTTGCGCGCGCAAATGCCCCGTCAGCTGCATCGCCGGAAAGGTGAAGGAGCCGCATGTCATCGATCAGAGCAAGTGCATCAAGTGCGGCGCCTGTATGGAAAACTGCAAATTCGGCGCCATTTCCAAGAAGTAAGGAGGCAGGAACATGGATCAGGTAACGGTAAAAGTCAACGGGATCGAAACAAAGGTTCCCGCCGATTCGACCATTTTGGAGGCGGCGCATGCCGCGGGCGTACGGATTCCGACGCTATGCTATCTCAAAGAAATCAACGCCATCGCGGCGTGCCGCATCTGCCTTGTGCAGGCGACGGGCGTCCGCGGTCACGCGGCGGCCTGCGTACAACGCGTTGCGGACGGTATGGAAATCCAGACCAACACGCCGGAACTGCGCGATGCGAGAAAAACCACGCTGGAGCTCATTCTGAGCAACCACCGCATGGACTGCCTCAGCTGCGACCGCAACACCGACTGCGAACTGCAGTGCCTTGCGCGCGAATATGGCGTAGATCAGTACAAGTATATGGGCAGCGAAAGCCTCAAGCCGCAGTATGAGCGCAGTGCACCGCACCTCGTACGCGACAACAGCAAGTGCATCCTCTGCCGCCGCTGCGTCGCCGTCTGCAAACACAACCAGCACGTCGCCGTCATCGGCACCAACGAGCGCGGATTTGACACCCACGTCGGCAGCGCGTTCGATATGCCGCTCAGCGAAACGAGCTGCATCAACTGCGGACAGTGCATCTCCGTCTGCCCGACCGGCGCCCTGACCGAACGCGACGATACGCATGTGGTCTGGGAAGCGCTCGCGGACAAGACGAAGCATGTCATCGTCGCCCCCGCGCCTTCCGTACGCGTTCAGCTCGGCGAATGCTTCGGCATGCCGATCGGCAGCAACGTACAGGGCAAGCTCGTCGCCGCTCTTCGCCGCCTCAACTTTGAGAAGGTGTTCGACGTCGACTTCGCCGCGGACGTAACCATCATGGAAGAAGGCACAGAACTGCTCACCCGCCTGCAGAACGGCGGCAAACTGCCGCTGATCACATCCTGCTCGCCGGGCTGGATCAAATTCTGCGAATACTATTTCCCGGATATGGTGGAAAATCTCTCGAGCTGTAAGAGCCCGCAGCAGATGTTCGGCGCACTGGTGAAAACCTACTACGCCGAAAAGATGAACATCGATCCGAAAGACCTGTTCGTCGTCTCCATCATGCCCTGCACCGCGAAGAAATTCGAGTGCACGCGTGACGATCAAAACGCGGCGGGCGTTCCGGATGTGGATGTTTCGCTCACCACGCGCGAACTGGCCAGCATGATCAAACGCGCCGGCATCCGCTTTACGGAACTGCCGGACGAAGAGTTCGATCCCATGCTCGGCGTTGCTTCCGGTGCGGCGCATATCTTCGGCGCAACCGGCGGCGTTATGGAAGCTGCCCTGCGTACCGTGGCGGAAATCGTCACCGGCAAACCGCTGGACAACCTGGACTTCACCGATGTGCGCGGCGTTGCGGGCTGCAAAGAGGCGGAATACGACCTCGCGGGCACCAAAGTGCGCGTTGCTGTCACCAGCGGCACGGAAAACGCCTTCCAGCTCCTCGAAATGGTGCGTAAAGGCGAAGCGGACTATCACTTTATCGAAGTCATGGCCTGCCCGGGCGGCTGCGTCAACGGCGGCGGACAACCGCATCAGCCTGGCGAAGTGCGCAACTTCACCGACCTGCGCGCAGAGCGCGCCAAGGGTCTCTATGGTCAGGACAAAGAGATGAAGCTCAGAAAGAGCCACGAGAATCCCTTCGTCAAGGAACTCTACGACACCTACCTTGAGAAGCCCGGTTCGCACAAGGCGCATCACATTTTGCACACGACCTACGTCAAGCGCAAAGTGTATTAATCGAAACACGATAATCGCACAAAACTCCCGCTCAAAAGGCGGGAGTTTTTATGATAAAGCGCCGATAGTCTCGCTTTTTTTGAAATAGCATGTTATAATCAAACACTCAATAAAAACAGACCCGCGTCAGCGGGAAGGGAGATACAGACATATGACCGGAGCAGAACGCGCGGTTTTTCGCAAAACAGCGAATACCCTGAAACCGATCTTTCAGATTGGAAAGGAAGACATCGGCGAAAACCAGATCAACAGTGTAGATGAAGCGCTCACAAAACGCGAACTCATCAAGATTGCCGTGCTGGAAACAAGCACGCTCAGCGCAAAGGAAGCGGCGGGCACCCTCGCAGAAGCGCTCGGCGCGGAAGTGATCCAGTGCATCGGCAGAAAATTCGTTCTCTACCGGGAAAAACCGGAAGAAGAATAACGAAACAGAAAAGATCGGGAATCGTCCCGATCTTTTATATATTATATGTTTCTGAAATTAAAAGAGTGCGAACACGTTTTGATTGAACCAGGAGTAGCCCAAATCGTAAAACGGAATCCACTGCATCGTCATCGCAACGCCCGCAACCACCCAAAGCAGCATCAGGCTGACGAGAACGAGTAAAAATATCGTTAATCCATGGCTGGATTTTCCATCTTTTTTCGGTTTTCCGGTCTTTTCTTTTTTCTCTTTTTTACGATACGGTTCGTCGAAAATTTCATCCCGAATGCTGGTTTCATCAATCTCTCTGCTGCGCTGACGCAGGGACTCCACTTCACGATCGAACGAAGGTTCCGTCATCGGGTCGGCAACCGGTTCCTGCTCTTCGTGCACAGGTGCGGCAAACGCCGGCATCTCCTGCGTGGGAATTTCCTGATCCAGCTCGCTTTCGATGGTACGCATATCGGTGCTGATTTGCGCATAGGTAGAGATGTTGCGCTCGATCAAATCTCCGAACCAGAGGGACCATCCATCGTCTTCCGGCTGCTGCTGCACAATCGCGACAAACTGACCGAATGTCTGCCGTGCGGCTTCGCGCGCAAGCTCTTTGTCACGAGTCCGTTCATAAGCACGCTGATAGACTGAATTGCCATAAGTGGAAACGAGTTCCTTAACGGCTTCTTTATCGCCGTGACGGATACGGCGGACCAATTCCTCGAGCTGCATAAGACGAGCGCTCCTGTCCGTAAAAAGATAAAATATTATACCATGTTTTTCATCGCGTGAAAAGGGCACGTGCTCTTTCGGTATTTCGATATGTTTTGTTTGACAAAACGCGATTTTTCTGGTAAATGTATTACTTTGTTGGTAATCATTGATTCTAACTCGCACGGGAGGTTTTTAACATGCAAACAGACGTAGTAATCGTAGGCGCTGGCCCTTCGGGAATATTCACCGCACTCGAAATGATTAAGCGCGGATCGAAACAACATATCGTCATTGTAGAAAAAGGCCTCGCCGTGGAACAGCGCCGCTGCCCGAAGGCCGTTACCGGACGCTGTGTCAACTGCAAACCATATTGCCATATTACGACGGGCTTTTCCGGCGCGGGCGCGTTTTCGGACGGCAAGCTCTCGCTCTCGTTCGAAGTGGGCGGAGATTTGCCAACGCTGATCGGCGCGGACAAAGCGCAGTCGGCAATCGATTATACGGACGGAATCTATCTTGAATTCGGCGCGGACGAACATGTGGAAGGCGTAAGCAACACCACCGCACTCAAGGAAATCCGCCGCCGTGCGATTCAGGCTGGTCTGAAACTCGTGGACTGCCCCATTCGCCATCTCGGCACGGAAAAAGCGCAGGACATCTATTATGCCATTGAGCAGTTTTTGCTGCAAAACGGCGTCGAGATGCTGTTTGGTCACGCTTGCGACAACCTGATTCTTGAAAACAACATCTGCAAAGGTGTTCTTCTCAACGATGGCAAGAAGGAATTTGAACTGTTTGCGAAAAACGTTGTCGTCGCAACCGGACGGCGCGGCGCAGATTGGCTCGAGAATATCTGCGCGGAACACGGCATAGCGCACCAGCCCGGCACAGTAGACATCGGCGTACGCGTAGAGGTTAGAAACGAAGTTATGGAGACGGTCAACGAAGTACTGTATGAGTCAAAACTCATCGGCTATCCGCAACCTTTCCGCAACAAGGTTCGCACCTTCTGCCAGAATCCCGGCGGATTCGTGAGCCAGGAAAACTACGATAACGACCTCGCCGTCGTCAACGGACACGCATATAAAGAGAAAAAGTCGAACAACACAAACCTCGCGATTCTCTGTTCGCACAATTTTAACGTGCCGTTCGATCAACCGATTGCCTACGCGCAAAAAGTCGGCGAACTGACCAACATGCTCGGCGCGGGACATATCCTCGTGCAGCGCTATGGCGACATCCTCGACGGAAAGCGCACCTGGCAACGCGAGCTTTCGTTTTCCAACGTGGTGCCGACCCTACCGGATGCGGTCGCGGGCGATATCACCGCGGCAATGCCTTACCGCGCGATGACAAACATCATCAACTTTATTCAGGCGGTCGATCAGGTCGTCCCCGGTTTTGCCGCGACGGAGACGCTGCTGTATTCGCCGGAACTGAAATTTTACAGCAACCGCGTCAAGATGGACGACAGCTTCACCACCAACATCGCAGGGTTTTACTCGCTGGGCGATTCCAGCGGATGGACGCGCGGATTGATGATGGCCTCCGTCATGGGTGTGTTGATGGGCCGCAGGCTCGCCACGGAAGAAAAATAAAAATGCGCAAAGAGCTGTCTGAAAACGACAGCTCTTTTTCTTGCGTCGATACGATTCATGTTCCAATTTTTTATCGCAAAGAAAAGTTGCCCGATCTTGGTTATCTGAACCATTTTCGGGCAACCTGTTTTAACTCTTAATCCGGTTTTATCTGATACGGCTTACAAGATTTACCGTAATGTTGCCGCGTGTCGCGTGGGAATACGGGCAAACCTGATGCGCTTCCTTCGTGAGGTTTTCGGCAAGTTCCGCATCGTCGGTGTCGATTGTGGCAACAAGATCAACTTCCAGCTGGAAGTTTCCGGCTTCATTGCGGCCGATGCCGACGGTAGCCTGCACATCCGGCGCGGGCAGTTTGAGCCTGCGCACGCGGATTGCGTGCTGCAACGCGCTGCCAAAGCAGGCGGCATACCCCGCCGCAAACAGCTGTTCCGGATTGGCGCCCTCCAGTTTTCTTCCGCCCAGACCGGCAGGCAAAGCCATTTCCAAATCGATCGGGCTGTCTTCTACGCGAACATGACCGTCACGTCCACCCGTTGAATAAGCTGTAGCTTTATAATCTATTTTCATAAGGCACCTCCATCTTTTTTATAGTTTGATTATACCCTCTAAATTGAACTATGATTATGACTAACGCACATAACTATAATGATTTTTCGGAGGAACGCATGCTGCGACCGTTTTTAGATATAGAGTTACAGGAAGCTGCGCGGGCGATTACGTCCGCGTTGCAAAAGAGCGAAAAAGCGATTTTGAAGCTCAGCGAAAATTCGCCGCAATATCGGCTGACCGCCGAAAGCATTCACGCGTATCAGATTGCGCTGGCATTGATTGACTATGAACGGAATGCGCAGGATGCGCCAGCGTTTAGCAAAGTGGAACTCACAAATGCGCAGGCCGCGTTCTCCGGCTTGGTTGCGCGCGTGGAAAAAGTGCTGCCGAAATTATCCGTGGGTACTCCGCAGCATACGCTTGCAACGCGAAGGATTCGGGCGTTTGAAATCGCAAAAATTATCATCCAAGAAGCATTAGAATATTCTGAATCATAAAACAAACCCACCATATTGGTGGGTTTGTTTTTTTGACTATTGTTTTCCAACATATCGCCGGAAGCTATCCAATATCGCCTGCCAGCCTTCTCTTTGCCGTTCCGGCGAGTTTTCGCCTTCCGCTTCGAACGTTTCCGTAATTTTCGTACCGCTGCCCGCGGACTCGAATAGCACTGTTACGCTTCGTCCGTCTCCAATCGTGTATGCGATTCGACGGTATGGTTCTACCGCGTCGTATACGCCGCCGAAATCGAAGCCGTATTTTCCGTCTTTTGATTCCATGCGGGATGTGAATGTTCCGCCTGCGCGCAGATCGTTTTCCGCGCGCGGCGTGTGCCAGTCGTCCGACGCCTGATTCCATTTTGTAATATGCGCAGGTTCCGTCCAATACATCCATGCTGTTTCAGGGAAAACAGCTACCGTCGTTTCAACCGTAATTAGGACACGGCTCGTTTTTTCCATTTTTTCATCCCGTCCTTTGTCACAAAACTAAGTTAGCTCACATAGTTCTAAAAGTGAAACGAGACTGTAAACCCGGATTAATCGACGAAATCGAACTCCCACTCGCCGAGGCGGATACTGTCGCCGTCCTTCGCACCCATTTCGCGCAGCGCGGAGATGATGCCGTTTTTCACCAGCATCTGCTGGAACCGGCGCATGGAGATTTCGTCGTCTGGATTGGTCGTGTCGAGCAATTTTTCAACGTCGCCACCCGTCACCTCAAACACGCCGTCGTCGCCGCGCGAAATATGGAATCCCGGCGCATAGCTCGGCGCTTCAACAAGATCGGTCTCCTCATAGCGCAACACCGGCGGCAAGGTATCCAGCACCTGCACCACGCGGTCAAGCAACGCTTCAAACCCCTGCGTCGTCGCAGCGGACACGGGGAATACTTCCACATCCGGATAAGCTTCTTTAAACCGCGCAAGGTTTTCTTCCGACTCCGGCAGGTCGGTTTTATTCGCGGCAACAAGCTGCGGAATTTCGCCGAGCAAAGGCGAGAATTTCCTCAATTCATCGTTGATCTTCTCATAGTCCTCAATCGGATCCCGCATCTCGCTACCTGCGATATCGACCACGTGCACTAGCATGCGCGTGCGCTCGATATGCCGCAGAAAGTCGTGACCAAGCCCTGCGCCTTCCGCGGCGCCTTCGATGAGGCCGGGAATGTCCGCAAGAACAAACGAACGGTTGTGGCGGGATGCCACGCCGAGATTCGGCGAAAGCGTTGTAAAGTGATACGCTGCAATCTTCGGTTTTGCCGCGGTCAGAACGGAAAGAATCGTGGATTTTCCAACGGAGGGCAGCCCGACGAGGCCAACGTCTGCAATGGACTTGAGCTCAAGCTCCACCTCATATTCGTTCGTTTTGATACCCGGCTGCGCAAAGCGCGGCGCCTGCCGCGTCGGGGTAGCAAACTTTGCGTTTCCTTTTCCGCCGCGTCCGCCGTTTAAGATAACGCGTTTTTTCTCCGCTTCGCTCATGTCCGCAAGAATAGCGCCGCTCTCCACGTCTCGAACGATGGTGCCGACCGGTACACTGATCACAAGCGGCTTGCCGTTTTTACCCGTGCTGAGTTCGGGTTTGCCCGGTTCTCCGTTTTCCGCGCGGAAAAAACGCTGATACTTAAAATCGAGCAGCGTGGACATATGCGGATCGGCAAAAAACACGACGTCTCCGCCGCGTCCGCCGTCCCCGCCGTTGGGTCCGCCCTGCTGAACATATTTTTCCCGATGGAAGGATGCGTGTCCGTCTCCGCCGTTGCCGGCTTTGACGACGATTCGCGCTTTATCAACAAACTGCATGTGATACCTTAATCTTTCTTTTTGGCGGCTTTTGCCGTCGTCTTTTTTGTTTTGGAGGCCATACCCGGTTTCAGCGCAGCCTGCCTGTATTCGCAAAGATGCGCAAGCGGGCAAATTTCGCACTTTGGTTTGCGCGCGTCGCAGATTTGCCGCCCGTGATAGATCAGCCAGTGGTGTGCCGCCGTCCAGTCTTCTCGCGGAATCGCCTTCATGAGCTGTTCTTCGGTTTTTTCCACATTGCTCGCGTGCGCAAGTCCGATGCGGTTGCTCACCCGAAACACATGCGTATCCACCGCGATAGCGGGAATGCCGAACGCGTTGCTGCCAACGACGTTTGCGGTTTTTCTGCCGACGCCGGGAAGCGTTTGCAACTTCTCCAGATCGGCGGGTACCTCTCCGCCATATTCGGCAACCAGTATCCGCGCGGTTTCGAGAATGTGTCTGCCCTTTGTGTTATAAAAGCCGCAGCGCTTGATGAAAGGAAAGAGTTCTTCCTCCGTCATGGCGGCAATCTGCTCCGGCGTATTGGCAACGGGGAATAGCTCCCTTGTGCATCGGTTTACCATAACGTCCGTACTCTGTGCGGATAAAATGGTCGCAACCAGCAACTCGAACGGAGACGAAAACTCCAGCGCGGGTTTCGCGCCGGGGTAGGTGTTCGCGAGAATTGCGAGCGCTTCGTTTTTTTGCGCGCGTGTGAGCATCAGGTGCGGATCTTTCCGTTGTATTTGCGCACGATGACATGCGCAAGCGCAAGCGCGTCGTCCAGAATCTCTTTTTCGTCCTGTCCTTCCAGCATGATGCGCACAAGCGGTTCCGTGCCGGAAGCGCGGATGAGTACGCGGCCGTTTTTGCCGAGTTTTGACTCGATCTGCTTGGTCAGCGTCGCAAGTTCATCATCTTCGAGCGCTTTTGCTTTTACATCGTTTTCCACGGTAACGTTCACAAGCACCTGCGGATACTGCGGAATGCGGGAAGCGAGCTTGCTGAGGCGTTTTTTCGATTCGGCAACGACGCCCAACAGCGAAATTGCGCTCATCAACCCGTCTCCGGTGGTGTTTTTGTTGAGCAGGATGATGTGTCCGCTCTGTTCGCCGCCGATGGCATAGCTGTTTTGCAGCATGCTTTCCAGCACGTAGCGGTCGCCAACCTTGGTTTCGACGATGCTGATTCCTGCATCCTTGAGCGCATTTTTCAGGCCTAGGTTACTCATGACCGTTAACACAAGCGTGTTCTTTGCAAGCGTTCCGTGCTCATGCATGGAGAGCGCGAGAATGCCCATCGCCTGGTCGCCGTCTACGATATTGCCGTATTCATCGCAGGAAATCAGCCGATCCGCGTCTCCGTCAAAGGCGAAGCCGAGGTCCGCGCCGTAATTGACCACCATTTCCTGCAACCGTTCCGGATGTGTGCTGCCGCAATGGTCGTTGATGTTGATGCCGTCCGGCGCACAGGATTTCGCGATGACTTCCGCGCCGAGCCGTTCGAACACGTCTTTTGCAATAAATGATGCAGCCCCGTGTGCGCAATCCAGCACGATGCGTAATCCTTCGAACCGGTATTCGGATTGCTCCACCAGATAATCGCAGTAATCTTTTTTCGCGCGAACCGCGGATATGATGCGGCCGACGTCGCGTCCTTCCGGATGCGGCAACTCCTCGCCGCTGGCGATGATGGACTCAATACGATCCTCGATTTCGTCCGAGAGCTTGAACCCGTTTTTATCGAACCATTTAATGCCGTTGAACTCCATGGAATTGTGGCTTGCAGAAATCATGACAGCCGCGTCCGCTTCATAAAGGCGAACGAGATACGCCATTGCAGGGGTCGGCAGGATGCCGACATCGAGCACATCTCCGCCGACGGAGCAGATGCCCGCCGAAAGCGCAGCGCCCAGCATGGGGCCGGATTTCCGGGTGTCCATGCCGATGAGGATGCGCGGAGAATGCACTTCGTTGGTCAGCACATATGCGCCGACCGCGCCGATTTTATAAGCCAGATCACAGTTTAAATCGCGGTTTGCGATGCCGCGGATTCCGTCTGTTCCAAAAAGTCTTGCCATACGGTCAGTTTACTCCAATCGTCAGTCAGATTTGCCGATCCCGGCAGGTCAGTGACAGGAGATATACTCCAGCGCGCTGGTTGCGGCAACCGCGCCGTCTGCGCAGGCGGTAATAACCTGACGAAGCGGTGTGTTGCGGATATCGCCCGCGGCATAAACGCCGGGCATATTCGTCTTCATCAGTTCGTCGGTCACGATACTGCCGCCTTCGTTGAGGATGACGGTGTTCTTGACCAGGTCCGTCTGCGGCGTGATGCCGACGGCAACGAACACGCCGGAAGCGGGAACAACGCGCGTTTGACCTGTTTTCAGGTCGCGGATTTCAAGACCTTCCACCTGCTTTTCGCCGACAAGCGACGCAGGCACACAGGAAAGCGCCATATGAATGTTCGGCGTTTGTTTCGCTTTTTCCACCAGCACGGAAGCTGCGCGGAATTCGTCGCGCCGGTGCACAATGGTTACGTTGGTGCAAAAGCGCGCAAGATACAGTGCGTCCGAAACCGCGGTGTCTCCGCCGCCGACAACGGCGACATCCTTATCCTTAAAGAACGCACCATCGCAGGTTGCGCAATAGCTCACGCCCGCGCCGACCAGTTCTTCTTCGCGCGCGATGCCGAGCGAACGCGCGTGCGCGCCCATGCAGAGAATAACCGCGCTTGCCGTGTCTTCGCGATCCGGCAGAATAATGCGCTTCGGCTCCTCGCACAGCACGAGTCCGGTTGCGCCGGCATATTCTACCTTGAGCCCGAATTTTTCCGCCTGTTTCTGAATCAGCGAGCCGACTTCATATCCGACGACGCCGTCCGGAAATCCGGGATAGTTTTCAACCAGCGGGGTTTTGGCAATCTGCCCGCCCGGAAAAAGTTCTTCATATAAGGTGACGCTCGCGCCGCCGCGTGCGGCATAAAGGCCGGCCGTTAACCCGGCGGGGCCTCCGCCGATAATCGCAATATCAGAATGCATAAAAAATAAACCTCCGCGAATCGCTTAAAAGTAATATTAGTATAACGAAACAAGGCCAAAAAAGCAATGAACGCGGCGTTTGGCACGGTGACTAACGCACGGAATACAAGAATTGTCATGGCATATGGTTACGCCAAACCGGATTGCGTTTGACGCTGTTCGCGTCTGTGATTATACTGATAACAGCCCTGCAAACGTCGGGGCAGAAAAGGAACCGTCCTATGCGGCCAAACAGTCTTTTTTTTGACAGAGGCGGAAAAACAAGTTTCTCCCGCGCGCTCTCTATGTTCATTACCGTTGCATTTCTGGCGTTTGTCGGTTATATCGTCATCCGCTATAAATATTTCACATACATTCTGCGTGAAGAGTTTTTGACCACACCGGACTTCGGTTTTCTGATTCTCGGGTATATCGTACTATTTACCGCGTTTGCGCTGATCATCCGCTGGGCAAATTGTCATGTCCGCAGGATGCCCTTCCTCTGGGCGCTCGCTGTTTTCGTTATCGCGCTTGCACCGAGGCTTTATCTGTATAGCAGAATTTCATATGTGCCGACAAGCGATTTTACAAACTATTACAACATGGGTCTCGCGTTTACACGCGGAGATTTCGCGCAGATTGCGCAAACCGCGGAAAATTACCACATTCAAAGTTTTTCCGGTCTGGGTATTCTCAACGGACTAATCATGCTTGCGTTCGGAACGAGTATCCGTTCGTTTCAGCTCGTGCAGTGCGTTATCACCTCGCTTTCCAGTGTGATGGTCTATCTTATCGCGCGCCGGTTTGACGAAGGAAGCGCGCCGGCGGCGGGTCTTCTCTTTGCGCTGTATCCGGCAAATATCGTTTTTTCGCAAGTAACAAGCAACCAGCATCTGGCGGTATTTTTTGCGCTCGTTTCGGTATTGCTCGCGCTCGTTTCGCTGTCCGCCGTGCGCCGCGCACGCGCGGTCTTGTCTGCCGTGTTTTCCGGCGTAACGCTGTTGTTGAGCTATTATGCGCATCCTTCTACGGCGCCGACGCTGATTGCCTACGGCATTTTCTGGTTGATTGTGTTCTTCTCTTCCCTCCGTCAAAAGCAAACGATCCTGAGACTGCTTCTCATCGCTTTTGCATTTTCCGTTGCATTCTTCGGCCTGCGCGCCGCCGCAAACGCCGGCATGCAAACGCTGCTTGGCGCCGATGTGAGCGAAGCAAACTCCAGTATGCTGGCAAAAATCGTAATCGGACTAAACCCGGACACCGGCGGCGCTTATTCCGCAAGTGACTGGGGCATGATTTGGCAGCAACCGCAAAGCGAGCAGAACGCGTTTTGTCTGCAGGTGATTCGCGAGCGGCTCGGTCAGGATAACTTATTCGGTCTGCTCGATACAAAGATTATGCGCATGTGGATGGTGAAAGACACGAGCCTTGATTGGCCGTTTTACGGAATCACTTCCATTCCGAATGATCTATCCGCTCTGATGCAAGGAATTGAATTGCTCGACTTTTTCTATGTCGCGGGGTTGTTTCTCTTTGCCTGGTTCGGCGGGTTGCTGCGGCGGCGCGGCGGCACAGGCGATCTGTTGCTCTTAATTCTGCTCGGCTGGATGGCAGTGCATCTGCTGATTGAAATTCAAACGCGCTACCGATATTTCGCCATGCCGTTTTTGATGATTTTTGCGGCTTATGGATTGTTTGCCATCATCGGACCGCGCAAGCATCAACCGCAAACGCGGCAGTATACGGCTTGCCTGAATCCGGATTACCTTCAAATTTATGAAATTCCACCCGTCGAGCAAAAACCCGCGGGCGGCGGCAGTTTGTATTCCGCAATGGATGCTGCAATTGCTGAAGAACAGTTGAAAAGCAGTGAAAGTGGGGAGATATGACATTATGAACGATAATTATCAGGATATAAACTCAAAAACCGTCGATCATTGGGTCGAAAACGGATGGGAGTGGGGAATTCCTGTTTCTCACGAACAGTTTCTCTCGGCAAAAAAAGGCGATTGGAGCATCGTATTAACGCCCACCAAACCGGTGCCGGCCGATTGGTTTCCCGCGTTGCAGGGGCGCGACCTGTTGGGTCTGGCCTGCGGCGGCGGGCAGCAGATGCCGCTGTTTGCGGCAGCTGGCGCCGTGTGTACGGTTCTGGATTATTCCGAACGCCAACTGGAGAGCGAGCGGATGGTTGCCGAACGGGAAGGCTATGACATATCAATCGTCCGCGCAGACATGACAAAGCCTCTGCCGTTTAAGGATAATTCATTCGACGTGATCGTGCACCCGGTATCCAACTGCTACATTCGCGAAGTGGAACCGCTCTGGCGCGAATGCTTCCGCATTCTCCGTCCCGGCGGCGTATTGCTCAGCGGACTGGACAACGGCATCAACTATATCCTTGACGACGAGGAAACCACGCTGACGCACAAACTTCCGTTTGATCCGCTGCTCGACGAAGCGCTGTATCAGGAATGCATGGAAAGCGACTGCGGTGTTCAGTTTTCGCATACGTTGGAAGAGCAGATCGGCGGCCAGCTCAAGGCCGGATTGATGCTAACTGATCTATTTGAAGATTATAACAGTACCGGACGGCTGCATGAGTTCCATATTCCGACGTTTCTAGCCACCCGCGCGGTTAAACCGGTAAAATAAAAAATTTGTTTCGCGCTCTTATTGCCGCTGTTAACCAGCGGCTTTTTCACGCAATGCGCTTTCGTTTTGAATGCGGTACCCCACATCGCTTTTTTCCAAAATGCCTTCGATGCAGAGCGATTTTAAGGATCGGAGCAGATGTCTGTAACTGACCCCCAGTTGCTCGGATACGTCCGTGAGCCGCTCGGAAAACAATCCGTTTTGCGCATTGGCAAGCACATAACCGCACAAGCGCGCCTCAAACGGACGAAGTATGATCTCCGTCATATCCGCAACACTCGTATGCAGTTTTTTGGATAGTCCGTTTGCCAGACGAAGCACAAACGGCAGATTCGACAAAAGAACCGACCCGTATGTGCTGACCGGAAGGGCAATGCAGCTCAGTGCGGTCACCGCCTGTACGGACGAGATCGCCTCGTGCCTGCCCATCAGGAGTTCCACGTCCCCCATGATCCCCTCGGACACATAATAGCAAAGCAGCAGATTCCGCCCGCCTTTTTCACTGGTGCAGATTTTTGCCTTGCCGGAAAGAAGAATCAACAGATATTCGATCGGCTCGTCCTCGCGCAGAAACCATTCTCCGCGCTCAAACTTCATCAGCAGCGCACCGGAAGGGTCGATTCCCTCCAGATCATATTCCGCCAACTTTGCGTAATACTGCTCCGTCAGTTTTTGCTTCTGCATCGTTCAATCTCTCCTGTTTCGAAATTGCCTGGTTCGAGTGTGACATATGTCATATCTTAAGTCAAGCAACCGCACTATACTCAAGTTGTCGGCGAGCGGCGCAATGCAAAAAAAGTACGCCACAGCGCGTCCGGCACGGAGAAGTTATGTATTATCTGGTATCTTTGTTCATCGGCATCCTCGTCGCGGTCATGATCACCGTCAACGGCGGACTTACCACGCTGTACGGCGTGTATTCGGCGACGGTCATGATTCATATCGTCGGTTTGATTCTCATCAGCGCGATTGTATTTCTGCGCAAGGAAAAACCCTTTGCAAAGATGCAGCCGTGGTATCTGTATATCGGCGGCGTCATCGGCGTTGCAACAACCGCCGCAACGAATTCGGCGTTCGGAAAAATCAGCGTCTCGGCGATTCTTGCGCTGGGGTTGTTCGGTCAGAGTGTTATGGGCGCGTTGGTCGATCAGTTTGGTCTGTTCGGCATGCGCAAGCACCCGTTCCGCGCACATCAAATTCCCGGAACGCTATTGGTTGCGGGTGGAATCGCCTGGATGATGGGCGGAGAGTTCGCGCTTTGGCCGATCATTGCGGTGTTCGGTTCCGGCGTGCTGCTGGTCGTCTCCCGCGCATATAACGCGCGGCTTGCGAGCAATACCAGCGAATTTATCAGCACATTCTTCAACTACGTCTGCGGACTTATTACCGCTATCCCAGTGTTTCTTTTTTTCGGTGTGCGGGAACCAATCGTTTCCAACTTCCAATTGGTTCCGCAGTGGTGGATTTATCTCGGCGGTGCAATCGGCGTGATCACCGTTTGGCTGAGCAATGTCGTCGCGGTGAAGATACCGCAGCTCTATATCACGCTGCTTATGTTCGTTGGACAGATTTTCATGGGTGTGTTGCTCGACGCACTGCTCGACGGCGCATTTTCGTTCGCCAATATCGCGGGAGGCATTCTGGTTGCCCTCGGCCTCGCGTTAAATCTGCTGATGGAGCGGCGGTCTTCCCGGCGGCTCACGGCGGAGTATAACGAAGCAATCGAATAAATCGAAACAAGCAAAAAAAGCGTGCCGTGTTTCCGGCACGTTTTTTTTAATATACGGTGAGGATATCGCCGATGTGATTTTTCAGGAATTTATCTTTCGTGTAAACGAAGTTCTGCGAAACGATATAGGTTTCTCCATCGTCCCAAAGGATAGTTTCGGTTTTGTCGTCCGGATTGGCTCTGCCCGTTACCGTTGTCGCGCGGTTATGGATACGGTTGGCCAGCAAAATCATAAACTGATTTTTTTCCGGATCGACGGAGAAGTGGTTGCCCGTAAAACCGTTGAGCGCAATGGTACGCGGGCCGAAATAGGCGGGCACTTCGCTGAACGTCTGCACCGGCTGTTTAGAGTAGCAAAGATACCCCATATACTGCGAATCCGACCCATCGGGTAGTTTGCCGCCCGTGCGATTGACGCCGATCTCCATCAGCGTTTTCCGGCTCAGAAGCGCGCCGTCGAGCAGGCCGCGCGCAAGCAGCGTCATATCCTCCAAGCTGGCGAACAACCCCGCGTGTCCGCAGGGGGCAGAACGCCCCAGATTGAGCAAACGCGCTTTTGGGTCATGCACCGTTCCGGGCGGGCAAGCATCGTCCAGCCAGAACGCGCCGTTTACGATTCTCCGCTCGTAATTGCAGTTTACGGTTTCGTTCAACAAATTTTGCGGCACTTCGGCAAATGTGCGCCGCATTCCGAGCGGGCGGATAATTCCGTCCTGCAAACATTCCCAAAAGGAATTGTCAGCGGCGGATTCGACGACATACTTGAGCACCATAGCGCCCATGTCGGTATAAAACTTTCGAACCGGTGGAGGACCGACGCGGATATCGAACAGCAACTCTTCCGCTTCGTCCGCGGTTTCAACCGCGTCCATACGGGCGGTTGTTTGCAGACCCGGGCGAAATGTGAGCAGTTCTTCCACCGTAACATCCACGATGTACTTGAATCGTTTGTCGATGTTCCCGAGGCGGGAATCCATACGGAGTTTGCCGCGTTCCATCAATTGCAGCACGGCAATGCAGGTAAATAGCTTTGTAACCGACGCAAGATCGAACACGGAGTCGGTTTCCAACGGCGCGACATCCGCCACAAAAGCACCGTTTTCCCGCCGCACCTCGCGCAGATTGCCGCGCGCAAACGATTCACCGCGCGTTAAATCTCCAAACGACACCGCGATACCGCTGATAATTTTTCTCTCATTAACCAGATGATGTACGCCTTGTTCCAGCCGTTCCCGTGGAGTCATCGTCATGCTTTCGTTCCGTTCGTCGTTTGCGGCGATTCAAACGCCACGTTTTTCTTTGCCCAGTTTTTCAGAAATACCCGCTTCGCTTCCGCCGCCGGGAACGAATCCGGATCATATTTGGCATAAAACGCCGATTCTTCCGCCAGTGTGCGCACGAGCAGCTCGTCCATCGCGGCGTTGTCGGCGGAGACGTCTTTTTGCCAGCTTGCTTCCAGCGCATCCCGCTCGGCATAAAATTCCGGCGGAACGACCTTTCCAATCAGTTTCCGGCGGTATGCTTCCGCCGCGCGCCAGTACTGCACGCCCGCTTCGTCACCCGGCTGTATAACCGGCAACCGCGCAGGATTGCCAAAGCGATACGGCTTATAAAACGACACACACGGCGTAGAAGTTCCCGTAAGAAATACCGTCGACGCGCCGTCTTCCAACCGCACAATCATGCTCGCGGTCGAGTGATCTCCAACCATGCCGCCATAATGCATGCAGCAGCTGGATACGGATCCGGTTAAAAACGGATTAACGACATCATCGTCATGTGTGCGCAGCGCGCGCATCATGTCCAATTCGTTATTCAACGACGGCAGCGCGCAGCCGCTCTGCCGCTTACGCTGTTTTGAGCCGGAAAAGAATGTGTAAAGCGGGTCGGAATGCTTTTTCGCAAAATCGCATACCCCGCCGCCGTAACGCTCGCCATCCGTTCCGATGGAAAGCCGGTTGCTGATGGAAGCGCGTTGGTATGATTTTACCACCCAGTTTTTGCAGCAGGTTTCGAGTACGAAGAGCTGATTTTGATCGATGACAAGAAACGAATTGTCGTATTCAAAATGGTGGTCATAGCCGCAGTTTCCGCCCTGACCATAAAGCTCCAGTAATTCGATGATCACGTTGACTGCGCGTTCCGCGCTGTCGCTGCGTTCCAACGCAAGGCGCAGCAAGTCCATGCCGGTCAGCGACGGCGCGCCGTATCTCCCTTTGGTAAACACCGCTTCGTTGCCAATTGCAACGCCCGCCTCGTTGATGCCGATCTCTGCGCCCCACATCCAGCCCGGTCGGGAAAGAAGCACGGCGTGCGTTTCCTTTGCCTGCGGAATTCGCCTGTATGTGCAGGCTACCTCGCTTTCGCGCTGAATCAACGCAGGATAGAATTCGACAACCTGCGCTTCATTCGGACTGCGATCGCTGTTTTTGCCAAACAGCGCACCATGTTCCTGCAATACGCCTAGCGTGTCGCACATATGAATTAGCCTCCGGACAATAAATTCGAAATCATTTCGGAATTGGTTTCGCTTGAAAACGGCGTTACACCGTTACAACAAGTATAGCATATTATGCCGTATCCGATTGAATGAAAAAATGCAGGAAACAGTGCGTTGGATTCAGCCTCTGGAACGCGGCAAAGAGTTGTGGCAACCGCGTCCGTGTGATACAATACCTTGCGGAAAGGGATGGATACAGCATATGGATTTGGACCCGTTGGCAATCCGAAATCTGCTCATCTGGGTCGCACTCGCGGTTCTGAGCACGATTCTTCTCGGCGGCGTACCAAGCTGGATGCGCTGCGCGGCAAAGCGCGCGGATCCTTCCGCCGCATCGGCAGTTTTTGCGCTCATGTTCACGCTGTCCTGCGGCGCGCTGTTGTATTTTACCGGCGGGCTGGAGCGTGCTCTGGTCGTAACGAACATGCAGCTTGTTTGGCTCGCGGTTTGCGGGTTTCTCTCCGCGCTGACATGGCTCAGCCTGTTTACCGCGATGACCGGCGGACGGGTGAGCAAGGTAATGCCGGTGTTTGCAATTTCCGCCCTGGTTACGCTCGTCGCTTCGCATTTTCTGTTCGGCGCACCGATGGGGTTATGGAAAATCTGCTGCATGATACTGATTCTGCTCGGCATTGTATTTATTGAGAGCCGCACACCGCAGATTCAAAGTCAACTTTGGTTTGTCTATGCGTTCATCGCGCTCCTTGCCAGCGCGGGAACACAACTGCTGCATACAGGAATGCTCGGAGACACGCTGGACACCGAGGTGTTTCAAGCCTGGCGCGCCGCGTTTGCAACGGTATTCCTCTGGATTTTTGTGTTCGCGCGGAAAAAGCAGGTGACGCTGGGAGATTTTTCCCCGCGCGCATGGTTCGGCGTGTTCTTTGCCGGTGTGTTTTATGCGGGCAGCTTTGCGGCGACGTATTATGCGGGCTTACGCGGAGAAATAAGCGCCCTCGCGCCGGTCGCCATCCTCACAACCATGTTTGTCATGCTCTTTGCGCGCATGTTTCAAAAAGAAAAACAGCCCGGTTCCGCCGTGTTCGGCACGTTGCTCGTTCTGCTCGGTCAGTTCGGCATATTGATGGGTTTTTAAGCGGTTCATGCATTACGCCGGAGGCGTAACATACAATATTAACATTCGTTGTATCAACGGGAAAGCTAGCGGTAACTCATGGTAAAACTCTGTGTATTCGACCTCGACGGGACGCTCGTCAACACACTTCACGATCTCACCGACAGCCTCAATTATGCGCTGAACGAGTGCGGATTTCCTACGCTCTCCGAAGAACGCGTTGCGGCAATTGTCGGCCACAGTGTGGATTATATGTGTGAGCACGCCACGCCGGAGGAACACAGGGATCAATATAAAAAGGTACTGGAGCTTTACCGCGCACGCTATCGCGAGCACAGTCTTGACCGTTCGCACCCCTACGACGGCATGATCGACGCGGTTCGCCGCATCAAAGACGCAGGCGTTACGGTCGCCATCGCCTCCAACAAACCGCATGCCGACACGGTAAAAGTGATCGAAATGCTCTACCCGCAAAATCTGTTTTCGCTCGTATTGGGGCGCACGGAAAAATTCACCATCAAGCCCGCGCCGGATGCGCTGTATTTCATCATGGACTACTTTGGCGTAACGGCGGAAGAATCGGTCTATGTCGGCGATTCAGATGTGGATGTGCAGTTTGCCCACAACGCGGGCATGCGTTGCGTCTCCGTGGATTGGGGGTTCCGCACGGTGGATGAAATTCTCGCCGCGGGCGCAACCTGCATCACGAGCGATCCAACCAAGGTGCCGGATTTGGTGCTTCACGATCCGGGAAAGGACGCCTCTTGCTGATTAACGTTTACGATTTCGACAACACGATCTATCGTGGCGATTCGAGCTTCGATTTTTTCCGGCATTGCGCGGCAAAATACCCGCGGGTACTGCTCTGCGCTGTCGGCTCTCTGCCGCGCTTTCTCGGCATGGCGCTCGGCTTGACCGAAAAAACGCGCGCAAAGGAACGCTTTTACCGATATCTTCGGCATGTGCCGGAGGTAACGGAAGAAGTGGATCGGTTCTGGCTGACGCACGATAAAAATCTGAAAGACTGGTACTTTGCGCAAAAGAAAACGGACGATCTGGTGATCTCCGCTTCGCCTGTCTTTTTGCTGGAACCGTTGATGCGGCGGCTGAACCTGCGGTTCATCGCCTCTCGTGTCGATCCGAAAACCGGACTTTACGACGGCGCAAATTGTCACGGCGAAGAGAAAGTGCGCCGCATGCGCGAACTCTACCCGGATGTACAGATCGATTTGTTTTATTCGGACAGTTTGAACGACACCCCGCTTGCGCGAATCGCGCAGGAAGCCTTTATGGTAAAGGGAGACGAACGAACCGCGTTTCCGCTGAACTAAGCCAGTTTACGGCATACAACCGGAAAGGAGCGCCCCCATCATGAAAATTATTGCAATCAACGGCAGTCCGCGCGCAAACGGCAACACGGCGATCGCGCTTAAAACAATGACGGACGAATTGGAGCGGCAGGGTATTGAAACCGAGACGATTCAAATCGGCGCGAAAGAGATTCACGGCTGCATAGGCTGCGCACATTGCGCAACGTCCGAACAACACAAATGTATTTTCAAGGACGACTGCGTCAACGAAGTAGCGCAAAAGATGCGTGATGCGGACGGATTCATCCTCGGTGCGCCGACCTATTACGCGGGGATTCCCGGCACAATGAAATCTTTTCTGGATCGGGTGTTTTACTCCAGTTCCCGCTATTTTCGCTTTAAGGTTGCAACAAGCGCAGCGGTAGTTCGCCGCGCGGGCGGCGTGGATGTTGTGCATCAGCTGAACAACTATCTCAATCTTGCGCAGGTCGTAATCCCCCCGTCGCAGTATTGGACCATCGCATACGGTCGCGACAAAGGCGAGGTGGAAGGAGACGGAGAAGGCCTGCAGACGTTGAAAAAAAACGCCGCTGCAATGGCCTGGCTGCTCAAACTCATCGATCAAGGCAAAGATTCTGTGCCTCTACCTGAAAACGAAAAACGGATTATGACGAATTTCATTCGCTGATTTCGAATGTGTATATTAGATTCATTCAGAGAAAAAAGGCCGCGCCTGTACGCGGCTTTTTTTGTTGCCATATACCCTATAGAAGATATATTTGCGGGAAATCCACACATTGCATAAAAACCCTGTTAGAATGTTAATATGCGTCAACAGGCATTGTCTTTTGCGGCTTTTTGTTTTTTTTGACGCGCATTCTCGATTTTTATACGGTACCGGAAGCTGCGGACAGAATTCCAGAATGTGTCTGCGGCAACCGGCAGGAGGAAACGCATGGATTCACCCATACAAGTTCAAAGCGAGGTCGGCAAACTTCGCCGTGTGCTGTTGCACCGGCCCGGACAGGAGCTTGAAAACCTCATGCCGCAATATCTCTCGCGGCAGCTTTTTGAGGACATCCCCTATCTCACGCATGCACGCGAGGAACACGACGAGTTTACCGCGACGCTGCGCAGCTGCGGTGTAGAGGTGTTCTATCTTTTGGACCTCGTCGAGGAGGCGATTTCAAACACTGGGACGCAGGAGCAGTTTGTTGACGACTTCATTGCGGAAATCGGTCTGTCCGCACGCGGGGTTGAAAACGCGGTGCGGAACTATCTAATCGACATGTCCGTTGCAGAAATGCTGTGCGCTATGTCCCGCGGAATCCGGAAGAGCGATTTGGGACGCCGCGAACAGAAGCACCTTGTCGACTATATTGACGACGCGTATCCCTTTTTCGTCGATCCGATGCCGAACCTCTATTTTACGCGCGATCCATTCTTTATGGTGGGCGGCGGCGTCTGCATCTCCAGCATGGCAAACCCTGTGCGTGCGCGGGAAACGTTGTTTGGGCAGTATCTGTTTAAAAACCATCCTGTCTACCGCAACACGCCAATCCTGCATGAACGGAGCGATCCGTTTTCTATCGAGGGCGGCGATGTACTCGTTCTTTCAAAGGAAATTATCGCAATCGGCATATCACAGCGAACCGACCCGCACGCAGTGGAAGCGCTCGCAGATCGGCTTATCTGCGAAGAAACCGGCATCCGGCGTGTGCTCGCGATCGATATTCCCAAAATTCGATCCTATATGCATCTCGATACAGTCATGACGATGGTCGACGTAGACAAGTTTACGATTCATCCGTCGATTCTGCCGACGCTCAAACTGTTTTCCCTCACAAAACGAAACGGGAAACTCGCCATTGAGCCGGAAAAACACAAGTTTGAGAACGTGTTGGCAGAGGCGCTGCATCAGGAAAAAGTAACGTTGATTCACTGCGGCGGCGGCAGCGCAATCGACGCCGCACGCGAACAATGGAACGACGGAACCAACACCCTCGCGGTTGCGCCGGGCGAGGTCATCGCCTTTTCGCGCAATTATGTGACCAATCGCATCCTCCGGGATCACGGAATCACCGTGCATGAAATTCCATCCGCCGAACTCTCCCGCGGGCGCGGCGGGCCGCGATGTATGAGTATGCCACTCTGGCGGGAGTAAACGCTACTGCGCATAAAATTGCAGATGAGCATGCCGCTCTGGCGGGAGTAAACGCCACTGCCCATAAAATTGAAGATGAGTATGCCGCTCTGGTGGGAGTAAACGCTACTGCGCATAAAATTGCAGATGCGTATTCGCTTCGACAGGAGCCGTTTTCAATCTATTTTTAGCCGATATATTTCAAAAAATATGCGGATATATCGAATAAAATCGCAAAACTGAGGTTTTTGCGATAGATATTATTGAAAGCAAAAAAAATATAAGGTATAATACCCGCATTACGTTTAAAGTGCGGAAGAATGCCGTCGAACCGGAGGAGCGACCGGACGAACGGAACGAAAAATTAAAATTCAGCGTTTTGAAGAGGGGAAGCAAAGCTATGGAAGACCGGTATCGTAACAACGTTGCAGTGCAGGTGCCGCGCGTATTACTGCCGAAAAGGGGCACGGATTACTATAAATGGGCGGTTGTCGCATGCGATCAATATACGTCCCAGCCGCAATATTGGGAAGAAGTGAAGCGCATTGTCGGCAAAGCGCCGTCTACGCTGGAACTCATTTTACCGGAAGCATATCTGGAAAAGCCGGGCGAAGCGGAGCGCATCGCAAACATTAAAACGCATATGCGCGAGTACCTCGACAAAGGAATTTTGGAAGAGAAACCACAGGGATTCGTGCTGGTCACCCGCACGGCGGGCGGCGTTACGCGCACCGGCCTGATGATGGGTCTCGACCTTGAAGCATATGACTACACAAAAGGATCGACCACATTGATCCGCGCGTCGGAAGGCACAATCGTTTCCCGCATTCCGCCGCGTCTCAGAATTCGCGAAGGCGCGCCGATTGAGCTTCCGCATATTCTCGTGCTCATCGACGACCCGGACCGCACGGTTATTGAGCCGCTTGCGCAAAAGAAAGCGAAGCTTTCGCGCCTGTATGACACCGACCTTATGCTCGACGGCGGACATATCACCGGACATCTTGTCGACGCAGAGGACGACATTCTCGGCGTATTGAACGCGCTCGACGCGCTCAAAGACGAAGAACGCTTTGAAAAGGCATATGGCGTTCGCGAGCCCATGCTTTTTGCGATGGGCGACGGCAACCACAGCTTCGCAACCGCAAAGGCAAACTGGGAAAAAATTAAAGAAACACTGCCGGAAAGCGAACGCGAAAACCATCCCGCGCGCTATGCGCTCGTCGAGGTGGAAAACGTTCACGACGAAGGCATTATATTTGAACCGATTCACCGCGTTCTGTTCGGAACCAGCGGAAACCGCGCGATCGAAACCATACTGCGCCACCTGAAAGCGCAGAATGACTGCGCGCGCGTGGAACTCGGCCGCATGCCCTGCGCACAGAGCGGGGACACGCACATCATGCCGTTTATTACGGGCGAAGTAGAAGGCGCGTTCATCGTCAGCTGTCCGTCGTCCCAGCTCGCGGTCGGCACACTGCAAGCCGCGCTGGACGAAACGATTAAAGAAATCTGCGGCTGCGAAATTGACTATATCCACGGCGCGGACGTGGTAAAAGAACTTGCGCGCAAAGGCGGCGCAATTGGTTTCCTGCTGCCCGCGCTGGAAAAAGGCGAGTTTTTCACGACCGTTGTTCGGGACGGCGCGCTGCCGAGAAAAACCTTCTCCATGGGCGAAGCAAACGAGAAGCGCTATTATCTCGAATGCCGTTCACTCGAGAAGAAGTAAACGAGTAATTTATGAATCACGCGGCGCGCGACGCCGTAGTTTAGAAACGAGGAAAACCCAGTGGCAGTAAAGACAGTAAAATTTGGCGGAACAAGTCTCTGCAACGCAGAGAATTTCACCAAGGTCAAGAACATCATCATGGCGGATAAAGCGCGCAAATATGTGGTTCCCTCCGCGCCGGGCAAACGCTTTCCCGGTGATGAGAAGATCACCGACTTGCTGTATCTTTGTTATGCGAAAAATTCAAACGGTCTTTCGTTTGACGACACCTATGCGCAAATTACCGAGCGCTATGTTGCCATTGAAACCGAGCTGGGTTTAAAAACCAACATTGCGGCGGAGCTTTCCGCCATCAAGAAAAACATCATTGCAGGGGCGAGCGAAGATTATATCGCTAGCCGCGGCGAATACCTCAGCGGAATGCTGCTGGCGGATTTTCTTGGTTTTGATTTTTACGATGCTGCGGAGCTCATCAGTTTCCACGCCGACGGAACCTATGACGACGAAACCACGCAAAAGTGGACGCAGAAGCTTGCGGAAACGCAGAACGTCGTCGTTCCCGGTTTTTACGGCCGCAAACGCGACGGCAGCATTAAAACCTTTTCACGCGGCGGCAGCGACATTACCGGCGCAATCGTCGCCCGCGCCGTGCAAGCGGACGTTTACGAAAACTGGACGGACGTAAGCGGATTTCTCATGGCCGACCCGCGCATTGTGGAAAACCCCAAGGTAATCTCGGTGGTCACCTATTCCGAACTGCGCGAGCTTAGCTACATGGGCGCAACCGTTCTGCATGAAGATTCCATATTCCCCGTTCGCCGCGCGCAGATTCCGATTAATGTGCGCAACACGAACCGTCCCGAAGACGAAGGCACGATGGTCATTCCGGACGCGTTCCTGAAGTATTATAAGCGCGAAGGCGTTCTCACGGGCGTCGCCGGACGCAAAGGCTTTACCGTCATCACCGTATATAAAGACAACATGCACAACGAGGTCGGTTTCGGTTATCGCCTGCTTCGCGTTCTGGACCGCTACAACATTTCGTTTGAGCACGTACCCAGCGGCATCGACACCATGAGCCTTGTTGTTTCCGACGGAAAGCTCAAAGAGCACCTCGAACAGGTGCTGCGCGAGATTCAGCGGGACTGCGAACCGCAGAGCATTGAAGTGCATTCCAACATGGCGCTTGTCGCAACGGTTGGCAAAGGCATGATCCACTCCCTCGGCGTCGCAGCGCGGCTTTTCGGTGCGCTGTATGAAGCGGGCGTCAACGTTCGCATGATCGACCAGGGTTCATCGGAGATGAACATTATCGTCGGCATCGAAAACGACGACCTCAACAACGCAGTCAAAGCCATCTATCACGCGTTTGCGTAAAGAAATAAATCGACTGAAAGCTCTCCCTTTCGGGAGAGCTTTTTTATGTTTCACACATTTCGAGACATTGACAGGCATATTTTTCAGGACTATCATGATGGCGTAAGAAAGACTCATCTCAATAAAACGGAAGTGATCAGTCATGTCCCTCAAAGATATCCGTTCCGGCGCGCCGGTGGATTGGAGCGACCCGGAACAGGCCTCTGTTCAGGCAAGAATCGATGTGCTCCGAGAAATCAGCACCCACACCTCCATGTCGTATTCCGAAAAAGAAAAGCTGGTAAGAAAACAGTTGTCCATTCACGACAAGAGCAACGCGCCAAACAAACCCGACGAACAGAAAAAAACCAGTCAAAATTGGGACATATGAGATGCAAAAAACTCTCCTGAAAGGGAGAGTTTTTTGTGTGCTAAGTCAAATTATCTATTTTCCGGTGTTTCGGATTCGCCCGATTGCAATTTTCAGACCGTATCCCGCGATTGGCGCAAAGCAAAACAACCCCGCCGCCCAGCTGCGCTGCAAAAAGAGCGCCGCGGTACAGACCGCACAATAAATGAGCGCGAATAGCTTGAGACTTCTGCCGTAGCGGTCATCCATCAATAAAACCCAAACGCCGACAAACGGGAAAAGCACGGTCAGCACAACCATGCCAACGATGGACGGCGTAGAACGCACCGGATTATCCTGCACAGGAGTTTCAGCGAATGAACGCGCCTGCGGAACAAGCCGCTGTCCGCAATCCGGACAATAGACCCCGAACGATTTTTCACCGCAATTCGGGCAGACGCGCGGTTTTTCTCCCGCCTTTACGCCGCAATTCGGGCAATAGCCAGACTGAAACCGCGTTTCGCAATTTTCGCATACATGCTCAAATTCCCGCGCGCCGCAGTTGGAACAGACGGATGCGCCGTCGTCATTGGACGCATCGCAATAGGTGCAAATCTTCATGATTCCTCCGCGTTCGATTGAAATAGGATTTGCGTCGGACGTGGGCTATGCGACAAACGAGGTGACCAGCGCTTCTAAAATATTCACAACTTTCTCCATCGCCTGCGAGGTGATAAATTCGTAGCGTCCGTGGAAATTGTATCCGCCGGTGCAAATGTTCGGGCAGGGCAACCCCATATAGCTCAGGCGTGAGCCGTCCGTTCCGCCGCGAATCGGATCGAACACCGGAACGACGCCGCAGGCTTCCATCGCCCGTTTTGCCGCGTCTACAACATGCGCCGGCACTTTGGATTTCATGTTGTAATAGGTATCCGAAAGATCCAGTTGAACGGTTCCTTCGCCGTATTTCTCATTCAAAAACGCGCAGGCGTTTTGCATGATCTTCTTTTTCTTTTCAAACTTTTCCATATCATGGTCGCGCAAAATGTAGGACAGATTGGCGTGATCAACGCATCCTTCCAACTTGTCCAGATGGAAAAATCCTTCGTACCCCTCCGTGCAGGCGGGGTTTTCAAACGGCGGCAGCATGGCTTGCAGCTCCATTGCAACCAGCAGCGCGTTGACCATGCGCCCCTTTGCGGAGCCGGTGTGTACGCTCATGCCCTGAATATGAACCTCCGCACCCGCGGCGTTGAAACACTCATAATTGATTTCTCCGATTGCGCCACCGTCCACCGTGTAACCAAAATCGGCGGCAAACGCAGCAACGTCGAACAAATCCACCCCGCGGCCTACTTCTTCGTCCGGCGTGAATCCAATGCGGATCGTGCCGTGCGCGGGCGCATCCGGGCCGAGCAGACGCGCGGCCAGCGTCATAATCTCCGCTACGCCGGCTTTATCGTCTGCGCCGAGCAACGTCGTCCCGTCCGTGCAGATAATCTCTTCACCGATGTGATCAAGCAGCGCCGGAAACCGCGCGGCAGAAAGCGTGTAACCGTTGCCCATGTCGATGTCGCTGCCGTCGTAGTTTGGCGTCAAAACGGGTTTCACGTTTTCGCCGCTGACGGCATCAGATGTATCCACATGCGACAACAGACCTATGACAGGCGCTTTTTTGTCCGTGTTGGCTGGGATTGTAGCGGTCACATAACCGTGGTCGTCCAATTTGACGTTTGCCGCGCCGAGCGCGGAAAGTTCGTCCCGCAGCATCCGGCTAAGATTCAGCTGCTTTTCCGTGCTGGGTACTTGCTCCATATGATGCTGCGATTGCGTGTCGATTTTTACATACCGCAGAAAGCGGTCTTTGACGGATTCCATATTGTTTCGCTCCCGTTATTTAAAAATAATGTTCCTTTTGAGCATACCACGCGCAAACAGGCAAGGCAAGCAACGGCAAAGTAATCCATGAAAAAGAAAATCCAAAATCGGAAAAGGCGTTTTCCCTTGCGGGAGAACGCCTCTCAGGTCGTTTGGTGAACTCTGATTCCGATTATATCCGAGAACGGAATAAGGGGAATGCGTTAGCGGCTCTTATGGTTTTGGAAGCAGGCGCTGCAATAAACGGGACGGTCATTTCTGGGTTGGAACGGGATCTTTGTGGGTGCGCCGCACTCCGCGCAGACTGCGTCAAACATTTCGCGCTCGCTGCTGCGGGTGGTCTTGCGGCTGGTACGGCAGTCTTTGCAACGGACGGGTTCGTTCTGGAATCCCTTCTCCGCGTAAAACTCCTGCTCGCCGGCCGTGAAGACAAATTCCTTACCACAATCCTTGCATACCAGTGTCTTGTCTTGGAACATTTGGATTTTTCCCCTTTTCGGTTCATGAAATTTCTGATATCCGAGTGCCGGCTGACCTGGTTTTTGCCCCCACACTCGCCAACTGGAAGTGTCGCTACCCGGCGTGCGCCTCTCACTACTGCCTCTCTCGAAATGCATTTAAAGATATGCTTCGGTTGGACTTACTTCTAGACCGCACCATGCTCACGGGGCTTTGCCCGCTTACGTGGATCGTTTTGCCTGCGACTGGCATCGATTTTCAACCACAGACCCGAAACGCGGATACCAAAACTATTATAGATCAAGCAATTGTAAAATTGCAATGTATTTTTTTGAATATAATGTCCGAACAAATGCGATGTTTCGGGCATTTTTTCATTATTTATGCGGTTCTTCGTCGGAATTATACTGTGCCCGCGGACCGCCAACATACTTCGGACGGGTCTTTGCCAGCACAACTCTTGCCTCTCCAATACTGTTTCTTTCGGTATGAACCGGAACCACAACGGGATGCAGATGCATGCCGATCAGCGTGCCGCCGATGTCCATGCCAAGCGCGGCTTTCCCGCCGACGTCTTCTACCATCACGCGATCCGGAATGCGGTTGTATGCTTCCGTTGCAAACGCGCCGCCCGCATGCAGCCAGGGGCGCACCCAGACTTCCTGCAAGCCATAGCGCTCCATGCAGGCGCGGCTCGTGCAGAGCGCGCGGTTAATATGTTCGCAGCCCTGTACCGCAAGATACAGCCCCGCCTCCGTCACTTTCGGCAGAATCGCATCCATAACGGCTTTTGCTACTTCTTCGTTGGATGCGGAGCCGATGCGGCGACCGGCGATTACGCTCGTTGAACAACCGACGACGAAAATATCGCCCGGCTGATAGATTGCGCTTGCAAGCAGTTGGTCGACGGCATCCGCCGCCTGACGGGTCAGTTCATTGAAATCCATTATAAAACACCTTCTTTGGTTGGGTAGAAGGCGACGCCCAAACGAGCATACGCCTCCAGAAAGTCAGTATAGCACAGTTTGCGCGATTTTCACGCGTGATTTTCGCACATTCGAAAAAGGATGCTATGGTATACTGTGTCCATGGATTGGATTCAACCGCTGACAGACTGGTATAAGCACAACGCACGCGATTTGCCCTGGCGCAAAACGCAGAGCGCATATGCCGTTTGGATCAGCGAAATCATGCTTCAGCAAACGAGAGTTGCCGCCGTAATCCCATATTACGAACGGTTTATTGCCGCGCTTCCAGATATCGCATCTCTTGCGGCAGCGGATGACGACCGTCTGCACAAACTCTGGGAGGGGTTGGGTTATTACAGCCGCGCAAGAAACCTGAAACGCGCCGCGGCGGAAATAATCGATCGATTCGGCGGCGAGATGCCGCAAACCTATGAAGAGCTGTTGACGCTGCCCGGCATCGGCGAATACACCGCCGGCGCAATCGCGTCCATCGCGTTTGGAGAGGCAGTACCTGCCGTTGACGGAAACGTGCTTCGCGTCTGGGCGCGGCTGCACGCGGACGAGCGGGATATTCGCAATCCTGCGCTGAAAAAAGAAGTGCGCGCGTCTCTTCTGCCGCAGATTCCAAAGGAAAACGCGGGCGTGTTTAATGCGGCGCTGATGGAACTCGGCGCGATGATCTGCCTGCCAAACGGCGCGCCGAAATGCGACGATTGCCCGGTAAAACCGTTTTGCGAAGCATACCGACAGGGACGAACGGCGGAGCTCCCCGTCGTCGGCGCAAAAAAAGCGCGGCGCATCGAGCGCAAGACCGTGTTCGCCCTCAGCACGGAGCAAGGGTTACTCGGCTACCGCAGACCAAACACGGGACTGCTCGCCGGACTATGGCAATTGCCGGAAATCGGGAGAGAACTCTCGGATGCCGAGGCCGCAATATGGCTCGGAGAACATCATTTGCGCCCGACCGGAGAAATCCGTTTTTACGAGCGAAAACACATCTTCACCCATATCGAATGGCACATGCGTGTTTGCGCGGCAAACGTCGCAATGGAGACATTACCCGAAGGCTGGGTGATATTGGACGAGTCCCACGCCCTGCCCACAGCGTATCGAATCTGTCTGGAAAACGGATCGATGCCAAATGAACAGCCGGTATTATCCTGATTTGACGAAAGCAACACGCACAATTTACAAATAGAATATGCCAATTTGATTTCTCTTTGTTATTGTCAACATGGGTTATTGTTTTCGTTTCTTTACGAGATAAGGCTATTCAATTCATTCCGGATTATTTGTAAATCATTTTAACAGGAGGAAACAGGCGTATGAATACAACTTGGCGTAATCCGGCAGAAAAACAGTTGAAGCAACCGATTCTTCTTTCGCTCATAACGGCAGGTCTGTTCGCCGTTAATTCCTTCTTCAATTTGCTTGCGCGGGCGTCCATTTATCCAAGCGAAGAATTGATAACCGCGTTTATACCGAACGATATCATCAATCTTTTCCTGGGCGTTCCGTTGATGGTGTTCTTCGCGTTGCGCACCCTGCAAAAAAGAAGAATTGCATTTTCCACGCTAGCAGCCTTGCTGTTGTTTGTGCTGTATAACGAAATTGCATATCTGGTTGCCGTAAGAAATCCGTTCAGCATCGTTTTAAATGCGCTGATCGCAATATCCGCGGTCGTCGCTTTGGTACTCTTGCTCGGTCAAATGAAAGCTGTTGGCTCCGGCGAAACCAACACTCTGTTTCGTCACACCGGTGGATATGCTGCCGTCCTGATTACGATGGGGGCGATTTTTATCGCGCGGTCCGTGATGGATATGCTTTCGATGAGCAACGGCGAAACAGAAATGAAGCTATCAAATTTCGGTGTAGATATTTCAGATTTGCTTCTCTGTGCAGTTTGGATCATCAGCGGTATAATGCTGATTCGAAAAACAAACGCGGGGCAGTTCATGGGGTTGATTTCTTTATTAAACGGCGCAATCCTGTTTCTCGCCCTGCTGTTGTTTCTGGTACTGCAACCCCTGATTTTCTCAGCGCCATTTTCCGCGGCGGATATTCTGGTCATCTTTCTGATGAGTCTCGTTTTCCTGATCCCATGCGCGATAGTTTTAAAGAAAAACCAGTCATAGGAGCGCGAAACGTTTTATCGCACGATTAATGTAAAAATAAACAGCATGGTGATATCACCATGCTGTTTTTGCGTTATCCGGTTAAAATGCGTGATCGATCGTGAATTCCGCGCTGGAAAAATAAGAATCTCTAAAATAACGATCCAGCGGCGGAGAATAAGTGAGAACCGTTAATCCGCGCGATGTAGGATCAAACGTCAACAATCTCAACTGTCCGGAATCCGTTTGAAAATGCTGATAATCATAGAGCATCGCATGCACACGGCGATCAGGAATTCCGTCGCCCGTGTCGTCGATATCTTCGGGTCGATACGCCGTTCCGCAAACATGCCCGCAGAGCACAAATCGCACATTCGGATTCGGTTTTACAACCTGTTCAAACATCTGCTTGCCGACAACCGTATAGCGCGCGTCCTCCGCAATATAACCGTGAAACATTAAAATTGCGACGTGATCCGGATATCGCTGTAAAATTTCATTCATCCACGCTACCGCGTCCAACTCGCTATCCCACCCCGCGCCAAGAAGCAAAAAGTCAATTCCTCCGGCGTTGAAGGTTGAAAACACAGCGCGTCCGCTTTTGAAGGCATTTTCCGGCGGTATTTTTTTCACGTAATCCCGCTCAAGATATGCGCTGTAATCTTTTCGTTTGATGCTGAGTTCGTGATTGCCCGCAATCGGCAGATAGGGCAGCGAATCTTTAAACTCGTTGTAACACGAGTCAAATTCCGCCCATTGCCAGTCCGAAAAACCGTTTTCAACCGCGTCTCCGGTCTGTACAACATACACGATGCTTTTGTCTTCTTTTTCGTCATGGATCCAACGCCCCATCTCCGCCATTCTGCCCGGATACCGCTGATAGGTCATCGTTTGCGTGTCGGAAAGCCAGACGATGGAAAACGGCGTAGGTGCGGGTAAGTGAAGTTGCGCTGGAATATCTTCTGTTGTATCGGTAGTTGTTTGTAAAGATGTTTTTGTGTTGGAATCGTCAGAATCGGATGACTCAATTGAAATGATGGCGTTGGTGGTTGAGGGAAGAGATTGGGTGAATGAATTGGAAGTAAGCGACAAAGCAACCGGCGGAGAGGCGTCTCGAACCGGCGGCGGCGATACGGCCGGCGCAGAAATCGACACGCAATAAACCGACAGCGACGATGATTCGCACGTTGACGATTGCGGTTTTATGTTTTGTTTTTGTGTGGTGATAAGAACGGACGCGCTAAAAAACGCGAACGCAAAAAAGAATATCCCCCTCAGAATACGCCCCATGTTCGAGATATTATCACATTGCAACAAAAGCGAAAATATTACGTTGTTTGTGTTTTCACAGTAAGTTTAAATAGCGTTACAGTACTTTTTTGTTATTTTGGCGTTTTTATATGAAACATACTTTTTCTTGACTATTTCATAATCAATCGAAAAATGATTTCCCGAGACCATATTGTGATGTATTTGCTACATGGCTCCCAAAAAATGTAACAGTCTCATTTAAACGATGTAACTTTTTGTTCAAAACCCAAACGTGTTCGTCAATATCCAAATCAATTACAGAATTGCGCCGCATTTGATTGATATGCTATTTGAGTAGTTTATCTGCCAAAATGGCAATTGAACTAATTCTTTTCTCCATCATCCCATGATATACTGGTGATCAGTAAGTTAAAATTCTCGTCGAATGGAATTCCATTCGCTTTTGATTTTTACCTCGGAGGATCTATGAAGCGCTACCTGATTCTGTTTGCGTTCCTGCTGATACCGCTGTTTGCGGCATGTGCCAACGGCGCATCGGAAGACGCCGCTCTCTCTACGCCGACACCCGCGGTAGATCAAGCCGAAGATTCGGGGGTTGTCGTGTTCGCGGCCGGAACGCCCGAACCGACGCCGACCGCTACGCCGGAACCGACCGCCGAACCGATTGACCACATGGGGCAACGGGTTCGGGACAACCTGATGCTGAATTTAGAATCCCTGCAACTTGTCGCTTTCTCCGGCTCTATCGATCTATACAGCGAACCGAGTAAAACAAGCGAAAGCGTCACTCTGAAAAACAACACGACAGACCGAACCATTTGCGAATTGATCGTACTGGGCGAAACAACCTCTGATGAGGGTAAATTGTTTTATCAGGTGCGTTCCGCTTTTTCGACGGATACGGGATACGTGCTCGCGTCCGACACAAAAGAGAGCACGCTCGCGCAGAGCGGTGTTTCCGGATTTGCGCTTATGATCTGCCCGGGTTGTTCTATCATGAAGTCGCCGGATGAAGAGAGTGCCGTTCTCGCGCAGGAGAGTTACCACGTTGCGCGAATCCTCGGCAGCTATAAAGATTTTGATTATGTTATAACGGAAGACGGCAACGCGGGCTATATCAAACCCGATCAACTGCAAATCATCGATTCCACTACATTGGAAACATATCTCGCATCCGGCCTGACGCCGGAGGTGGACGAACCGTTTGAAATTGAAAACCTGATTACCTATGCAAAGGCGCAGACCAACGCCGATTCCACAGAGGCGTTGATTTTTGAAGGATTAACGCAACTCGGCTTTTATTTTAATCCGGGGTATTATCAGTTTTTCCAAAAAGAACTTTCCGACCTTGAACAATACCCGATCGGATATCGCGAGGATGTGTATAACTCCTCTTTGTTCAAACTCTGGAACTCTGCCGGTAACCTCGCCTATTATAACGACGAACCGACACAATGGTTTCATGTTGCGCGCACAGATGCATTGCAAGCAGGCGATCTTTTGTTCTTTGCCGAATACGGCGCGTCTGACCTGGTCGAAGTGGAAACCTACGAAGTTGTTCTGCGCGGGCCGGACTCCGGCTATATCACCGCCTGCGGCATCTATCTGGGAAACGACAGCATGCTTTGGGTAAAGGACGGCGTTGTCACAACCGTAACGCAGCTCAGCTCGTCTCCCATCTGGTCGTATTTTGACTCCGGCCGCCGGATACAAACCGAGGTAACCGACCCGAAGGCATATCTGATCGAATGTATGATTGCTTCGGCATACGACCGACTCGGCACGCCATACAACAATTTCTGCCGCATGGGCGAAACCAGTTACGATTGCTCCGGTCTGGTCGGGTGGGCGTTCCGCCGCGCGGGGGCAACACAACTTAAAAGCGGCAGCCGGCAGTTCCGCGAAACGACAGCTTCCGGCCTCGCGCATCTGGAGGCACTGTATTACGGCGACCTGACGCTCACGCTGGATTATGTCGCCGGCAGTTCGCGCGATGAAACAACCATACCGCTGCTGGAGCGCGGCGACCTCGTGTTTATCCTTGGCGAATCGCACGCGCGCATATCTCACGTAATGATCTATCTGGGCAACATGCGCGTTATCCACTCCACCACCGTAACAGACTTTTACCGCGGCACGCTCGTTGCGGGGTTCCGCGAGGAGTTGCAGGGGTTGTATTCCAACGCGCTGCGTATTGTAAAAGTTGAAGACTAAACAAGCCGATCAAAGCGGGAGCATAGGCTCCCGTTTTTTTTGTGCGACTCACTTATCAAAAAGTGTTCACTTTGTTTTTTCGGGTCGTTCTTGTATAATGTTGGTCAGTTAAAGTAATTGAACCACATCTTTATTCTCAAGAAAAAGTTTATTCTCAGGAAAAAGTGTGTATAGAACGAACCCGGAGGATCATGAAACGTAAATTTCTTTTTTCAGGCAGTGCGCTGGCTTTGTTCTTCCTCGTATCTGTTTCCAGCATTCCCTTTAGCTACGCGGAAACGGCTGCAGGTTCAACAGACGCAACCACCGCCCAATCAACGCAATTTATCACGCCTGTTGAGACCGACGGAACAAGCGTTTCCATCAGCCAGCGATATCAGGAAAACCTGTTGACCGATCGACAGGAACTGACCCTGGTTTCCGTTTCGAAAGCTGTTTATCTTTACGCGGAACCGGATACGGCGTCTACCCGCGTTAAACTGGTCAATCAAAACATACGCGGCATAAACGAGATGATCGTACTTTCAGAAGTAACCTCGGCGAATGACAAGCTGTTTTATCAGGTACGTTCCACATTTTCCGCCGACACCGGATATGTTCTCGCCAAAGACACCCGCGAAAGCGCGCTGCAAGACAGCGGCATTTCCGGTTTTGCAATGATCGGGCCTCTCAACTGTTCGCTGCTTTCGGTTGCAAAAGTGGATGGAAGTGTGCTTGCCGAGGAGAGCGAACATCTGGTTCGAATTCTGGGTCAGATCGATGGTTACTATTATGTAATCACAGAAGGCGGTAACTTCGGGTTTGTTTTACCCGCGCAGCTCCGCCTCATCACAACCGATGAACTAAACGACAAGCTAAACTGCGCCGCGGCGCCCGCAGTCACGCAGATGTATGACGATCCGCTGTCCGACGCGACGGCCGCCAACGCCGCAAAAATGCTCCGCGCGGGCGCGGACTGCGCCGCAGTGCAATATTGGAACACCGCGCTGGCGCACGCCGCCCGACAGGGTTTTCTGAAAAAAGCTACGATCGCAATGCTGCAGGTTGCCAGCGGCACGGGACAACTGCCCGTGGGTCACGATGGCATACAGTATCAGCAGTGTCTTGAGGTTCCGCCGCTTCAGGAGGGCGAGGAGCTGCAGAAAGATCTGGATTTCAACCTGCATGGTTCAATCTATACCGACAGTCCGTTGATCAGCGTATCGGCAAATTTTGTTCCGAACTGGGACAGCGCCGCAATGAAGAAAACCGTAACGTTTGATCCGGATGCAAACATAACCGCGTATTCGCTGGAAAACAGCACGCTGCCGCTGGAAGAAATATCGCTTGATACGCTGTTTGACATCAGCAATCTTCGCGCGGGGCGCTATACCTTCACGCTCACGGCAGCGACCGTTGCGCAGCCGGACCCTGTCGTTCTGCTCTCTGTGAATTGCAGTATCGTAGACACCAAGCGGCTCATCCTAACACAAAACAAATTTGACGACAACTATTACGAAGCACTGCGGTTTTTCGGCGGCAATACGGACTTGTTTGTCTTCCACTATTCGCTCAAGGACTCGCGCAGCATCGCAACAGAAAACGACTGGCGAAACACAAACATTATCGAATCCAGCCTTGGGCGTGTCCATCAATACGCGTTGCCTTATTTTGAGGCAGCGAACCATTATCTGGAAAACACCTACTTGCGCGTTACCTGCGTCAACGCAAGCACCGGAAAAACGACCGCCGGAAAGCTGCTTTTGCTGAAAGACCTGATTGAAGAAGAGGCGGCATATGTTCCGCGGTTTCAATCCAACATGCGCTATGTTAGCCACCATACGCTAGGAACGGCAATTGACGTAAACGACGGCATGTACCCGAACCACAATATCCTATCAAATCATGATTTGATAGGCGGCGATGTACGAACTCACCTCGTCTATAACGGCATCAAGACCGACAGCAACGGGCAGCAATATTACGACTTTACCTACGACGGCAGCTATACCAGCCAATATAAGGGTGTGCCGAAAACCATCGTCAACTATCTGCTGTATGAACTGGCGTTTTACCGCGCCGGATTCCAGTGGGGGTTCTATTACGAAACCGCCTGCGACGGCATGCACTTTATGCTCACGGAAAACGACGTCAACCGCCACATGGATTCGGATATCGGCCTACGCAAAGTATACGAGTACATCGAGCCGGAATGGACGTATGTGCCGACGGCAACCCCCGCGCCGGACGCAACGACAACGCCTGCACCATAATGAACAAAAAAAACGGGAGCGAACGCTCCCGTTTTTTATTTGTATTATTTTCTTGATCTGCCTTTGTTTCGCTTCTTTGCGCCGATGGTGCCGGGCTTTGGTTTCGCGGCGCGTTCCAGCGCTTCCTCGCCGGAGAGTTTGCGTATCTCGTCGCGCAGTTTCGCCGCGTGCTCGAATTCCAACTCCCGCGCGGCGGCGCGCATCTCGTCGGTCAACATCTTTACGCGGGTGGCTTTCTCCTCCGCGGTCATCTGCTCGTCGGCATCCTGCACCTTCGTCGTAATCAACAGCGTTTGGCGCACGGCTTTTTTTACGCTCTGCGGCGTGATGCCGTGTTCCTCGTTGAACGCCTGCTGAATGTTCCGGCGGCGGTTCGTTTCGTCCATTGCATACTGCATGGACGGCGTGACGACATCCGCATAAAGAACGACTTTGCCTTCCACATTTCGCGCCGCGCGGCCAATGGTCTGCACAAGACTGGTGGAGGAGCGCAGAAACCCTTCTTTATCCGCGTCCAGAATCGCAACAAGCCCCACTTCCGGCAAATCCAATCCTTCGCGGAGCAAGTTGATCCCCACAAGTACGTCAAATTCACCCAATCGCAGATCGCGGATGATCTCCATGCGCTCGATGGTTTCAATATCTGCGTGCATATACCGCACGCGAACGCCCATGCCGTCGAGATATTCGGTGAGGTCTTCCGCCATGCGCTTGGTCAGTGTTGTAACCAGCGTGCGGTAGCCTTTTTGCGCTTGTTTGCGCACCTCCCCGAGCAGGTCGTCAATCTGCCCTTTTACGGGTCGAACCTCCACTTCCGGATCAATCAGGCCTGTTGGACGAATGATTTGCTCCACAACCTGTGTGGAACGTTTCATTTCATATTCCGCCGGCGTTGCGGAAACGCAGATCATCTGCGGAATTCTGGCCTCAAATTCCGGAAATTTCAAAGGACGATTGTCAAATGCGCTCGGAATACGGAATCCGTAGTCCACCAGCGAGGACTTCCGCGCAAGGTCGCCGCGGTACATCGCCCCGATTTGCGGAATGGTCACGTGGCTTTCGTCGATAAAGAGCAAAAAGTCCTTTGGGAAATAATCGATCAGCGTAAACGGCGGCTGCCCGGGTTTGCGCCCGTCGAAATAGCGCGAATAGTTTTCGATGCCGTTGCAATAGCCGATTTCGCGCATCATCTCAATATCGTACTGCGTCCGCTGCTCAATGCGCTGCGCCTCGATGAGGCGGTCCATGCTCTTAAACTCGTCCCGGCGTTTGAGCGCGTCGTCCCAAATAACATCAATTGCCGCATTCAGCTTGTCGCGGCTCGTGGCATAGTGCGACGCGGGGAAGACGGCGATATGCGCGCGCTCGCCTAGAATTTCCCCCGTGAGCGAGTTGATCTCCACAATGCGGTCAACTTCGTCGCCAAAGAACTCGACCCGAACAGCAGTTCCTGCACTGGATACAGGGAAGATGTCCAGCACGTCTCCGCGCGCGCGGAAGGTACCGCGCGAAAAATCGATGTCGTTGCGCTGAAACTGAATATCGACGAGTTTGCGCACGACTTCTTCGCGGCTGATCTGCATGCCCTTTCGCAGGGAAACGGACATGCGCATATATTCTTCCGGATCGCCGAGCGCATAAATGCAGGAAACGGAAGCGACGATGATGACGTCCCGCCGTTCGTTGAGCGAACTCGTCGCGCTGTAGCGCAGGCGGTCGATCTCTTCGTTGATGGCGGTCGTTTTTTCGATATAGGTGTCCGACGCGGGGATATACGCTTCCGGTTGATAATAGTCGTAATAACTCACGAAATATTCCACCGCGCTGTCGGGAAAAAACTCCCGAAACTCGGAACAGAGCTGCGCTGCGAGTGTTTTGTTGTGCGCGATAACAAGCGTGGGCTTCTGCACACGCTCGATCACCTTCGCCATGGTATAGGTTTTTCCGCTGCCGGTTACACCGAGCAGCACCTGCGCCTCGTCGCCGCGCAGAACACCCTCGGAGAGCCGTTCAATTGCCTGCGGCTGATCTCCGGCGGGTTGATATTCGGATACTAGTTTAAACTCGTTCATTTTTTTGTTGCGGTTTTTGCCGCGGTGTTGGTTGCTGTAGGCGTGCTTATTGCATTTCGTATACGACGGTTTTTCCGTCAATGCGGTGCGCATAGATATATTCCCGCGCTTCTTCATGCGCGGGGTGCTTGTCGTAAACCGCGATGGCGTCCAAATCGGCAAAGGTGCAAGTCAGCGCAAGGTCATAGCTGCGCTCGCCGTTATGCCATATATCCGCGCCGGTCTCCATCGACAGAATCTCCGGAATCTTACCTACCATCCCGTGCAGCTTTTCGATCACAGTCGGCAGACACTCCTCCGGATCCCGAAACTTGAACAGAACAATGTATTTCAACATAATTTCGCTCCTGTTGTCCTGTGTTATTCAGTTGCATTAAAAAACCGTTTTCGATTAAAACTCGAAGTCCACCGTTGCAGTCGCGGTGCGGTGCGCCTTGATGTATGCGCGAGCTTT
>QKAN01000149.1 GCA_003246365.1 Clostridia bacterium
TTCTTGCAATGCCCGTGCTTTCTGTATAGCTGCTAAGTCTGGTTGAGAATAAGCTTGAATCAGTCTCATCATATCTCCATTACTGCATTCTTTGGTTCAATGTTACGCGCATAATCAGGTGATTTTCTGATGTTATTAATTTACATTACCTGAAAGAACCTCAGAGAACGTATTTTAAAGGGAATGCTTTAACCCGATGGTTCTGCAGGAAATGAAAACTTTCCTCGTGCAATGAGCAAACGAGGATCGAAATTAGTTTGCAAACTATAGCGAGAGCTGCAAGAAGACCGTGTTTTTAATCGGGCTTTCGTAATACGGGTCGATTGTCTCGAATCCCAACGAGCGGTAAAGTTGCAGGGCACGATCCATCGAATCAAGCGTATCTAACAATATTGCCTGATATCCAATGGATTTTGCTTCGCGAATGATACGTTCGGCAAGTGTTTTCCAATCTTTAAGCCACGATTCCCCGGCCTTACATATAGTCGCTTCATCTCGGCGCGCTGCGCATCAAAACGCCGCAACGCCACGCAACCAACGGCAACATTGTCGACAAAAGCAAGATACAATCTTCCGTCTGGTTCGGCATATTTCCCCGGAAGGGCGGAGAGCTCTTCGGAGTAATGCTGATATGTAAGATCGATGCCGATTGACACTGTATATTCCTGAAATAATGTCTCAACGTCCTCAATCTGATCATACGCTTCTCTGACTTCAAATTGCATTTTAAACCGTTCCTCCAATAAAGAATAAATCACTGTTTAAACACGCAGCCATTCTTCTTTGAGCAGCGCATAAACGCAATCGTCAACCCAATTGTCGTTGATACGAATACTCAAAAGAAAGTGCGCTTCTTTTCGGAAACCAAGCCGTTCTAAAAGCCGAATCGATTTCCAGTTTTTCGGATCGACGGACGCAGTAATTCGATGCTTGTTCCAGTCGGAAAACGCAAACCGGATAAACTCTTTCACCGCTTCCGTTGCGTATCCGTTTCCTTGTTGATCAGGGGAGAGGGTGTACCCGATTTCGATCTGATCTGCATCGATAAAGTGTACGCCAATATCGCCAATCAACATACCGTTTTTCAGGCAGATGGCTAATTGCAGCCATGTATCCGGCGTGTGCGGAACAACACGCTCATTTTCTAAAAGAAATGCTTTTACCTCATCAATTGTCTTTGGATGCCATGATTGAAACTGATAAACCTCTGGCATAGCGCGATACCGAAAGAGTGCTTCGCTGTCCGCGGGTAATAGGGTACGGATGGTTAAACGGTTGGTCTCAAGTGATATTGAGTTGGACATACGCTGATCGCTCCCTTCTGGATTTTTTAAAGAAACAGTGTTAAGCCAAATCGATTTAGATTTCCGCCTGTGGCCTACGAACCAGAATACCTTTCATGTACTGCGAATTATTATGAAAACACAATATTGTTTCTATCTCTGAATCAGTGCACCCAAGCAGCATTTTGATTTCAGAATCTCTCTTTAGGAGGTCTACCGTGCAGATAACAGCATTACAAACATGCTCTGCTTTACTGCCGCGCCAAACGTCTATTCCTCCGGCATCCATAGAGGTTGTGTTCGACAAATAGCCATAATCGATCTCGTAAACAAAACCATGGCGTGGATGACGACTTCCTTTTGGACGGTCAATCACAATTTCGGATTCTGTGATCAAAGTATCCAGAGCTTCCCAAAATGCGGTATTGTTCATAATCCTCCAAAACCATATGTTCCGGCTATCTATTGAAACAGCGTAAGTCGGAAGTATTCTTACATATGAAGTGTATCATATTATAGGGCGTGTTGATATTACTTCTGATAGATTGGCCGACATACAAAAGCAGGAGCCGCCAACAATGTGCGACTCCTGCTTGCTGTACCAATTTTGAGGATTATAGTACGCTTCTGAGGAAGCTGATTGCTTTTTCATTGGTGGGATGATCGAAGAGTTCCTTCGGCGAACCCTCTTCTAAAATCATACCGTCCGCCATAAAGACGACGCGATCTGCCACTTCTCTGGCAAAACCCATTTCGTGGGTAACGCAGAGCATCGTCATGCCTTGTTTTGCAAGGCCTTTCATAACGTTTAGCACTTCTCCGACCAACTCTGGGTCAAGCGCACTGGTTGGCTCATCGAACAACATGATTTCCGGTTCCATGGCGAGTGCGCGCGCAATTGCGACACGCTGCTGTTGGCCGCCGGAGAGCTTGCTTGGATAAACGTCTAGTTTATCCGACAAACCAACACGGTCGATGATTTCCACCGCGAGTTTTCGAGCGTCCGCATTGGACTTTTTGCGTACAAGAACCTGCGCAATCATAACATTTTCGAGTACGGTTTTATGCGGGAAGAGATTGAAACGCTGGAATACCATGCCCATTTCAAGGAGCATCGCTTTCTGCGCGTCCGCCTCTACGCGGTGAATTGTTCTGTTGTGTTCCCGATGAAGAAACAGTTCGTCCTTGATATAAATCTTACCGCTTGTGATTTTCTCCAACTGATTGAGGGAGCGGAGATAGGTGGATTTGCCCGCGCCGGAAGGCCCGATGATGCAGATCACTTCACCTTTTTTAACGGAAAGATTGATATCTTTCAGAACTTCGAGTGACCCGAAGCTCTTATACAGATTTTCTGTTCTGATAATATACTGATAATCGCTCATTTGCGCATCCTATTCATATATCGAAAGTCGTTTTTCAATCTTGCCGAAGATGAATGTGAAAATTGCCGTTATGACCAAATAAATCAGCAATGCGGGAATAAACACAAGATAATTTCCTTCGCTTGTCATAATGGTTTTAGAAATCGTCGTAATATCCATCAGCGAGATGGCGAAAACGAGGGATACGTCTTTAATCATCATAACAAATTCGTTACAGAGCGGAGGAATCATTCTACGGATCGACTGCGGGATGATGATGGTTCGCATCATCTGCCCGTAACTCATGCCCAGCGCTTTCGACGCTTCATTCTGACCTTTATCGATCGACTGGATCGCCGCGCGAACAATTTCCGCGCAATAGGCGGCGGAGTTCAGCGAAAACGCGATTAAAGCCGCGATGAAAGCACCTTTGTACACCGCTTCCGGATCACCCGCCGCAAACAGACCACGCCAGGAAAAATCGAAGATGACAGGCACGGAAAAATACACAACAAACAACTGAATCAACAAAGGCGTACCGCGGAAAAAGAAGATATATCCGCTGCTGATTTTGCTGATGAGTTTGTTTTCTGAGATCTTGCCGAGTGCAAGAAAAACGCTCAGCACCGCGCCGATGATCATCGACAGCGTCGTAAGCAAGAGCGTGAGTTTCACGCCGTGCAGCAGGTTTTCACCCGAGCCGAGCATGCGGTAGGTGTAGTTGACCATCTGCCCTGCGAATTTGCCTGCGCCTTCATCCGCACTGTAGATCGATCCGGCAAAAGCGACGTAGGATTCCTTAATCGCCTTCGCGCCAGAAGTTGTAAAGGAGATGTAGCTAACGACTCCAAGGTCGTTATACGTGATGGTCAGGTATTTTCTGCTGCTGTCTTTCTCTTCCTCGATCATCTGTTTCACATCGGAGGAGGCAAAATCCATCATGTCCTGCTCCGATACATTGATCGCCGAGAGAACAGAAACAAGCGCCACAGTCGCCATAATGATTATGGCGACTGTTTTTGACGACTGTTTCCAGTTTTTGATTTGAACGAGTTTTTTGAATCTACTCATTTTATCTCGCTTATTTTTTATTTACGGTTGGCCGGTAAACAATTAGTTGCCGAACCAGTAAGCAACGTTCTCTTCAAAGAAACCTTCTGCTGTGAGCTGCGCAATCGCTTCGTTGATCGCGGACTGCAGAGCTGTGTTTTCAAGCGCCATGGCGACGCCAAACTGTTCCGGTTCGCTCTCATCCTGGAAGGCTTTGACGAACTTGTCCGGATTGGATGCGAGATAGCCGTCCGCAACGGTGGAGTCTACGACAACCGCGTCAACTTCGCCGTTCTCAAGCTGCGTGAAGCAGGTGGTAACTTTTTCGTTGGCGGAGATGGTGCAGGTCATGGAACCGGTGCTGACATAGTCGGACATGAGGATGTCAGAGGTGGTTTCTTTCTGAACCGCAATTGCGAGACCATCCAGATCGAGGAAGCTGCTGATCGTGCCGGCATAGTCGGCCTTGACAACGACTGCCTGATAGTTGTTGATGTACGGATCAGAGAAGAGCATGGATTCCATGCGCTCGTCGGTGATCGTGACGGCGGAGATAACGCAGTCATAGTTCACACCGATGCCTTGGAAAATGCCATCCCAAGCGGTGTTAACAAAGTTGATGGTCAAGCCGAGCTTTTCGCCAAGGGCGTTGGCAAAATCTACGTCATAGCCGATCGGGGTGGTTCCGTCTTCAGCAAAATCCTCAAACGGGGGATAGCCGATTTCCATACCGACGGTCAGAACGCCATCCTGCATGAGCGTAACACCACTCATATCAATCGTGCTGGCGGCAACAGCTTCGGTGGAAGCAACGGCTTCTTCGGTTGCTTCTTTCGCGGTGCACGCTGCCATGGAAAGCAGCATCATCACGGCGATCGCAAGTGCAAATATTTTCTTCATAAAATCCGATCCTCCTAAAAAAATAGGAGCTGAACATTTCAACTCCATCGTTTGCATTAAAATAGCATAGATATACCGCGTTGTCACTATATAATCTATCATTATAAAGAAAATTAAGTAAAAAAATCTAAAGAAATGGCTTTACAAGAGAAAAAACTAGACAATAAAGAATAAATATGCATAAAAGCCTAATAATAATGCAGACTGAATTTTGATGTAAAACTGTATAAAATTTCCATTTTTTGCACTTTAATCATTGGAAGAAACGCTCAATTTGGATTTATCCCGGTCTTTTCACATTATTCGCATGTCATGGAACGGTTGCCGGAATTATTTTTCGCCGCATACATCGCGCGATCGGCGAATTTCAGCATTGTTTCTTCTGATGTTATGGTTTCATTGTCGCATATGCCGATGCTGAGTCGCAGCTGGATTTCAGTTCCGTTTTCCAGAACAACAACTTTACGATTGACGGCGTTGAGAATACGTCCTGCGATTTCGTTTGCCTCTTTTTTTGCAACGCCGGGAAGAATGGCAACAAACTCATCGCCGCCGAAACGCGCTATTGCGTCTTCGTGACGAAGTACAGTTTTTAAAACTTCGGCAAATGCTTGCAACACGCGATCTCCGCTGTTGTGCCCGCAGGTATCGTTAATGTCCTTAAATTTGTCCAAGTCCATCATCAACACTGAAATATGCTCGCCATTTTGTGCAGCATCTTTTAGCTTTTGTTGAAACGCAGCCATAAAGCTGTCTCTGTTCATCAGCCCTGTTAAACTGTCGGTTTCCGCTTTCGCTTTCAGGGCGAATTCCTGCATGCGCAAAACAGTAACGTCGCGCATAATGGTGACCGAGCCGATGGATACGCCTCTGTTAGACTGGAGAGGATAAACAAGGATATGGATATAGCAAAGACGATCGTTTTCGAGTTTCAGTTCAATTTCTCCCGCGCTGAATGTTTTCGTCATTTCAATCCATTCAGGGTAGGTCGCAAACATTTCTTCCATCTTTTTTCCTGAAAGTTTCGTATCAACGGAAAAGCATGACTGAAGAATCTGCGTTGCGCTAGGATTGATATCGGCGATCATACCGGATCGATCCGTTACGATAATACCCATTTCAATGACGTCGAAAATCTTATCTCTTGCAATCGGTGAAACACGGAAGAAATCGTTTCGATAGAGATTGTAAAACAGAATTAATCCGCCGGGGAGGTAAATGGTTACAATCGGAATGTTGATGCTGGTACCTTCCAGAAAAGCGGCTTTTAAGAAGCTAAGAAAAAATACGAGACCGGTGGCGAGGAACGTAAGCATGACCTGTCGGCGCATGCTTCTGTTTACCTGCCTGGAAAAGACAAACAAAATCACCAGCGAAATTAACGCAAGTAAATAATTATATGCGACAAGTACTTTTCCGGTAGTAGTTTGCGAAACTGACAATGCTTTTCCGAAGAGCGGGCTATAGCTGATGATATAGCCATTGCGCATGATGTGCGTTTTTGAATCCGTAAAGATTAAAACAATAGCGGTAACAGAAATAATCAGAAGAAACGGCAGATATTTTTTCAGTTTGTCGTAGTGGGCATAATCCAACGAAAAGTAAACAAAGGCAACGGGAAGTAAGAATATGCCAATCTGTTCAATGTTTCGCCAGAGAAGCATGGATTGCTCACTTGCGGAAAGCATCTCAAGTAATGAACCGACTGACCAGATCGTGACGCATATGATTTGCAACAGAAACGCCTTTGAACCGGCGACAGATCGGTTTTTTAACGCATAGACTAAAACGACAAATAAAAACGCAAGTGAACTACCAACGATAAACAGATAAGCAAGTTCCACGAATCGCCTGTCTCCTTCCAACATCTCGAAAAATGAATACAATATTCGCTACTTCAATTGAAACTAAGATTTTCATCTGATCTTTTACGAAGAGATACTCAAATTTTAACACATATTAAGATTATGTCGATTATATTTTGAATATTTATGAAACAAATATGGTTCGAGGGATGGGGAATGCAGCGAAAAAACGTGCAAAGAAATATCACCGAAAATTAGCCGTTGCAAAACATGAAAATCAAGAATAGTACGACCGCAACGCCAAGATAGGCCAATCCAATCAACCGGATTTGTTTCAGCGTCAGCTTCTTTCCCAGATACCAAACGGAATCCCAAGAATACAGGAAACGCGTTACCTTTGGAAACAAGATGGAGATAACGCCTAATAAGAGAAAGAGAATGATGAACACCCACATAACCGATTCGAAAAACTGCCTTTTTATATTTCAGATGAATCAGACGCTTTCTCGCATTATACAATGTTTTTCTGGGTTCTAGATACGTAATAATCCTAATTACGTTTTGTTTGTTTAATGAATTAAGTTTTATCGTATGCGCCGCCCATGTTCTCGCGGGTTAGTGTACCGTCCAGATCAATCAGAAGACATTTCATAAGCGTTGTGCAAACCGGCCGATGCAGAACGCCTTTCGGAACGATAATCAGATCACCTTCGACAAGGTGTGTTAACCCGTC
>QKAN01000212.1 GCA_003246365.1 Clostridia bacterium
GCAGCTTTCGACCTGATAGCCTTCGTGCTCCAGTTCCAGCTTGAGAAAGCGAACAATCTCGGACTCGTCCTCAACGATCAATAGTCGCATAGTATTCCGCCTTTGCATCGTTACAACTGTGATTGTACTGAACCAATGTGTTCAGGTTTATTATATGCCATTTTTTTGTTGTTTTACATGAAGATTGCATGAGAATGTGATTCGCAAGGCCGCAAGACGGCTGTTTTCATCCAATTCTCATGAAACACACAAGCGTTTCTCATCCGCCGGGCATAAGATTGCTCTGACAGGGGGAAAAAATGCATGGCAGGTCGCAGGAAGAAAAGAAAAGTAAGGTTGTCCTTTGCGGGAGTTGTCGTATTGGACATCGTGATTTTCGTATTCTTCACGTTGATTTTGGTCTCGTTGATTCTCGTCTCCAGATCCAATAGACATCAGGCTGCCGCGCTCTCCAGCGAGGTTGGTACGCAGTCAGTTATCGTGATGTCCAGCAGCGAGACCGCATCCACGCCGCCAAGTATTACGCCGACGCCTGCTATTATTGAGTCCGCGATTGCGGATGGGGAGACGGATAGTGATGAGTCGGATACCCCGCAGGAAACAGAGCAGTTTGTTATCCCAGGAGACTTTTCCGCAACGTTCCCGTCGCAGGACACGGGCGTTGGTGCGCTGTATAGCTATCAAACCGATACGGTACGCATCGCGATCCGCCGCGAACAGGCGTACAACGCCACCTATTTCGTCGCCGACGTGTGGGTGAAAAATATTGACGCGTTCCAAACTGCATTGGCAAAAAATACGTACGGCACAGGGCAGCATGAGATGCCGCTCGACATCGCAAACCGCACGAAAGCAACGTTTGCGGTCACGGGAGACTATTACAGCGCGCATAAAGAGGGCGTGGTCGTCCGAAACGGTCAGCTCTATCGCGATGTGATGAGCAACGATGTCTGCATCCTGCGAACGGATGGAACGATGCAGATCTACAAAAAAGGCGCATTCTCTTCTATCGATACCATCGACGAAACCGTTTGGCAGGCGTGGTCGTTCGGCCCCGCGCTGGTAGAAAACGGCACCGCCAGCGATACATCCGGCAGCAACGTCAGGGTGAAGAATCCGCGCAGCGCAATCGGCTACTATGAACCGGGGCACTACTGTTTCATCGTGGTGGATGGACGGCAAAAAGGTTATTCGGCTGGCATGACGCTGGATGAGCTGGCGCAGACGTTTGTTTCGCTGGGGTGTGAGACCGCCTACAATCTGGACGGCGGGGCCACCGCGATGATGGTTTTTCAAGGCGCGCTGGTCAACCAGCCGACCAACGGAGGCCGCTCTTCCAGCGATATCATCTGCTTTTCGTAAATTTTGATCCATAATAACAAGACCCGAGCGGCTTTCCGTCCGGGTCTTTTGATTTGTTCGTTCTATCGCTGAAATATGATGAAATCGGCTTGGTCAATATCAGGTATCAGGGTCTGCCTGAAACACAAAGCCTTGCTCGCGGAACAGCGAAACGCAATGATCCACGATTGCCGCGTCATACTTGACGCCTCTGCCGGATTCGATTTCGGCAAGCGCCGCGTCGATGCCGAGCGCGGGACGATACGGTCGATGCGAGGTCATCGCCTCTACGACGTCGGCAACGGCGAGAATGCGGCTTTCGAGTATGATCTGGTCACCTGCAAGCTGGTTGGGGTAGCCGGAACCGTCGAGACGCTCGTGATGCTGGTGAATCATCGTGAGGATTTCGTTCGGCAGATCCATCTCTCGCACAATGCTGTAGCTGTATTCTGCGTGCGTTTGCAAAATCTGATATTCGAGATTGGTGATCTTGCCGGGCTTGTTGAGAATATCCGACGCGATTTTGATCTTGCCGATGTCGTGAATCAGCGCGCCGTAAGAGAGGTTTGAAATCGCCTCTTCGGAAAGACCGCATCGTCTGCCGATCTCGCAGGCAAGCTGGCGCACGCGCCGCTGATGTCCTGCGGTGTACACATCCCGCAGTTCGCCGATCATGCTGATGGCGTTGATGGATTGTTCCAGTCGCTTTTTGAGAATTTCGTTGGATGCAAGCAGAGACTCGTGCTGCAGCTGAATCTCCTGCTCCATCTGCTGGCGCTCCGTAATATCGCGAATCAGTCCCTCGGAGCCGATGATTTCCCCCGCTGCATCTTTCAGATACTGCACATGCATCGAGACCCATACGAGTGAACCGTCGCCGCGCTTTCCTCTGCAAACGTAGTTTGTAACCTTGCCGTCCGCATGCAGTTTTTCAAGCATGGCAACGCGATCATTCACATCAAAATAGAGTGTCTTTGCGTTGACTCGCAGCATCTCCTCGACCGAAGGGAAGCCGTACATCTCCGCCATGCGCGGATTGAGCATCAACAGCGTCCCGTCGAACTTCGACTGATAGAATCCGTCCTGCAGGTTGTCGAGGATACGCTGGTTTTGTTCGAGACTGCGCTTGAGCGTAAGCTCCGCCTCTTGCAGCTGCGTCATATCGGTGCCGATGCTAAGCACCGCTGATTCGCCGTCCCATTGAAACCGCCGCGCATAGATCAGCAGCGGAATGGGTGTTTTCTCTCGTGTGTAATGGATTACCTCAAACGTAAGCTCATCCTGCTGCCGCAGCAACTGAGCACGTTTTTTGTTTTCTTCGCTTGTCTGCGCTGAAACCAGATCGTCAATCTGCATGCCGGAGAATTCATCTTTTGTATAGTGGTGCAGATGACATGCGTGATCGTTTGCGTAGAGAATCTTACCCGTATAATCAGACACGATGATGAGACCCGGCGCAGCATCGCAGATATGCGCGAGGCGATCGATCTGCTCGCGGGTTGCTTCGCGTTCCTGCTGAAAGCGAGTTTGCTCCGTGATGTCCGAAAACGAGCACGCAAACTGCATTGGTGCGGGCCGGTAAGCCGTCACCTGGAAGTATTTATCGAGTGAGGCGGAATAGTTTTGAAACGAGATCGCCTCGCCTGTGAGCGCGACATGACCATAGGTGTCGATCCAATACTGCTCCGTACCTGGCAATGCCTCTTTAATTGTTCTCCCGATGAGATCGTCGGCGTTCAGCCCTGTCATCTGTTCAAATGCAGGATTGATCGCAAGATAGCGATAGTCGACAGGTTTGCCGGAAGCATCGCAGATGATTTCATGCAGCGCAAAGCCATCCAGCATCTTATGGAACAGCAGACGATAGCTTTCCTGTGCTTTGCGCTCGGCCGTGATATCGTTCATGACGACGTAGACTTGATACGGCTCCGTCTCGCCTTCCCGAAACAGTGGCGTCGCGCTGACGGAAAGCCAGATATAATCCTTAAGAACGGCGTTGTATACACCCATGATGCGCGGGCCGCTCGGTTTCTTGGTGCGCAGCGCAACCATGGTGGTGTGCTCGCTGCCCGAAAGAGGTGATCCGTCCTCGTTGATGATGTTCCATTGCAAATCGAAGGAAGATCGGGTCAAAAGCTCTTCGTGCGACAGGCCAAGCATGCGTTCTGCGGCAGGGTTTGCGGAAATGATCTTGCCGTCGGTGTTTTGATACACCACTCCTTGCAGCATGGTTTCAAACAGTCTGCGGTACTCTTCGTCCTTCTTCTCGCTTTCACGCTGCTGCTGGAGTTCCCGCGTCAGATCGCGCACGTGCGTTGCGATATAGGCTTCCTCACTCGAACGGAACAGCACTGCATTGACCATCCCGCGGAACAGGCTGCCGTCTTTTCGCCTGAAATCGACGACTTCGTTTTCTATCTTACCCTGCTGTTCTGCGATTTGATAAAGCCGCGATTGATCGGCTGCATCAACATACAGATTCAGTCCGGTTGTGGTGCTGCCAGTGGCTTCCTCCGCGGTGAACCCCGTCAGGCGGGTAAAGCTATCGTTGACCATGCGAATCGTTCTGTCCGATATGGTGGTCACGAGCGCGGCATCCGGGCTTGTACGGAACAAGATCTGCAAAAAATCTTCCGTCTTAGGTTTGAAAGACGTTCGTTTTTGATCCGGCACATGATCACCTCCTCATCAAACAAATCACATATTTGTTTCCATTGTATGGGGGTAATTGGGTTCTGTCAATCTGTCGGTTTTTGCACGACTCGCGCAAGATTATGCGGCGGTGCTGCATAAATAGTATCGTGTTGTATAATGGGATGCATCGATCATCCGCCTAGACAGATCGATTTTACATCAGGTGTTTGCCGAAACGCAGATTACGGGTATAATATACATATCATTTACATGAATCCCGACGAATAAACGGACACAGGATCTATCGAAAGGAGTGCTTCAATGCTGGATTTCTCCATCGATTGGCTGCAGGCGCTCTCCATGCTCGTGCGCGTTGCGCTCGCGGCTGTACTTGCGGGTATCATTGGCTATGAGCGCGAGCATGTTCAGCGCAACGCCGGCATGCGCACACATATTCTCGTCGCCATCGGCGCGGCGCTCGTGATGTGCAGCGGAGAGTTTTTGATGTCGCGGTTTCCGAGATCGAGCATCGATCCCGCGCGCATCGGCGCGCAAGTGGTCAGCGGCATCGGTTTTCTCTGCGCGGGCACCATCATCAAAGAGGGGATCTCTGTGCGCGGACTCACCACGGCAAGCAGCCTGTGGTGCGTTTCCTGCGTGGGTCTCGCGGTAGGAACCGGCAACTATATGGTCGCGGTCGCGACCACGGTTCTGATTCTCATCGTATTGCGCGTGCTGCGCACAATGGCGCACAGCCGCAGACAAAAGGCGAATCGACTCGTGCTGCAAATCGTGCTGTCGATGGAAGGACAGAGCATTGTACATCTGCAGGAGGATCTGGAGCGCATGGGCTGCGTGATCGACGAGTTCAGCTTCGCCATCGACACAAAGAATCTCAAGCGGCATGTCTACGCGCATTTGACCCTGCCGGATCGCGAAAATCTTGCGCCCTTGATGGAGGGGCTTTCCCGCATCGAAGGTGTGGCCTCGGTCGAGTCGGTGTATGAGTAAGGCTATTGACAATTACAAATTGTAAGTCTAGAATATATATGCGAACCTTGTTTAAGATGTAATTATCAGAAGAATTCATGTGCTAATGTTTTATCACTTTATTCGATGCGATAAAGCCTATCGCGTTAAGCAAAGTGATTATTAAGAGCGGACAATGTTTGCTGGGGGAATATTATGTTAGCAGATTTAAAGAAAGAGTTAGAATCTAGGGTTACTATAGATGAGTACGTAATGGCACTTATGTACTCAATTGATGAGGATACGATTAAAAAACAGCCTAGCGATTTATTTAAGGCTATTTTTAATTTGCAATCGCATTACGATATACCTAAACAGTTTAGGTTCATTTTTGACAAGTCAAGTATTATTCCATATTCAGAAGATTTAGCAGATGTTTTATTTCGACTTGAGACATCAACAGTATTATCAACCGGGAATCCTAGTTATGACCATTATAATATTCAATTAAAAAAGGAAGTACTAGGAGAAGCATTTCAAAAATTCGACAATGTAATGCAGGACACAATAAGACAAATGGGGAAAGAGCTAAGAGAAACATACGGGATGTAAGGGGTAACTAATCAAATGGACTTGTCAAAAGAAGCTGAGGTGTTATCCGAGCAAGTAAACCAATATGTTCAATCAGCGCTTGATAAACATCCACATTACAAAATTCAATCATCAAAAGTTATCCACGATGCAATTTTAGGAACCAATCGGTTTACACCGTATGAAGTAGCATTTATTGACCTTCCAATCGTTCAAAGATTACGAAGAGTTTCGCAAATAGATGTTGCACCGTTAGCGTTTCCATCTGGAAACCATAATAGATTTGAGCATACTATTGGGGTTACCGCGATGGTAGGTAACATGATAGATGCGCTTTTTCAAAATATAGATGATGCTCTAAAAGATACTAAAATTAGTTGTGAATATGCTCGTATTCATTGCCGCATAGCTGCCATTCTACATGATTGTGGACATGGCCCTTTTTCGCATCTTTCTGAACAAGTATATAAACCATTATTGAAAGAGATAAAAGAAGAGAACGGTGTATTTAGCGGTGCAAGTGCACATGAAATGCTTTCTTACTTTATTGCGACTAGTCCAGCATTGAAGCGTTTTAACGAACTGATTATAAAAGTAGAGTACGGTATTGAGGTTGATCTAGATTTTGTTGGAGAAATCATAGTTGGACATATATCTGATAAAAGGAAGGCGTTTTTAGTTGAATTGATTAACGGCGCATTTGATGCTGATAAGTTAGATTACATTTTAAGAGATTCACATGCTACTGGTTTACACATGGCGTTGGATATGTCTAGACTACTATACACGATTCGTGTTCTGGAAGATGACACTAATACATTTCGACTAAGCGTAGATATAAGTGGCGCAGTTACATTGGAGCAAATTGTCTTCAATAAAATGTATTTAGCAAACTCAATTTACCATCATCAGAAAGTTCTAGCTGCGGGATGTTTGATGAAAAGTGTTATAGGTGAGTATAACAAATTGGGTAAACTTCTTACTCCTTCAGACTATCTATATTTTGCCGATGACAGACTCTGTTGCCCATCAGAAGAATGTATGATGTCTGACCAGATGATGAATTATCTTACAAGGATAGCGTATAGAAATTTACCACATAGAGCTTTAATAATCTCAGCGCGGACAATTGAGAAGAATAAACACAAACTATGGAAAATCATGCAATTGGAAGAAGAGCCAGATGAAATCGAAAAAATTACAAATGAGATTATTGATTATGTGAATAGTCAAGGGAAAATCTCGATTAAAAGAAGCCAAATTTGGCTATGCATACCCAAGGCTCCTGCTTTTAAAGAAGGGTTGACTTGTAAAATTAGAGCGCTAGGCGAGGCCAACAATTCAATCACACTGAGAGAACTTTTTCCCATAGATGATTGGGTCAAAGCTTTCTCTCAAAACAAATGGAGAGCCTATGTTTTTGCAGATCAAGAAATAGTAAATGAAGTTGCGGATGCCTCGCAATATGTTTTCGAGTATCTTTACGATATT
>QKAN01000047.1 GCA_003246365.1 Clostridia bacterium
TCGTTTTTTTCATCTTTTCCCCTTACATACGATCCAGACATTTTTCGCTTTATAGCAACGCAAAAAACTCCTCGGCTTCCCGTGTCCAATCACCCGCGCAAACTATATGATGATTTTGAATCGGATCAGTCAGAAAATAGGTCATGTCATCCAGCGCAACTTGAATCTGCGTGCGGCACAATGCGGCCTCGCGCAGATTTTTCTCTATCACGCCCGCCTTGGCATAGAAACGCGCAAGGTCCGATCCAGCTTTAAACACCGTGCAAACACCTTCGGGAATGGTTCCCGCGATTGCAACCCCGATGCCGGATTCAAAGTGCGTCGTCAATGTTATTTCGCGCGGCATATTGACCGGCAGAGTGCAATGCGCCAGCACGATATGCCCAGTCTTTGTGTCAATTCTGCTGGGATTGCACATGAATACCGGCAGACCGCTTAATTCGCCCAAAATCGCCATCGACAGTGTGGATGGCACATCTCCTTCGCAGCCGGCATAGATACCTTCCGCATTGAGAATCGCAAGGGCAAGACAGCCGGTCGTGCAGACGCTGTCCAGTAAATCGAAGCAGCGAACTGTCACCGCTCCGAGGTTGTGGCGAGAAACCAACAGTTTCAGCGCATCATAGATGCGAAGCGCTTTCTCAGTCTCCGTTCGATTATATCCGTAGGAGAGCAATCGCTCGGTCCACTCGTTTTGAACGGGCGGCGCGGTTCGGTTTGCCTCAAGCAACTCATCCATCGGTATATCAACAACCTCAACGCCCAGTTTTTCGGCGCAGGCCGCGTGGTCAAGAGAGCTTGCGATCAGCCAATCGGAAGGGTTCCCCACAACGCCGATTCGCAGCCCTGTCAATTTTTGCTTCGCGCGCGCGGCGCGAGATAGAATGCGAATCCTCTCGGCAATCGTGTCCACATCGCCGTGCAATATTTCGCCCTTTCTTCCATGTTGGCGAAGATATGCCAAAATTTCCATCGAAGCGGCAAGCGAGTTGCTGTCCCCGCTGGTGAGCAGATAACAGGGTTTATCGTAGGAGGAAAACTGCTGTAAAAACAGTCCCTCGCTGCCGCCCGAGGAAATGTAAATTAACCCAAATGGTTCTTCTATGAATTGCTGCAACGTTACTTGCGAAAGAACGTCGCCCAGCGCTGCCCCGATCGCGTTTAAAAACGCTGCGGAATGCCCGCGCGGCATCTGAGAAAGCTCGCTTCGAATCTCATAAATCGAAATCGCCATTGATTCCCTCCTGATTTTTTTATTTGGTCAATCGGGTTGAGTTTGATCTAATATCCGCAGCGCATCCAGCATCAATTCGGAGAATCGAATGCCGTCGCCATGCTCCAACACTGTAACGCAACGCTCGGGAAACGAGTCTTCGCAAGGTTGCGCAACGGTCATACCGCGGCAGAGCGCGCCTTCCGTTTCAATATCAATTCGGTATTGTGCGCCGGAAAACAGCTCCGGCTGAATCATCTGTGCAACGGGAACCGCATCGAACACATTGGTATAGTCCCAGCCGCGTTCGCGCGCATATCCGCTGTAATAGTCCATCAATTCATAAGCCAATCGAGATACGCGTCCGCCGTGCTTGAGCGGTTCAAAGTCTTTGAGCATTGTCTTAGCCTCAGCGCAAACTTCAAGACCGCTCATAATAATCGGAATACCGCTTTCAAATACGATTTTCGCCGCTTCCGGATCGTGATAAATATTGAATTCCGAGCGAGGCAGAATGTTTCCGCCATGCAAGCTTCCGCCCATCATGCAAATCTGCTTGATATGTGGCTTGATCTCCGGATAAGTTGTAAGCAACATCGCAAGATTGGTCATTGGCGCAAGCGAAACGATTGTAACGGGTTCACTTTGGCGCATGATCTCTTCCTGCAAAAATACGACGGCGTGCCGCTGGTCTGCCTTTGACTTTGCCGCCGGTAACACAGGGCCGTCCATGCCGCTTTCGCCGTGCGCCATGGGTTGCGGCTCCGGCTCGCGGCGAATCGGCCGCGCGCATCCCATCGCCACAGGTATGGATACGCCGATGAAATCGAGTACTTTCAGAATATTCTCGGTCACATGCTCTACCGTGCTGTTTCCGGCTACCGTCGTAATCCCTTGTATTGTCATCTTCTCTGGATGCGCGAGCGCGAGCAGTATTGCGAGCACGTCGTCATGCCCCGGATCGCAATCTATTAAAATTCGCACGTTGGTCGTTATCCTTTCTTGCTGCTGCGGTACGTGGAGATCGAGAAGAGAATAATGCCCAACAGGACGCCTACGTACGGAATTATATTGATCAATTCGCTAGGTAGATCATAGAGTGAAAATACGTTGGTAACCGCCTGGAATAGCGAAAAGACAAATGTCGTAATCGCAACGCCGATCATGCTGGTTCCGCCCATCGCCTGCGCTGCGATGCCAATCCACCCGCGCCCGGCAATCATGTTTTTGGTAAAGATCGAAAGATAGCCGGTCGTCATATAAGCGCCGCCAAGCGCGGCAAGCAGGCCGGAGATCAGCACGGCGATGATGCGTACATGGTTCACGTCGATACCCGCCGTTTTTGCGGCGCGCTCGTCCAGCCCCGCCGCTTTCATTCGCATGCCCAGCGGTGTTTGATACACAAGAACCGCAAGCAATATCATGCAGAGAATACACAGGTATGTAACGGTATACTGTCCGGATAAGATTGCCCGCAAAACGGGTATCTTTTCTATAATCGGAACATTGACAATCGGCAACACGATGGACGCCAGAGACGCGCTCGTGCCTTTGTTCTGCGTGAACATATAGAGCAGAAACACGGTAAACGAGGATGCGAATGTATTTAACGCGATTCCAACCAGAATCGGGTTGGTTCCCATATTGATGGTACAAAGGATTAGGATCAATGCCATGACGAGCCCCGCGGCAATCGAAATGAGCAACCCCAGCCACGAGGACTGCGTCCAGTAGCTGCCAAGCACCGCAAATAGGGCGCTCATAAGCATAATTCCTTCCACCGCGATGTTGGGAATGCCCGCCAACGCCGCAATATACGCGCTCATACTCGCAAACAGAAGCGGCACTAGCACGCGCACAACCGTCGTTAAAAACTCTTCGCTGAAGATGACGCTCCAAAACTCAGACATGCAGCAGTCCCTCCTTCAGCAGTTTTTTCTCGCGCCAGCCGCGCAGGAAATATTGTGCCGAGATGAGCAGAACCAGCGTGGCGGTGACGATGGAGATCACCTCGACCGGCACGGTCGTGCTGCGGCTCATGATCTCTGCGCCAATTTGCAAATAGCTGATGCCGAACGCGACGAAGAGCACTCCGATCGGGTTGTTTTTGCCCATCATTGCCATCAGCGCGCCGTTGAACCCGAGGCCGGGCAACGCCACCCAACTGAAACGCGAGTAAATGCTCAGCAGCTCGACGGATGTTCCAACGCCGCCCAGGAAACCGGAGATAAAGTGCACGAGCAAGAACAGGCTCATTGCATTCATGCCGGAATAGCGGGCAAAGCTTGGATTTAATCCCGTCATACGGATTTGATATCCCAGCCGCGTTTTAAAAAGCAGAATATAGATGAAAAGCGCCGCGGCAACCGCAAGGATAACACCGATTGTAACCCGCGTACCGGGGATGAGATACGGCAACTTCGCCGTATCGACAAACAGCGGAGACGCAGTGGAAGAATAGTCCGTTGCTCTCAGATACGTTTTAATAAACCAAAGTCCTACGCCAAGATAGATGGAGTTGAGCATCAGAGACGTCACCAGTTCATTGGCATTGAACTTCGCTTTAAGATAGCCGGGAATCAACATCAGCAAGCCGCCGATCAACGCGGGAACTAAAATAGCCACCAGCGGATGAGTAAAGCTGTTGCCAAATACCTGACAGGCAATATAGGAGCAGATGACGCCGCCAATGTAATAAATTCCTTCGATGCCGAGGTTGAATAGCCCCGTTCTGAAAAGCAGTGAGCAAGCTAGCCCGGAGAATACCAGCGGTACCATAGATTCCAGAACATTGCCGAAATAGCGCAGCTTCGTCAGCGGGCCGGTCAGCATGGTCACAAACGATGCAACGGGGTTTTCGCAGGTCAGCGCAAGCACACAAAAGGTGATTGCGAGCGCGATCAATATGGCAAAAATCGTCTTAACGGTCTCAAACGCGGTATCCCCCGCGAGGGAAAACTTTCGCTTAGTCATGGAGCGCACCTCCGATCTCATCGGGTGTTTGTTGCTTGACCCCGAGCATATAATACCCAAGTTCACTTCGCGTAATCTGTTTCAGTTCGGAAAAGTATGCAGCAATCTTACCGTCATACATGACAATAAGCCGATCCGACAGGCTTATGACCTCGTCAAGATCCGCGCTCACCAGCAGAAGCCCTGCCCCTTCGTTGCGCATCTCAATCAGACGAAGATGAATAAACTCTGCGCTTCCGATATCAATACCGTGCGTCGGTTGCTCGGCGAGCATGCACTTTGGATTCGTATTGTGTTCCCGCGCAACGACAACTTTTTGAATATTTCCGCCGGAAAGACTCTGAATCTTTTGCATTGGCGATTCAGCCTTGATCGAATACTCCTTGATCAGTCTCCTCGCCTCGGTCTGAATCCGCTTGCCGCGCATAAAGAGCGGGCCGTTGAGCGAAGCGCGATCGAAATAGGTAGAAATGATGTTATCTCCAAGCGAGGCTTCACCCGCCGTACCGTCGATCATGCGATCCTCCGGCACATACGCAAGCCCTGCTTCGCGGCGTTTCTTGATCGGCAGACGCGAAATATCGATCCCATCGAGTGTGATCGTACCGTTCGTATGTCCGCTCAGTCCCGCAATAGCGCGGATCAGTTCATCCTGTCTGTTTCCCTGCACACCGGCGATTCCGAATATTTCGCCCTGCTTTACAGCGAAAGAAACATTTTCCAACCGCGTTTGCCCTTTGTGCGAAAGGCAGAGGCCTTCTACGGTCAACACAGGCTTCTTATCCGACCAGTCGCGCTTTTTTTCGTCATAGGAACTGATCAATTCGCGTCCGATGATGCGCGCGGTGAGCTCCTCCATGGAAATCTCCGCGTTGTTGAAGGTTCCGCGGCTTTCACCGTTTCGCATAATTGTGATCCGGTCGGAAATCTGTTTGACTTCGCCGAGTTTATGAGAGATGAACAGAATTGTGTGCCCAAGTTTTTTGAACTTCTCCAGCTCATCAAATAAAATCTCTGTCTCCTGCGGCGTGAGCACAGAAGTCGGTTCATCCAGAATGATGATCTCCGCATTCCGATAGAGCGTTTTGAGAATTTCAACTTTCTGTTTTGCACCAACGGATAGTTCGGAGATTTTCTTCGTAACGTCGACGTCAAAGTTATACTGTTCCGCAATTTTGCGCGTTTTTGCAATAGCTGCTTTTTTATTGAGGAAAAGCTTGCTCTTGCGCGGTTCCATGCCAAGCACGATGCTCTCTGCAACCGAAAACGTAGGAATCAGCATAAAATGCTGGTGCACCATACCGATGCCTGCGTCGATGGCCTCAAGCGAATTATGAAACTGTCGTTCTTCGCCGCGCAGAAATAACTTTCCTGCTGAAGGCTGCTCAATGCCGAAGAGAATCTTCATGAGCGTGGATTTTCCCGCACCGTTCTCGCCGACAATCGAGTGAATTTCACCTTTTCTAAAATCGACCGAGATGTCCTTGTTTGCCACGATGCCGTTGGAATAGACCTTTGTGATGTTTTCCAGCCGTAAAATCGACTCTTCCAGAGGAATCCCTCCCTTATTGACCAAACTGTGTTCAAACCCTGCGTTTGTCCCAAATATGAATCTGTTTTTTTTGAAAATGGCGGAAACTAAATTGCGAATCCGCCGCTTTCAAAAAAAGCAGGAGAACCACTCTATTGAGCATAGAGCACTTCTCCTGCAATTTCCAGTGTTTCTTAGTTCAGAGGAGCAGTTGCCTTTGCTTTGATATCCTGCCAAGCAGCGTCGTCTGCAAGCGCGCTGATGACGGTGACTTCACCCGCGGCAACTTTAGCAACCTGTGCGTCAATCTGGTCGCGAATTTCCTGCGGAACCATATCGATGTACTGCTGGTTCGTGATCAGGCCAACGGCGCCTTCTTTGATGCCGAGGGTCTGCGCGCCGCTCGGGTAAGTACCCGCAATGAGCATATCGACCGCATACTTGACGGATGCGCCGCAATCCTTATAGAAGGAGGTGACGATCGTCGCGGCAAGATTCGGCTGACCGCTGAGTGCGATGGTTTGGTCGCTGTCTACGCCGAAGGCATATTTATCAACTTCCGCAGCAGCTTCGAACACGCCGAGGCCTGCGCCGCCGGCAACCTGCCAAACAACGTCCGCACCCTGTGCATACATGTTCAGCGCGATTTCCTTTGCTTTGGCGGAATCTGTGAAGCTTTCCGGATAACCGATCAGCACCTGTACGCCATTTTCATAGCAAATCTGGCAAAATCCGCTGACGAAGTCATTCATCGCCGGGAAATCCATGCCGACTACTACACCGACGATCTTCTCGGCATTCGCCTTGGGCATGCTGCTTTGCGTGATCAGCGAGGCAGCGGTACCGGCCACATAGCCAAGTTCCGGTGTGTTATACGTAACCGCAAAGACATTGGGCAGGTCCACGTGGTTAACATAGTCAAAATTGAAGAACAGCTGTTCGGGATACTGTTCTGCTGCGGCGTAGAAGTATTCTTCCGCGTCATTGTTTCCGCCAACGATAAGGTCGTATCCACCATCGCAAGCGTCGAGATAATAGCTTTCCCATTTGCTCTTGTCTTCGCCCATTTCAATGAGCGTCGTTTCAACATTCGGATATTCCTCAACAGCGAGACGACCCGCATTGACTGAGTCAAAATAGGACTGATCTCCGATGAACGGAACCAATACCGCAACTTTGTAGATCTTCTCCGGTGCAGCAGCGGTTTCTTTTTCCGCAGTTTCCGAGGTTGTTTCAGTTGTCGCTTCCGTAGCGGGGGTGGCCGTCTTGGCGCAGGCAAACAGCCCGAATACCGTCAAGAGCACGAGGATGACAGCAAAAATCTTTTTCATTGTTCCTTTTTCCTCTCCTTCATTTTGGCTGATAGATAGGTAACCGACTCTTTGGCAGGGCGTCATTGCACTTGCCTTTTGATGGATTAGATTATATAGTGTACCTAACGCGAATAAAGAGGACATTTGTCTACATTTATCATGTTTTTTCCCAAATTGCTGAAATTTCCGTATTACTGAAAGGAAGCCAGAACGTATGCCGACAAAATTAGAACAAGTCTGGAGTTCTTTTGACATTTCATACGGCAACGCTCTGGATTTATTGCCTTCTGCGCTTGTCGAACACTGCGCGCGAAAAGAATATGCGCCGGGTGACGTAATCATCAGCGAAGGTGATTCCTTGGAATCTGTTTTTTTCATCGAATCCGGCATAGTCGACGGCATGAAATGTTTCGAGAGCGGGCAAGACTATCAATATTTTGTATTGGATCGACTCAACGGCGCAATCGGACTGCTAGAACTGTTTTCTCGTCAGCCAACCATCATCGCAACCATTATCGCGAAAACAGACGTTGTCGTATTGCGCATCCCCGCCGACGAGCTGTATTCGTTTGCCATGAACGACCTGCCGCTGCTCAGAAAAATCAACTTTCATATCGCGAACGATCTTTATCGCGATTCCGGTCTCAACGGAAAACTTTTCTACTTAAACGGATTTGAACGCGTCAGTTTCTACTTAATGGACTATTTTGAGAAAAACGCCGGTCGTACACCGTTTGTTATCGTTCGACAGAGCTATCAAAACATTGCCAACCATATTGGGGTCAGTCATCGTACCGTTGTGCGAGCGGTACGCGATCTTCGCCAGCAAGGTCTGTGCTCGATATACGGAAAGCACATTCGTATTTCATTGGAACAGTTTGAAAATCTGAGACGCGGAGATCAGCCGTTTGAATAGTTCTAATTGATGAATATTTAAGCTATCTTATATAGTACGAGTTCGACTGCTGTCATCTTATAAAAACTGTTGCAGTAGCAAGAATGTCAAATATAATCAAACGTATTCGCGAATTTCTTTGGAATATGCGGTTGTCGGCGATGAACTTCAGCCGTCATTGCAGAGTTGCAATGATTCATTGCGTTATACAGTATAAATTTTCGAGGGTATATTTATTTTTATCACCCGTAAGATAACATAAAAGGTCATCTTTAACGATGACCTTTCTACTTATATACATTAAGAAGAGTTCATTCTATTTTTATTGAATATTTTTAGCAACATTTCTTTGCTGAAATCCAAGTTACACCAAAGGTTCGCAGAAAACGGAAACGCAAATCCTGATCATATCTTCGAGGCGCAATGGAAATGACCGTTCAGAAAACTTAAGACTATTTGCATCGTTTCCTCCTGAAAAAACAAATCATCTCCATGCGAAGCGCCAATCACGCGATATAACTGCACATCTATATTTTTTGAAGATAGCAATTCATATAGCGATTCGCTCTGCGTAATCGGCACCGTACGGTCTTCATCCCCATGCAAAATCAGGAACGGAGGTGCGCCTTGGGTAACATATTGCGCCATGCTCGCTTGATCAGTCGTTTCCGATTGCCCGCCCAAAAACGCGTTCATCGCCCAATCCGGAATGCCCTCTATTGCGCCGTCTCTTAAAACTCGAAAATCAGAAATGCCGTAAAAATCAACTACCGCCTGGACATCGCTGTTTACCTGCAAGTTCTGTCCTGTGTCGAATTTGGTGTGTCCCTTCGTCAACCCCGCAAGACATGCAAGCGTTCCGCCTGCCGATTCGCCCATGACGCAAATACGATCCGGATCAATACAAAACTCCCCCGCATTCGCCCTTAAAAAACGAATGGCGGATTTCACATCGATCAACTGCATGGGAAAGCCGCCTTCATTGCTGGTTCGGTATTCGACACTGGCAACGGTATAACCCGCCCTAGCCAGTGTAACCAATTCCGGAATCCATACTGAACGGTCCACAACGCTGAACGCACCACCGCAAAGCCAAACAACCGCCGGCTGAGCAGCATGACCTTCCCTGCGTTTCGGTAGAATGAGATCCAACTTCAAATCGCGAAGCGTGCTGTTATACCACGATTGCACATGTGAATACGCGATCCCGTTTACAAACGAGAGAATCTCCCGTTCTTTCTGAATGCGGATTTGCTTTTTCATGCAGAATTACACTCCGAATCAAATTAACCTTTGACGGAGCCGCTAATACCGTTTGCAAACGCTTTTTGCATGGTAAGAAACATGATCAAAATCGGGAGCGTGCACATGGTGCAGCCCAGCAGAACCGCGCCAAAATTAGGAGAATATCCCGTCAAAAGGCTGTTGATCAACAGCGGCATGGTCTTTTCGTTGTTGTCGATCAGCACAATTCGCGGCCACATATAGTTATTCCAGCTGCCCATAAACGTCAGGATAAACGCCGTTGCATAAGTGGAGCGCATCATCGGAAAGTAAATTCGTAAAAAGATGCCTATCTCACTTAGCCCGTCAACCCGCGCCGCTTGCACAACTTCCATCGGAAAATTGCGAGAGCTTTGGCGGAATAAAAAGATCAGAAAAATCGAAGTGACGCTTGGCACAACGCATGCCCACATTGTGTTGAGCAATTTCCATGAGGTAATCAGCTTGTACAGCGGTATCATCGTTGCAACCGCTGGAATCATCACGCCGATGAGCAGCAGTGCCATGAGTCGGTCTTTATATTTATCGTTATAAATTTCAAATGCATATCCTGCGCATGAACTGATTGCAACGCAGATCAGCGTCGTAATAATCGATATTTTGAACGAATTCCACATGCAGAGCCAGAGATTCATTTGACTCATGATGTCTTTCATATTATCAAGTAACGCTAGCCCCGGCAGCAGCCTACCCGCTGACACATCCATGCTGGTATTCGTAGATGAAACAACCATCCAATACAGCGGAAAAACAGACAGAAACGCCATGATAATCAAAAACACATAGGAGAACGTTTTTCCTAGTTTATTCACGGCGATCACCTACTTTCAGCTGCAATGCGGTTAACAAAGCAATTACGATTAACAGCGCAAATGACAGTGCACAAGCATACGCAAACTTCGGTATGCTCCCGAACGCCGTATTGTAGATATACAACGCAATCGTCAGCGTATTGTTCGCCGGTCCGCCTTTCGTGAGCTGATAGATTTCGTCCATCACCTGCAACGTTCCGTTGACCGACATGATCATCGTAAGCAAAATGACCGGACGCAACAGCGGTATCGTAATGCGGAAGAAACTTTGTATTCCCGTTGCCCCGTCGATCGACGCTGCTTCATATACCGTCGGGTCGATGTTGGAAAATCCGGTGCAGTAAAACACCATGTTATATCCCGCCCAGCGCCAAACCAGACAAAGCGAAACAACGAAAATTGCGCCGGGTTTTGTCGTCAGAAATTCATACGGAGTTTGCATGATTCCAAGCAGCTGCAGCAATGAATTGATCAAGCCATAGTTGCCAAACATGATTTTAAACACAGTCGCGTAGGACATCAGCGCCATGACGCAAGGGATGAACAGCAGCGTGCGAAACAATCCACGCAATTTCAGGTCTTTTTGCTGCAACACCGCCGCCATTACAAGCGCAAGCGGTAGCATAATGCACAGCTCAACCGCAACATAAAGCACCGTGTTGCGCAACGCAATGCGCAATGTTGCATCCTCGAAAATGCGCTTATAGTTGCGCAGAGAGAACCCGCCGTTTCCCTCAAACGACATTATGAGCCCTTTTACCATCGGGTAAAATAAAACGACGATTAATAAAACAACAGCCAAGGAGAGAAACAGCCACCCGGTCAGGTTTTGCCGCCTCATCAATGTCGTTTTGGGTCGAAAGATCCGTTGCATCACGTTGTGTTTCCCCTCATGTTTTGCGCGGCATCAAATATTTTATACCGCGTTCCTGTTTCTTGCACCGGCGCGAACAATGTTGTTTGTCCGCGCCGGTGTTGATGGCTATAACCGATTAGTTACCGAACTCAAAGTCGACGTTAGCCTGCGCGGTGTCCAGAGCTGTTGTAATATCGCCGCCCGCCAGCACATCCTGCATGGCAACGGTGATGTTGTTAAAGGTAGAGGTGTACATAACGCTGGTCGGGAATATCGGCGCTGCAGCGGCAGCTTTTGCAACCGTGGTCCAGAATCCGCTACTGTAGTACCCATCGTCTACGCTGTCATAATATCCGGAGTTCACAACGGGTTGATAGGTTGTTACAAACCCGAGCGTGTTGGTCATATAGTCCGCATAGGTGTTCATGCCTTCTCCGGCATACATATACGCAAGGAACTTTGCAGCAGCATCCGCGTTTTCACACTTGTTGAGCACAAACCAGCTTGAACCGCCGTAGTTTGTGCTGTGTGCGCTGCCGCTCACGGTGGAGAGGTTCGGCAGGTTGGTCGCATCCCAGAGATAAGCCTGGTCGGCGGCGGCGTTTACGATCATGGCAATCCAGCAACCATTGATAACGCCCGCGGCAACCGTTCCGCCGTTGAAAGACGCAACATAATCGTTCCAATCGCTCGCGTTGTAAATTACATGATTGTCGATCGCTTCCTTATAGGTTTCAATTGCGGCAATAACCGCTTCGTTGCCCGCGATGTTCGCCGAACCGTCCGCGTTAAAGAGCGTCGCGCCCGTGGAGGTAATCATCTGCGCAAGGATCATTTCCCAAGCGTCGGAAAGCAGATAGCTTCCGGTTTTTGCATATACGTCTTCGCCAATTTCAATCAAACGATCCCAGCTGATGTCGGTCAAGTCCGCAATTGTGTATCCGGCGCTCTCCAGAATGTCTGTGCGATACATCGCAATGGACGAACCGGAATCAAACGGAATACCGTAATGCATGCCATTGTTGCTGGTAAGCGACGCTTTCGCTTCCGCTACCTGCGTCCAATCCACATAACTGCTTACATCATAGAATAAATCCGGGTAGTTTGCGATATTGTTGAAAGAATCGGTATCCTGCATCAGAAGGACATCGGGCAACGAGCTGATGTCTCCGCTTTCGTTTGTCGTCGTAATATTCGTCAGAATATCCGCCGCGGCAATGGTGTCAACCGTCAGTTCAATTTTAATGCCCGTCAGCTGCTCATATTCCGCCGCAGCTTCATAAAGGCCGTCAACGTTGGTCAGCCATGCCCATGCATGGAGCTGAATCGGTTCGCTTGTTGTTGCTTCCGTCGCAGTTTCGGTTGCCGTCGGCGCTTGTGTCGCTTCTGTTGTTTGTGCCGTTTCCGTCGTTGCGGCAGAGCAAGCCGCCATTGAGAAAATCAGAGCAAGTGTTAAGAGCAATGCAAGTATATTACGCAATTTCATGTTTTGTTCTCCTCCTTGATGTTTTTATGTTGTGAACACTACGACCGGATACGCGCGCATTCCTGTCGCAATGTACATCTCATCTTTAAACTTCTTTTACCTGAATGGTTATGATTTCATCCTGCATTTCATCGGCGGAAAATCGAACTTTGATTTCTCCCGCCCGCATTCCGGAGCGAATGACAGCCAATAATCTTCCGTCGTATGTTTCCCATGCTGTGCTGTCATAACTCGCCGTTGTTTCGGGATTTGCACTGCCGAAGCCTTGCAGTGTTCCTTCGCCCGATACTTCAATGGAAACTGTTCGCTTCTCTTGAACGTTTTCTCTTCCTTCATTATCTGCAAGCGTAACCGCGATAAATGCCAAATCTTCGCCGCCCGCAAGAAGACTTTTCCGATCTGATTTCACATTCAGTCGCGCCGGGGTTCCGGCGGTTTCCAGTGTAAATGTTCCGGTTTCCGCTCCGTCGTCGTATCCGATTGCGGTCAACTCGCCCGGTTTATAAGTCACTTCAAATTCTGCTTCAAACGCGTGTTCCCGTCCCGCAGGTTTGCGCCCCAACGATGTTCCGTTGAGTATCAATTCGACTTCCTGCGCAGCGGAAATTACGATCACTCGCGCGGGTTTTCCTTCCCATCCGTCCCAGGTCCAACTCGCAATCGCATCGCGCCACATCCAAGGCGTCTTGCTCGGTTTCTGTCCAAAATGGTCTACCCGTTCGATCACAAGATAGGGCTCCTTGCGAATGCCATATACCGTCTCCCGCAAATAGCTCAACGGTCGGCGGTATCCGGTCAAATCGATATCGCCCGCGTTGGCCGCCGTGCAAGGCCAGTTCGGGTAAAAGCCTTTGCGACCGTCATAGTAGAATATCCCCATTCCGGCTTCGCCAAGATAGTCCCATCCAGACCAGGCCATATCACCAATGACGTGTGCGTTTCGTTCTACAATGTCCCATAATCTAGCAATCTGCGAAGGAAACGTTTCAATTCCCAGCACGACCCGGTTCGGGTTGATGCTCTTTTCTTGCTCGTGCCGTCCTGTCAAATAGTTATATCCTGCAACGTCCAGCGGCGCGGCGAATTCGCGAATTACATTGCTCAGGTGTTCGCTGACAGCCATGGCGTCCGCTTCCGGCCCGGTCATGCACGCTAAAATATCGTTTTCCATATCGCTTCCGGCGGGTTTCGGCTCTTCTTTCTCGTCGTTTCCCGAATGTATAAATTCAATCAGATGTTCGGTGTTTGCGAGAATGCCGTTGATGGCGCAGGTGATATAGCGCGTGTTGTCGAGGGAGCGTATTTTTTCGGCAATTGCCCGCTGCATCCGTGCGCCGCGTGCTGTGCCGGATTCGGGTATCTCGTTTCCGGTTACGTAAAATATCACGCAGGGATGATTGAAATCTTTTACAACCATCCGCTCGACATCGTTTTCCCAATGATCGGTAAATGAACTGGAATAGTCGTTAGCGTTTTTTCCGCGTGTCCACATGTCGCTAAGCTCATCGATGACGAGCATGCCCAGTTTATCGCACGCTCTCAGCATGGCTTTGCTCATCGGATTATGCGCGCTGCGAATGCAGTTGAATCCCGCTTCTTTCATTATTTGGCAACGGCGTTCCTCCGCGCGTTCAAACGTTGCCGCGCCGATCACGCCGTTGTCGTGGTGCATGCAACCGCCGCGCAGCTTTACCGTTTTTCCGTTGATTCGCAATCCGCGCATCGCGTCGAGCGATAGCTTGCGTACGCCAAAGGTCGATGTTGATTTGTCAATTACAAAATCATTTTCCAGCAACCGCACACCGCAAGTATAGAGATTCGGCAATTCCGGGCTCCAAAGTTTGGGCTGTGCAAGCAATATACGCTGATAGATTTTCTCCTTTTGCCCCGCATAAACTGTCAACGGCATCCAGTCTCCGGCTACGCGTTCTCCCTTTTCATTGAAAATCGAGGTCTCCAGCATAATCCTTCGCGGCAGGCGCGCGCAGTTTTCCAGCGCCGTTTCTACAATGACTGTTGCGCAATCCGCATCCATCTCAGGTGTCGAAATACGAAGTCCTTCCGGCAAAATTGAAAGCGTATCTCCAACATGCAGATTCACATCCCTGTAGATTCCGCTGCCGGAATACCAGCGGCTGTTTCGTTCCGCGCTGTTGTTGGCAACCACTTGAATTACATTCTCCTCGCCATAGCGTAGAAAACCGCCAAGGTCAATATAGAAATTCGTATAGCCGTTTATGCATCCGCCCGCATCGTCCCCGTTTACAAACACGCGGGTGTTCATATAAACGCCTTCGAATTCAACAACGACCTTTTTCTCTTTCCATTCGATCGGCGCAAAAAACGTCTTGCTGTAAATATATTGAAATCCGGGATAGTAGCCGGTCTGATGCGCATTTTTCGTGTTCTGCGTCTTGGTTTCGTGAATCATTGCGTCATATGGCAAACGCACACGCACGCCCTTTACGGGCGGATCAATTCCCGGAAGAATAGACGGAATTGAAGGGCTTTTATAGACGGTCCATCCGTCGTTCCACTTGGTTTGAATCATAGTTTCCTCCGAAATGCTAGATGCCATTTTGCTTGTGTAAGAATCGATTGATGACAAAGATATTGTTCAAGATTCGATAGATTTCGTGCGTATTAGTTAACGCATCCAATGCAGTGTATTCCGAACTTCTTTAGGCTGTCAATGCAATAGAACATACTTGAAACGAAACTGTATTTCAGGTCTATTTTTGCCGGTTTGCCTGAGCTTTTACTTGTTTTGTAATAAGTACTGTTCCGCTTCCGGGCACCATAAGCCGCCGTTTTCCTTCACGATTCGTCCGAGTTCAAAAAACAGTTCGTCACTTTCTCCCAGCTTTTCAAAATCAGCAATTGCCGTCAGCGGAAGATTGATATGTGTGTAGATGAGCTTTTTTCCACCAGGAATTTTCGGCAAATTGAGGGTTGTTTCCGCGGCACTGTCCAGTCCGCCGATATGCGTAATCATCGCGGCGGGATTAATGCGGCCTTCGCTCATCAAAGAAATCGACTCTCTCATATCGTCGGTGTTTCCGCCTGTTGTCCCCATGATATGCGTGCCCGCGTAATGCACATCGTAATAGTTTACGCCGGCTGTGAACGCGTGATCCTGCGGCCCCGCAAAAAAGTTTAAGCATCCGTCAAACGAAAGAATCGCATTTGCCTGCTCTACCACCGGCTTTACCGGAGCAAAGCAGATCACGTCGCTAAATCCCGTTCCGCCTGTCAGTGCGAGCAACTCCTGCACCGGCTGATCCAGCTTTGCGGTGTTGACATAATGCAGATTAACCCCGCAAGCTTTCGCTTCCTCCGGCGAATAGATCGAAGCCGCGCGGCTGAGTCTCGCGTCGTCGATATCGGTCACCACAAGCATGGCCGGCTTTCTATCCGCGTGCAAAGCATAGTCAATCGCACCAAGACCCATAGGGCCCGCCGCCGCCAGCAGCGCAAGGTTGCCGCCTTGCTTAATCCCCATGTCATGCGTATATGCGCCCAGTTTCGTATGATACATCGCGTGATACGCCCCGATGATGCAGCTCATCGGTTCGGAAAGAGAACCATAAAAAAATGTTTCGCTGTCATATGGCAGCAGGCAATCCGTCAGGAGAATTTCTATTGGAATCTTCACATATGTCGCTGCTCCGCCGCAAAGCGGATAGGAATACCCCGGCGCCTGCAGAGATCCTTTGTAAAAATGCGCAGGCTGAATCGCAAACCCGTCCCCCGCCTGATATCGTTCTCGCCAGTTTATGCCGACTTCTACAATTCTTCCGCAAAACTCATGGCCGATGATAACCGGATTTTTCGCAACATCGTCCGGCACGCGTTTATGCGCCGGCCCTTGAGCGGCGGCCTTATAGCTCGACATGCAGATGCTGTCGCATACGATTTCGCAAAGAACGTCATCGTCCCCAACCGGACCCAGATCAAACGTTTCCAGCCGCAGGTCGTTTACGCCGTAGAGTCTTACTGCTTTTGTAAGCATGGTGTTTCCTCCAATCGTCCCCCGTTTCGTCATCCGGCAAACGGGCGAAGCGCCTGATACAGGCCGCGATATTGTTCAAAGTGTTCCGCATAAACGCGAACCATTTCCGGACGCGGTTCAACGGTGTGCGTTACCCGAACCATCGCCTGAACCGCCTCATCCATAGTATTGAACAGCCCTTGCGACAACGCGGTCAGCATAATTCCGCCAACAGTACCCGCCTCATCATTGGAGAGCCGCTCGATCGGAATATTCAACACGTCCGCTTTTATCTGAAGCCAGCTTTTCGAGCGGGCGCATCCGCCGGATGCGCGCAGGGACTGCACCTGAATGCCGGACTGTTGCAGCCGCTCCAGATTAACCCGAACCTCGTAGACAATTCCTTCCAGCACCGCTCGGTATAAATCCGGCGTTGTGTGCGCCAGCGTCAGGTTTACCATTGCGCCCTTCGCCTGCGGATCCATATACGGCGTGGCCGCCCCCGCAAAATGCGGCAAAACATATATTCCGGTCGGTGTATCCTGCATCTGTGCTTCAATTGCCGCGTACACATTTTTTCCGCTCGACTTATTTCGGGCTGCATCCTCGCCGATGTACCGTTCAACAAACCATTTCAACAGCGCTCCGCCACTGAAATTGAATGCATAGCAACAATACAATCCCTTTCCGGGAAACGGGATGATCGGATAATGATCCCGCTGTAAAAAACTGTTTTCCGGTATGCCGGAGAAGATAGGCGTTACGCATTCAACCGTGCCCGCGCCGTTCGCCGCGCTGCCGGGCTTCAACACGCCGCTGCCCAGAGCGGCGGTCACTTGGTCGTGTCCTGAGAGCACGACCTGTGTTTTTCTGCTCAGTCCGCATGCTTTAGCAATCCCCGGCAATATCGTTCCCGCCACGGTGCCGGAAGGAACCGGTTCGGAAAAGAGCCGCACATCAATTTCGGCTGCACGGAAGATTTCGTCGCTCCAAACGCCTCTTCGGATATCCAGCGCCATCGTACGCGCCGCGAGAGAAACATCGATCTTTCGTACCCCCGTAAGCCGGAACGCGATAAAATCACCCATCAAAAACACATAGCTCGCCGAAGCAAACACTTCCGGACGGTGTCTTTTCACCCACATGAGTTTGGGCAAAGTATACATAGCGTGCGGCGAAACACCGGAAATCGTAAAAACTGCGTCGTCGGTCAGCCGTTCGGAAAGCAACGCTGCTTCCTCGCCGCCGCGCGGATCGGTGTATAACATAGTCGGCAGCAGCGGTCGTCCGTTCTGATCTGTCACGACAAAACTCTCGCCAAACGAAGTGATACCGACCGCGTCAATATCTTTCACGTTTACCGTAGCCTGTGTGAGCAAGACGATTACGGTAGACCAAACTTCACCCGCATCCATTTCGTGTGAACTTGCGACGCGGGTAACCGGATAATCCTGATATCCCGTGTGGACAACGGTTCCATCCCCGTTGATAACGGTGATTTTTGCGCCAGTTGTTCCGATGTCCAGCCCTGCTACGCTCATTTCAATGCTCCCTTAGTCAATTTCCACCAATTCATAACCCAGATACGTCGTAAATGCTTCTTTCAAAGCCGATTTCATATGACCAAATCCGATTGAAGTATGGTGCTTAAATCCGCCGCGCGCGAGTTTGAGTAGTTTTTCCTGCAATTCTGGAATTTCCGCAACGCCCGCACAGCCAAAGTAACCGTCTTCAATCTTATCTTCCGTGAACTTACCTTCGCTGACGTAAAGAATCAACTTTCCATCCTCCGTGCGGCAGTTGGAAAACGTCATGTCAAACGCTGCAATTCTGCCCTCGTTACTGCCCCAACCGGAACCCGGATCGCCTTTTGCGAACATCTTGTGCTCCGTCACGGTGCCCTTTTGCGTCATCAGTGTCTGCGCAACCGGGCCGCAGTGGAATAGAATCACTTTGTTTTCGTCTTCGCCGTAGTTGTTGTTCCAGTCCAGCACCGCTGTCGGTTTGTCACTTGCCAGTTGCATCGCGCGCATCGTAATAGCGGAACACAAATCGATTTCGCAGGAGGCGACGATGCCGCGGTCGTTGAGCTCACTGAGCAACACACAAGGACAAACCCGCAGTATGGTCTCCATTTCGTTCCAGCAGCGCAGCGTCAGCGCATCGAGGTGATATACGTCTATATATTCGTCAATCACAACGCTCATCTTGGCAAGCGTTTTCATGTTTTTATCCGGAACACCCGAAATATCGGTATATCCGCGCAATCGTTCGATTTTCTCCGCAACACCCGGCGCGTCATCCGCCATGTTCTGCACCTTAAAGATCAACTCCGAAAGGTCGAACGATTCCACCGTGATGCCGTACTTTTGCAGCGCAAGCTCGTCGAAGCGAACGGTCTTAAACGCGGTCGTCCGCGCGCCGATTGCGCCTACGGTAAAGCGTTTCATGCCGCCGACAACCCGGCAAATTGCCGCAAACTCGTTAAGATTTTCCGCAAACGCCTCGCTCAAGGGATGTACCACATGCGGTTTCATCACAGTAAACGGCACATGGTACTGCATGAATACATCCGTTACGCTGAATTTACCGCAGTAAGCGTCGCGCCGGTTCTTAAAATCCATTTTGCCGATTTCATCCGGATACGCCTGCATTAAAATCGGCACGTTCGCATCGCGCAGCGCTTCTATCGCTCCGTTTTCGTCTGCAAAGATCGGCATAGAGAAGATGACGCCGTCAAACTCGCCTTCGTGCTCTTTGAGCCAGCGCGCAAACAGTCGGCCTTCATCGCGCGTTTCTACGCCGCCGTAGCGTGTCGCGCATTCATCCATGATCAGATAGCCGTATCCTTGTTGTTCTACCGCCTGCACCATTTCACGCCGCGCTGCTAAAATCAATTCCCCCGGCATAAATCCCCGATTGCAAAAACCGAGCGCAAAGGTTGTTTTGTGTGTCATCGTCCGTCCCTTTCCAAATTACACCGGCAATTCGCACGCCGGTAATCCTTCCTTTTTCAGAGGTTAAATCATCCGCTTCGCGTTGCCGGAAACATTTAAAAACTCCCGTAATACCCAGCGCGTTCGATCATAAACACGCTGCTTTGCCAGGATGATATCCCCCGGTTTCTCCTCGAGCGCCGCTTCGTACGGTTGGCGAATTTCGGTAGCAACGTTAATTTTCGCAATTCCGTTTTTCACGGCGTCCAGAATGTACTCCTGACGGATGCCGGATCCACCGTGCAACACGAGCGGCATATGTCCCGTTGCCTCATATAGTGTCTGAATATGCGCAATATCGAGTCTTGCTTCCGGTTTTTTCTGTTTTCGCAAACCTTCGGCAATTGCGCCGTGTATGCTGCCCGCCGCGATGGAAAGCCAATCGCAGCCGGATTTTATCGCAAATTCACGCGCTTGTTCCGGGTCGGTAAATCCCTTTTTCGATGCAAACAGCGTTTCATAATCCATGCCGATACCGCCCGCTTCGTGTCCCGCGACCGCGCCGAGTTCCGCCTCCACCGCGACGCTGGAGCGGTGCGCCAGGTCCGCAACTTTCGCTGTCGCTGCAATATTCTCACTCAGTGAAAGTCTTGATCCGTCGATCATAACGGATTGATACCCTGATTGAATCGCCCGCTGTATGATCGGAAGAAAATCTACTTCAAGCTGGTCTTCGTCGACCACCGGCACATGATCCAGATGCAGCAGCGTATTCCCCGCGATAGCGTACTTTTCATACTCGATCGCAACCGCTTCTAAACTTTTAGAAGAAAACTTCTCCCATTCGAGCCTTGCCACCTGTATCATGGCAATTGCGTTTTCGTCGCGAATTGCTTGAACAACCGGTTCAACCATGGGCAGATATGGAATGTTGAATGCCGGAATGATTGTTTTTAACTCTGTCGCTTTCTGCATGGCCTGTATTGCGTTCATATCGATTCTTGCTCCATCTTTGCTTCTCGCCGTGTTTTTTATCGACTTACTTTTGTTCAAAGCACATTTGAATTTGTGTTCTGATCATTCGCTGCTTGACGAACTGACGTCTGTACGCTAGGATGTTCATAAATAGAATTATCGTTTTTTCGACCGCAGGATAAAAAACGCATCTCAACGCCTGATACGCCGTGTTGTTCATTCAAAAAGTAAAATGGGTTGTCTGAAAAAGTTCTTAATAAATCTGGTCTGTTGGCTTTCTATGTTTTGATTATATGATTTGTCCGAAAGACAATGATAGAATGATTCTAGTAAAAAATAGCAATTTTGATTTTCTTTTATGGATTTTAGTGTTGGATTTCTCATTTAGGAGGCAATATCGATGCTGCTGAGTTACGACATTGGCAAAATGCAGGATTCATTGAAAAGCTTTTATTCGCTTACAAAGATTCGTGTTGTGGTCTTTAACCACGAATTTTGCAAGGTTGCCGAGTATCCGGAAACTGACTGCGAGCTCTGCTCGCTTATCCGCGCCGATCCCGCCGGACATCGCGAATGCTCGCTTTGCGACCGTACCGCCTGCGAGCAGTGCAAGTCCACTGGAGGCTTTTTTACGTATACTTGCCATGCAGGCTTAACGGAATCCGCCGCACCGATCCGATATGAAAACACAGTTATCGGATATATGATGCTTGGTCAAGTGTTGGTTTGCTCAGACGCGCGCGAATACTGGCCGGAGTTAGCCCGAAGATGCGGCAAATACAACGTAGACCTTGCTACGCTTGAACGGATTTACAGAAAAAAACGAGCAGTGGATATCTCAACCGTGTATCATGCCGCGCAAATCATGGAAGCCTGCGCAGGTTATCTTTGGCTTCAGCGCTATATCTCGCTGAAAGAAGACACACTGCCAAAGCAGATCGACGAATATATCAGTTCGCATCTTGACGCGGATCTTTCCGTCGGCGCACTCTGCGCGCAGTTCAACATCAGCCGTTCCGGTCTGTATCAGATCGCAAAAACCTATTTTGGCAAGGGCATTGAGCAACTCACAAGAGAACTGCGCATAGCAAAGGCGAAATCGATTTTAGTAGATACGAACTATCCCGTCAGCGAGGTCGCCGCAATGGTAGGTTATTATGACTACAATTATTTCATCAAAGTGTTCAAAAAGGAGACGGGCGTTACCCCAAAGCAATACAGTCTGCAACGCGGACGCAATCAACCGGTTTCCCAAGCAACCCAATCCGCACCGAAATGAGCAAGCGAAACGAAATATCGTTTCAATTGAAAAAACGACCGATTATTCGGTCGTTTTTGTGTGTAATATTGTCTTACAGTTTCTCGAAGGTGAGAGAAAGGCTAGTTTTCATTGTAGAAAATCCTTCGATCGTTTGCAGTGTTTTGTTTTCTCGTTCTGCATTTCTGCCCATAATATAGCAATTCGTCGGCTCCAGCCCAAGCACATAATCCCCGCTTGCCATGCTCTTCCACTGCGCAAACACAGGCAGCGTTGCCTGATCCCATTCCAATTTTGCGCTTAATCCAAGCGTGGTGTTGACAAGCCGTGCTTTGCCTTTATCAAGCGCATGAAAAAACACCTGTTCCGGTTCGCCGTCGATCGGCGCCGTAAACTCCAATTCACGACCGATGCCCTTTGCCGCGTTTTCATCCCGTGGTTTTACGGAAACACGATCCGGCAATTCTAGTTGGGCGTATTGCGAGAGCATCGGATATCCAAAGTTAAAGTGGTACAGCAACATGATTTCTTCCGCGCGCGGCGTAAGATTTTCAATCGTATCTTCGATCAGAATCCTGCTTTCCATCAGTGGTGCAGTGATCTTGCGTCTAAGTTGCAGCACGTGTCCGAATAATGCGCTTTCGGTCATTACGCCTGAAATGGTAATTGCATCTTCCCCAACCTGAACGCTCACTTCAGTTGCCGACAATCCATGATATCGTCCGTGCAGAGGATGCCATTCGCCGTTGTCCCTGTTGGCGGGGCCAACGGAACGCAACCCGCAGGTATAAAGCATTCCTCCCGGAAACGTGTTTATAAACTCGGTTTCATATGGCAAAACCGCATGGCTCGCGTCCATTCCATTTTTGCTCAGATAGCTGATATTGACGCCTTGAAAGCGAAGGGAACCGATATCCAGCCCTGTATCCGGCAAAAGATCGAATTCTAGCCCGCCCCCTGTTTTCACCTCAATCATCTGCGCTCCGTTCGCGCGTCCTTCCATAACCTGCACGCGACGCGCGCCATAAAGTTGCCCTGCGTTTCCGGTGTAACGATAGAGCTGTGTTTTCTTCATCTTGTGTTCTCTCTTTCTTTTGGCAGGTATGCTTCGTTCCAACGATTAGACAATCGGGTCGGAATATTGTCTGCGCAGAGCGTCCACCGAACGTCTGAGGAATTTCGGACTGGTTCCGCGTGCAATCTCTTCAAAAAGCGGCAAGATCAAGGTTGCTGATTTCGAGTTCGAGTCCAATCCGGATAATTGTTGCAATGCGCTTTCCGCCTGTGATACAGTCGTCGGCATCTCATTTTGCCGCAGATATTGATAGAGCGCAGCCGCAGCGCCGACCGCAATAGAAACCGGTTGTATCTCTTGCGTCAGGCAGAGGTGCATCGCCCCGATGAGCCTGTCGTTTTCCGATAGTTTTCGCACGGGATCCTGCCCGACACGCGCACTGGTATCTCCGAGAGAACGGTTCTGAAAACGCAACAACAAATCTTCTGTATGCGCCATCAGTTCTTTTGCGGATATGGCATACTCCGCCTCAAGAGCAAGCACGCTCTCCAACATTGCGTTTTTAACAAGTAAAACAATATCGGGATCTTGCATTGCTTCCGCGATATGCGTATACCCGAAGCACAAACCTAAATAGGCGCAAACCGCGTGCCCCATGTTGTGTAAAAACAGTTTTCTTTGGATATAATATCCGAATGGCGTATATGGAACAAGTCCTGTTATCGGAGGAATTTCGCCGCGAAATGCTGCTCTGTCCACCGGTAAAAACGCATACGCTTCCGTACAGATCAGCAGCGGATCGTTTTTTCGCATCTGTTCGGTTTGCAGCGGCACCATTCGCCCGATAGATGCTTCGATCATACCGATTCGTTCTTCAAAAAGCGCTTTTTCGTCATCGGTGAGATATTGTTGAATCATCTGCGCCAACACGCGATCTGCATCCATCAGATTTTCGCAAATGATAATGTCCAGCGGTGCAGCGCTTTGCTGCATACGCAGCCGAATTCCTGCCGCAAGATTCGGTGCAATCCGCCCAAGTACATTTACGCCGACCGCGGTTGCCGCAATATCCGCTTCTGCAATTGCCTTAGCCACCGCGTCCGCGTTCGTGCCGTCGATTGCACGCACATTTTTTACAAGCACATCCTCATAGCTATCGTTTGACACCATGCGAACCGTATAACAACCGGCTTCATTGATATGGTTTACCAATGGTTGTGTAACGTCAATAAACGCTACTTCATATCCCGATTGACTAAGCAGCGCCCCGATAAATCCGCGCCCGATATTTCCGGCGCCGTATATGATTGCTTTTTTCATGAATTGGAACCCCTTTTCGATATGCCAAACCAGACCGGAATTCCCTTTTCATTTGCATTATAGCGATCAACTACGCCGTATCATAGAACAATCGTACGAAGAAATAGTAATATTATTTTTTAGAATTTTATTTTTGCAGCATCAAAATCTCATGATGAATCTTACTTTTGATCCGGATTACGAAAATTTCTCCCGTTTCAATTATCTCGGGTGCGCACTTTGATAAAACCCATCAGGATGCAATCAAAATATTCCCTGCACCATCATCGCATCTGCAACCTTGGCAAAGCCTGCGATATTCGCACCCGCTACGAGGTTGTAGCCGAGGCCGTTTTCTTCTGCCGCTTTTGCCGAGTTATCGTGGATGTTTTTCATGATGCTGTGCAGTTTTTCGTCCACTTCCGCCTCGCTCCAGCTCAGCCGCTGGCTGTTCTGGCTCATCTCCAGCGCGCTCGTCGCGACGCCGCCGGCGTTGACCGCTTTGCTGGGAGCTACGATCATGTGCTTCTGCTCCAGCAGGAAGTTCAGCGCGTCGTTCGTCGTCGGCATGTTCGCAACTTCGATATAATACTTCGAGCCGCTTGCCGCGATCTTCTTTGCCGAAAGCATGTTTACGTCGTTCTGCGTTGCGCACGGCATATACACATCCGCCGGTACACCCCAGGGTTTTTCACTCGGGTAAAACGCGCAGCCGTAGCGGTCGGCGTAGTCCTTTACCTTGTCTCTGCCGCTGTTACGCATGTCCACGAGGTAATCGATCTTCTTACCCAGCACGCCTTTCGGATCGTATACATATCCGTCCGGACCGGACAGCGTTACCGCCACCGCGCCGAGTTCTTCGAGCTTTCTTGCAACGCCCCATGTCACGTTACCGAAACCGGAGAGCGCGAACGTTTTGCCCTTGATCGTGTCGCCTTCGTGTTTGAACACTTCGTTGACATAGTACACCGCGCCAAATCCCGTC
>QKAN01000105.1 GCA_003246365.1 Clostridia bacterium
GCCGGTAAACCGCTGCCAGGCGTTTGCGCCGTCTATGCGCGCGGCTTCGTTGAGCTCCGTCGGTATCGATTGCAGACCGGCTAGGTAGATGATCATCGTCATGCCGGAAAATTGCCAGACATTAACGAGCACCAACACAAGCAAAGCGGAGGAATAAGAGCTCATCCAACTGCCGATCAGATCCGGCAGGCCGAGCTGCTGGAACGCGTAATACATGAATCCGCGACCGGGTTGCAGCAGGAAGAACCAGATGTACCCCATGATCAACGGACTGATGATGGCAGGCAGATAGATGATTACCCGCGCGATGCTTTTGCCGCGGAAATTTCCGTTCATCAGCAGCGCGTAGATGAGTCCGATCAAATTCAGCAGCGCAGCGCTGCCAACCGCGAAGAGCAGCGTCGTCTCAATGTCATGCGTGGCGCGCGCGTCATGGAAAAAGTCGATGAAGTTTTGCAGTCCAACAAAGGACGCCTCTCCCATGCCGTCCCAGTCGGTCATGCTCATTCCGATGCCGCTTAAAAGCGGATAAACGAAGAACATGCCGTAGAGCATCAACGCGGGAAGAGAGAGAAATTGCGCGAGCGAAACTCGTTTTTTTCGCATGATATACCCCGTATAGCCCGCGATGGCGGCCGCCGATGCTTCGGCAAGCCGCCACCGCTGGTTTTCGTTTGTGTAATTAAGAGAGAGTATGTTTCTTAGAATCCTGCGTTCCAGGCGTTTTCAAACGCTACTGCGAATTCTTCCGGTGTATAGGTTCCGGCAAGCAGATCCTGTACAAGGCGGCCTGCGTCGTCGCCAGAGAATCCGGCGGGTTTCTCGTTGGTGAAGCCGATGTTCGTCGCGCTCATAACCGCGTCGTTCACGCCTTCAACCACGCTGGCGGGCGCCCAGTCGGCGTCAACATCCATAAACGCGCTCGGCGAGCCGAGGGTTTCGGAGTACTTCTTCTGGTTTTCCGCGCTGAAGAGATAGGTCAAAAAGTCGATTGCCGCATCTTTGTTCGGTGTGTCAACATAGATGCTGTAGCCGGAATCTTCCGCAACCAGCACGACCGGTACGCCATCATCCATGAATGCCGGATACGGCGCGAATCCGATGTTGTCCGCCATATCGGGGTTCTTTTCGAGGATGCTGGAGAGGCACCACATGCCGTTGGAGAACATGGCGGTTTTGCCGGTTACAAACGCGTCGATGCAGTTGTCGCTCGTAGCGGTCAGCACGTCCGCATTGATCAGGCCTTTATCCTGCAGGTCGACGAGGTCGCGTGCAAACGTGCACAGCGCGCCGTCGGGATTGCTCCACTGGAGAATCGAGGAGTCGTTATTCAAGAACGCCTGCTTGGCGGCCGTTGCGCCGTACTTGGCCTTGATGTAGCCCTGCGGGAAGAACTCGAGCAGGTGGCCGAGGTGCCACGCTTCGCCAAAGATGAACCACGGATCAACATCCGGATAAGCAGCCTTGATTACTTCAAGGTTCGAGACAAACTGTTCCCATGTGGTTGCGGGGGTGATGCCCAAATCCGCAAACATCTGCTTGTTATAGAAGAAACCGGCCATCGTCATATTGGTGCAAACACGATACTGGTTTCCGCTGGACAGATCGGTGCAGCTTTCTTTCATAGACGGAATCAAGCGATCCCACCATTGACTCATGTCGTTGAGCGCAAGGTATTTACCCTGGTCGACGAATTCCTGTTCGTAAGTGGTCATCACATCCGGCACGGCGTCGGAAGCAAACTTGATCTTAATGATATTGCTTGCATCCTGCTGGTATTCCTGCTCAACCGTGATTCCGTTGGATTGTGCATTGTAAGAGGCAATAATTTCATCGAGCAGATCGATTGTTTCGACTTTACCGGTGAAGAACGACAGATTTACATCCTGTTTGGGCGCTTCCGTTGCCACAGCTTCGGTTGCGGTTGCTTCGGCGGTATCCGTCGTCTCGGCTTCCGTCGCCGCGGGCGCGCATCCGATCAACATCGAAGCTGCCATCACAAAGACAAGGAACAAGGACATCCACTTTTTCATTGATTCTCCTCCTTAAACTGTTCGGTTAGATGTGTATTTTTTAGATAATTGTGCGAGAGGTACCCTCTGCCATTATTATGTCAGGCTCCCCCGCAAAAATATATTCCGTCTTTTTTCGATTACGGTGCCAGTTTTTTTGATCCGGTTTGTGTCATTTCGTACCCTTTCTATTATCATAACGCCAAACCAGGCCTGTGCCGATTCCGATTTTTTACGATACGGTGCCGATTTTTTGGATTTCGGCTCCAAGGAATTGAAATATGCTATACTCATCACGAAAGGCAGGCATTTCTTGTCCATATGCATCTGAAAAAAAGACGATATCAACTCAAGGCGCGACTGCTCGCGGTTATTTCGCTTCTCATCTTCGGTTCCGTCGTTCTTGTCTCCACACTCGGATTCATGCGCTACAGCGAAGACCTGCTCGATCAAACCACGACGCAGACGCAGCAACTGATTGAACAAATCGCGCTCAACACAGGCAACTATATCAACGAGTTGTCGCGTCTTTGCATGTCTCCGTATTATAACGAACAAATTATGGAGCTGCTTGCTTCATCTCCGGATAACTCCTCCGAACAGCTGGAGAAACGCAGAACCATCGAAAACTATCTACGCGAGGTCATGACCATCCCGAGAAAGGACATCCTTCGCGTCTTTATTTTCTCCGACGAGGTATATTACAGCACGCGAACATCGCACATGATGGACTTTACCATCGACTACCGGAACCTGGACTGGTATCAGGAGGCGCTGACCACAGCGCAAAGCGTGTTTGTTCCCGCGCATGTAGAAATCAACGGCGCTTACTCCATTACTATCTTTTCCATGGCGCAGCGGCTTCGCAGCCTTTCGGATTCTTCCAAAACGCTCGGCGTCATCCGCGTGGACGCAAACTACAGCGGAATACAGGATGTACTCGACGACGTGCAGCTGCTCGACAAAGGCGCTCTCTTCATTATAGACAGCGCGAACAGCATTATCTATCAGCGAAGCACGCTGCCAAAGGATGTTTCGAATACGGAACTGTTCCTCGCCGCAAAAAGCAGCGATGGTCCCGCGCGTATCACGCTGACCGGGGAACGCTACATCGTCAATACGCAGCCCGTTTCGGACACGGACTGGACAATCATCGCGGTAAACGCGCAGTCCAGCCTCATGCAAAACATCTCGCAGGCGCGCACCTTTACCATCTTGCTGGCGGTGTTATGCGCTGGGTTGGGGCTTGTCGTTTCCGTGTTGTTCGTACGCTCGTTTTTAAAACCGATCTATGATACGGTCGGTGTAATGCAAACGGCGCAGAGTGGAGACCTCAGCGTGCGCGCTAAAGACAACCGCGCCGTAGAAATCGACTACGTCAACCGCTCGTTTAATGAGCTGCTGGTTCGCATTGCGGAAATGCGCGAGCGCGATGCACAGCTCACGCGAGAGAAATACGAGGCGGAATATCTGCAAAAAATTGCCCAGTACGACGCGCTCTACAATCAAATCCGTCCGCATTTTCTGTTTAACACGCTCAGCACCGTGAGCCTGCTGATCAAGAGCCGCCGGTATACCGACGCGGTGCGCAGCATTGAAGATTTGTCCGTGCTGTTGCGCGGCATGGTAAACACGGATCGCGATATCACGTTTTCCGCCGAACTGAAAATTGCGGAGTGTTATTTGAGCCTTCAGGAGCGCAGACACGACGCAATGAGCTATCGCATAGAGCTCGACCCGGCGCTTGCGGATTGTCGGTTGCCTGCTCTGACCATTCAGCCAATCGTGGAAAACGCGATCATTCACGGTTGCGAGCCACGCGTTGGCAGTTCGCGCATAGAAATTCTGGTGCGTGCGGAAGATTCGGACGCGGTGATCGTCGTTTCCGACAACGGAATCGGCATGGACGAAGCGCAACTTAGTGCTCTGCTTGATGCAATTCACGCCAGCGCCCCGCATCCGCAGCAGGCGGAATCGCGCAGCGTTGGTCTGGTGAACATTGCGCAGCGCCTCAAGCTGAAATACGGCGCGCGCGCTGTCGTTTCCATCGAATCCGAACGGGATGTCGGCACAAGCGTTACCATTCGCATGCCTGCGGAATGCGACGACACAACGGTTCCCCAGTTTCAACAATAAACAAATTTTATATCCGCCGTATCAACGTGAAAAAAAAAGGAGATGATGATATGCCGCGCGACTATCGCGTATTGGTTGTTGAGGACGAACCGCTCATGCGGGATTACCTTGCGGTGAATCTATCCCAAATTCATCCTTCTTTTCAGGTGAAAGGCGTTGCGCGGGACGGGCTCGCCGCGCTCGAACTCATGCAGCAAAACGAATACGATCTTGTGATTACGGACATCCGTATGCCGGGGCTGGACGGACTCGCGCTTGTCGAGCGCATCCGCGGCATGGGCCGCTCCGTTCCGGTCATCATTCTTTCCGGATATGACGAGTTTGATTATGCGCGCACCGCTCTACGATACGGCGTTTCGGAATATCTGCTCAAACCGCTGAAGGACGACGAAATGCGGGACGCACTGACGAGGCTTCGCAACAGCATCGAACAGCACCGCAGCGCCATGCGAATGCCGCGCGACTTGACGCCGGAAAACATATCGCAGTTTGTCGCCTCCTGCTTTTGCGAGATGGACGCGGAGCAGACGCAGCTCATCGAACGCGCGGTGCACTATATCACAACGCATTTTACCGAGCCGATTACGCAGACCGATGTGGCGAGCGCGCTCGGGGTAACACCGGCATATTTAAGCAGTGTGTTTCACGAGGAAAAAGGCGAATCTTACACCAAATTTCTAGTGCGGCTGCGCATGACGCAGGCCGCGCTGCTGCTCAAAAGCAATCCGTCGCTGACCATTCAGCAGGTGGCCGAGCAAACGGGCTATACTTCGGACAAGCACTTTATCGGCGTGTTTAAGAAGTATTTTGGCACAACGCCGAATCAATACCGTCTGCAAAAATAGAATTGTTCTATTCACTTTCTTCTCAAAAACACTGCAAAATAAAACAAGATTTCAAAAATAAAAGCACGGTATCAACCGTGCTTGTTTGTTCTGATTTGCGTCGTTTCGTCTTTTTTATTTTTCGTCGCGTTCGATACGAACTCCGGTACGTTGTTTGTGTTTTTTGAAATACAGCAATCCCGCTCCAGCGAGGAAAACGGCAGCACCAATCAAGAGCCACATTTTTCCGGCATTGTCGGAAAGCCCAAAATAGTAAAGAAACAGTCCGACCGCCCCCGCGCCACCGATCACCCAGATCGGGTTCGGATCGAACACGCGAAGAACAACGATTCCTGCTACGGCAATGGCGATATTTTGCCAGTTCAGCTGTTGAAAATCAATTTTCGTTGCGTCGAAGAGCGCAAGCATCAAAATTGAAGCACCCGCGGACGCAATCAACGCAACGACGGCGGGGCGCAGGCCGGATAGCACACCCGCAATCGCAGTCATTTTCTTATATTTCTGATATAGATACGCCAGCAGCAAAACGATGACGCAGGATGGCAGAATGCACCCAAGCGTCGCAACCACCGCACCGAGTATTCCGGCGATCTTGATTCCAACAAACGTTGCGGAATTGACCGCAATCGGCCCCGGCGTCATCTCCGCAATGCTGATTACATCCACAAACTCCGGCAGCGTCAGCCAGCCGTGAATATCGACAACCTGATTTTGAATCAGCGGCAATGCGGCATAGCCGCCGCCGATGCTGAACAATCCGATTTGGATAAAACTGAGAAACAGCTTAAGATAAATCATCTTTTGCCTCATTCCCCAGCTTGAGATACGTTCTCAAGATTCCGACCGCCGCGCATAAAAAGATGACCAGAATGATATTCACCTTAAAAAAGTAAACCGCCGCAAACACCGCAATCATGATCACGGTCGAAAGAATGTTCTTCTCCGCAACGATTTTTCCGCCCATGCTGAACACAACGCTTACGATAACGGCAGCCACGCCCGCGCGCATCGCGCTGAGCGCCGCGTTGACAGCAAGGCTCTCTTTAAATTCCATATAGAAAAACGAAATGATCGAGAGTATGATCATCGGCGGCAAAATGGTTCCGAAGATCGCAACCAGCGCGCCGGGAAAACCGGCGATTCGATACCCGAGCAAAATAGCGGCATTCACCGCAACCGCGCCCGGCGAAGACTGCGCAATCGCAACAAAATCCAGCGTTTCTTCCTCTTCCAGCCACTGCAGCTCATCCACGAATTTCTTCTTCATTAGCGGCACGATTACATAGCCTCCGCCGAAGGTGAACGCGCTGATGAACATCGTCGACGTAAACAGCTTCCATAATTTCTTTTTTTGCGAAATTTGATTCATAAAATGATTATACTCTTTGCCAAATAATATTCATAATACTATAATATTATGATATTCATAACTGTTTCGTTATATATTGGAGTGTTATATGAATCTGCGCCATCTGAAAATTTTTGTTACGGTTTGCGACTGCGGCAGCATAACAGCGGCGGCAAACAAGTTGTTTGTGTCCCAGCCTTCCGTCAGCGCGGCGATCCGCGAAATCGAAACTGAGTTTCAGGTGAAGCTGTTCGACCGCATCTCAAAAAAGCTGTATTTATCCGAGGCCGGCAAGCAATTGTTGGAGCAGGCGCGGTATCTGATCAGCCAGTATGACTCCCTCGAAGCCGGATTGCGCAACTGGGAAATGGAAGGAATCCTCCGCATCGGCTCCAGCATCACGATCGGCAACCGCTTCCTGCCCGCCAGCGTCGCAAACTTCAAAAAAACGCACGGAAAAATCCGCGTAAAAGTCGCAATCAACAGTTCAGAGAAAATCGAAAGCATGATTCTGGATAACGAACTGGATCTCGCGCTGATCGAAGGCGAGCCGCATCACAAAAACCTCGTTTCTTCCGTGTTTCTGCAGGATGAGCTTCTGATTATTTGCGCGGTAAATCACCCGCTTGCAAATGGCGGACAGATTACGCTCGAACAACTGGCCGACAGCGACATGCTTCTGCGCGAAAAGGGAAGCGGCACACGGGAATTGTTCGACCACACTATGGCGCTGCAAAACATCAACGTTGAACCCGTTTGGGAAAGCGTCAGCACGCAGGCGTTGATTCGCGCGGTTGAAACCGGGTTGGGATTAAGCGTGCTGCCCTACTGGCTTGTTCAGGATGCATTGTCCTCGCATACGGTTTCAAGCCTCCGTATTCCAGGAATCAGGTTTCAGCGCAACTACCATATCATCCACCACTGTGACAAATACATCTCCGCGCCCATGCGGGATTTTATCGAAATTTGCCGGCAGGGCGAACACAAATAAGCAGTTTCACACAAAATATCTTCTGAAAACAATCACGATGGCAACTTTCTTGCTGCCATCTTCTAATCCTGTATCTCTAAATAAAACCGAACTGACGTTTCAGATTCACATTTCACATTTTTCCCCTGTTGACAGCGTCGCTTCGTGGTGATATGCTGAAGCTGCGCAAGCGGTTGCGCACATTTCCTTTTTTCAATCAGCAACTCATGAATCCGGGGCAATTTTAAATGGCGCGAGAACGACACAACCTGATACTGGACGATATGGCCGTAGAACTCGGCTTATCCAAATCGACCGTATCCCGCGCAATATCGGGAAACGGACGTGTCAGCGACGAAACCCGCCGCCGTGTACTCGAATACGCGGAACGACACGGATTTTCCCCAAACAGCATCGCAAGCAGTCTTGCCCGCTCGCAAACCAACAACATCGGCATCGTGATACCAACCGAAGCGTTTTACAGCGAAATTCCTTTTTTCCATGAGTGTCTCATGGGCGTCTGCGAAGCGGCGTCCCAGCGGCACTACGATGTGCTGATTACCCCCATCGGCGAGGACGACATTTCCGTTCTCAAGCGCATTGTCAGTCAGCGCAAGGTGGACGGCGTACTGCTCACCCGCTCTCTCGTTGTCGACTACCCGGCGGATTATCTGAAAACCGCGCGCATCCCGTTTGTTACCATCGGCTCCTCCATCGACCCGGATATCATACAGGTGGACACGGACACCGCCGACGCCTGCAAAACATTGACCGGACATATTTTAGAAACTAAAAACGTTCGTCTGGCGCTGATATTGGGGCCTCTCGAATACATCGTTAACCGGAACCGACTGGAAGGATTCACCGCGGCACTGGCAGCCGCAGGACTTGAACGATCCGATGTAACCGTCATCACCGGTGTCTCCGGCGGAAAAAATGTGCGTTCTGCCTGCCGCAGCGCGCTGGAAGCCGGAGCGGATTACCTGCTCTGCGGAGACGATTTCATCTGCGCGAAAACCGTCGAAGAACTTCGCGAAGACGATTGCGGCAATATCCGCGTCTCCTCCTTTTACAACAGCGACATTTTACGCAACCTTCCTTTCGTTGAACACGTGATCAGCGTCGATGTGCGCGCTTATGGCATCGCCTCCGGCAATCTGCTGATCGACCTGATCGAAAACAAGCCCATCCAGAAAAAAACCTACATTCCTCACACGATTCTGCATTACTCAAACTGATTTACTCAACCGTTATTTCAAAACTTGACACCTGATTACCCGCATAAAATGCGATGCGGTCTTGTGATCATCCGGATTGCGCAACCGATTGCGCAAACAAACTCGCAATTCGCAAATATACTGCAAGGATCATATGCCATGTCAAACCCATTGATTTTAAATGTAATTCACCGGCCTGAGATGGTTCCGGAATATGCCGAAACCGTCATGACACGCGACGCAAACGGCGCCGAGGTGAAGAGCGCGCTCGTCAAAGAGTCGCTGGATATCTTCCGGTTGCAGCAGGAGATCGCGCATAAAAACAATATCAAAACCACGATTCAAATGACCTACGCCTCGCTGTTTTCTCAGGAGGCGGTTGACCTCGCAAAAGAGCATCACGCAACATACGGCGACGAAATCGCGCTGACGCTACTCGGACTGCCCTGCGAACAATTTCGCGAAAAATATAAAACAAAAGATTTCTGCATCTGGATGTTTTCCAAAGAGGACAAGCTGGCAATCGTCGAGGACGTGTTCGGCAAGTTTTATGAATGCTTCGGTTTTTATCCTGCGTCAACCGGTTCCTATTATCTGGACGCATGGCTGACCAATCAGATCAAGGAGCGTTATCCCAGCGTCCGGTGTGCGGTAGCAACCTGCTTTGAAGAAGGGCCGAAAGCATATCACACTTGCAACAATTCCTGGTATACGCTCATGGACGGCGGCCCCTGGGCTCCGTGGATTCCGTCCAAACAAAACACGCACGCCCCCGCCGCAAATGAAGCGGAGGACAGCGGCATCGTGGCCATTCCGCACCTGAGCCGCGATTTGATCGCCTGTTACGACGGCAATGGTTCCAACTTTGGTACACATCCGCAAAACGTGCTGCGCGGCATGATCTATCAGGACGGACAATTCCCGTATCTGTTCAACCTGATCGACCAATACCGGCATCTGGCGGACTATAACCGTGGATTTAGCTACAACATGATGTTTGTCGGCCCCGGCTGGATGAATAAGCTCGGCCGTTGGGAGGCGCCTTATTCCCTGCTCGTCAAGAGTTATGAGGACGGAATGGCCTATTACGGTTCGCTCAAAAAACAAGGCGAGCTGATCGACATGACCATGAGCGAGCTGGCGGATCACTACCGCGCAACGCACACATACGCGCAACCCGAATGCGCACTCTGGCGGGATATTCTCTACGGCTCGGAAAAACAGCATTTCTGGTATTGCGACCCATATCTGCGCGCAACGCTGGACATGAATCAAGGCGGCGCGATCATCGACCTTCGCCCCTATGTCGCCAAACTGGACACCGAAATGGGCATCGGAACCAAACACGTTCAGGACGTAAGCTATCCGTTTTTGATTCAGGCAAACTACCGCGCCGGTTATTTCACACACTATGCCGGCGAAGGAACCGTAAAAAGCTGCAAAATCTCTTACGGCGGAGAGGAAGCGGATCTGTGTCTCTGCCGCACAAAAGCGCACTTTTCGGAAGAAGGAAACGCGCGCGTGCTCACGCTCGACCCCGTGGAGCTAAAGCTCGGCGGCTTGACCGCAACGGTTCAGAGCATATTCCGCTTTGTCGAAGGCAGCGCAGCAATCGAGATAAACCGGACCGTCCTATCGGTCAGCCAGCCAGGCGCAAAGCTGCATTTCAACGAATACATGACCGCTTGCTACGGCACCACGGAATACCCCGAGGACATGACAAGCATCGTGCTTTCGGTGTCCGCGCCGGGAAAAACCGTGCAAATCGACTACGCTTATCGCTGCCGCGAAGCGGCGCTGGACGGAGCCAGCGAAACAAGCGCGATCATACCGCCCATCCAAACCGCTGTCCGCATGACCTGCGCGCGACCGGCGCAAGGTTATATTCGCGAGGGATACGCCTTTTCACCCATGTTTACGTTGGGATATGAGGCCGAAATCGGGGAAAAGGAGACGATGACCACATGGCTCAAGCTGGAAAAGGCAAACTGAATTTCCGCTGTCCTTCGTGCTTTATGCGCGATTTGGACATGGATATGTTTTTTGACCCCGATAAGGGGGAATATTACTGCATCCGATGCTGCTATCACGGAGACGAAAAAGACGTGCTCGAAAAAAACCAGATGGCGCGTTTCCGCTATCGCGATATGCTACGCCGCATCGATTCCTGGGAGGACTGAACGTGTTTGATTTGGGAATGGACTTTTCCACGCTTGAAGAAACCGAAGCCCTCGGCGGCGTGTTCCGGCAGGACGGGCAGGCGGACGATCTGGTGCGCATCCTCGCGCAAAACGGAACCAACGCCGCGCGCCTGCGACTCTGGGTCGATCCTTATGGGGAAGACGGTGCTCCGTTCGGCGGCGGAACCTGCGATCTGCCGCTGGTAATCCGGCTTGCGCGCCGCGCGAAAGACGCGGGCATGCGGTTCTTGCTGGATTTGCATTACAGCGATTTCTGGTGCGACCCGGGGCGGCAACTGCCCCCGAAAGCCTGGAAAACGCTCCGATTGGACGAACTGGAGACGCGCGTTTACGACTATACGCGCAATGTGCTTCATACGCTGGAGCAAGCCGGTCTGACGCCGGACATGGTGCAGGTTGGAAACGAAATCACCAACGGTATGCTCTGGCCGATTGGACGTCTGAGCGATCCCGAACCCGGCAAAGCGCGGCAGGGGTTCGACGCGCTCTCCAAGCTGGTCAACGCGGGTTGCCGCGCGGTGCGCGACGGCTCAAGCGCGCGCATCATGCTGCACCTAGAGCGCAGCGGAGACAACGCCGTCTGGCGCGAATGGTTCGACCGCCTGCTTGCGCGCGGCGCGGATTTCGACGTCATTGGCGCATCCTACTATCCCTACTGGCACGGCAATTTTACTGCGCTGAAGAATAATCTCAACGACATGATCGCACGATATCAAAAAGACGTGATGGTCGTTGAAACCGCATACGCGTTTACCTCCGAACACTTTGACCCGACGCAGGCAGGCGCGAATCTCGTCATCAACGATTCACTCAAATGCTACGACGGCAGCGACGCGCCGTATCCGTTGACGCCGGAAGGCCAGCGGCTGTTCGTAAAAGAATTGCTCGAACTCGTTGCCTCTCTTGACGGCGGGCGCGGAACGGGCGTGTATTACTGGGAACCGGCATGGCTGCCGCTGCCGGGTTCCACATGGGCCAGCGAAGCCGCGCGAATTTACATGCAAGAAGAAGAAAAACCCGGCGGCAACGAATGGGCCAACCAATGCATCTTCGACTATCAGGGAAACGCAACCCCGGCACTGAAGGAGTTTCAGGCATTTTCCAAAAAAATTTAATTGCATGACAAGATCGTTTCAACAGGCATCTATTCCCAAAACAGCTATTTCCTGCGCTGGACGCAGAAAATAAATAAAAAAAGGAGAAGAACAATGAAAAAACTAACAGCGATACTTATGGCCCTGCTCATGGTGCTCTCGTTTGTTGCTTGCGCACCGGCAGCAGAAGAGACCGCCGCTACGGAGGCGCCCGCCACGGAAGCGGCCGCCACAGAAGCTCCCGCAGTAAAAGAAGATATCACCCTCACCCTTTGGGGTTCCGAACTGCCTGAATTCCAGGCTGCCCTTCGCGTGATGGCGGACAACTTCATCGCGGCATACGCCGATGAAGCCAACATCACCATCGACCTGGGTGCGCAGTCCGAATCCACCGCGAAAGACACCATCCTGCTCGACGTCTCCGCCGCGGCAGACGTGTTCTACTATGCCGACGACCAGACGGGCGAACTCGTGAACGCGGGCGCGCTCCAGCCGGTTGAAAACGTTGACGCCATCACGGCGGCCAACGGCGGCGCAGATGCCGGCGCAATTCAGGCAGCCACCGTCGGCGGCATGCTGTATGCATACCCGGCAATGGGCGGCAACGGCTACTTCCTCTATTATGACAAAGAGTTTGTTTCCGCCGAACAGGCCGGTTCCTGGATGGGTCTGCTCGAAGCTGCCAACGCAGCCGGCAAGCAGGTGACCATGCAGCTCAACAGCGGCTGGTATCTCTACGGCTTCTTCAAGGGCGCAGGCTACAGCTGCTCTCTGGCGGATGACAAAACCACCACGCAGTGCGACTGGAACACCGCAGGCGGAACCGATGTTGCGCAGGCAATTCTGGACATCACCGCGGACCCGGGCTTCATCAACCTTGATGACGCGGCGTTTGTCACCGGCGTACAGGAAGGCACGATCATCGCGGGCGTAAACGGCAGCTGGAACGCGGGCACCATTCAAACCGCTTGGGGCGATAATTACGCAACCGCGAAACTGCCGACCTTCACCCTCAACGGTCAGGAAGTGCAGATGGGTTCCTTCGACGGATACAAACTCGTCGGCGTAAACGCCTATTCGGCCAATGTCGGCTGGGCAATGCGTCTTGCCGAATGGCTCACCAACGAAGACAACCAGATCTATCTGTATGAAGCCACCAACGGCAGCGCCGTTCCGTCCAACGTGAACGCCGCCGCTTCCGAGAGCGTACAGGCCAACCCCGTCGTCGCCGCGCTCGCATCGCAGAGTCAGTTTGCTTCCGCGCAGAGCCTCTCCGTCGGCGGCAACTACTGGACCCCGACCGAAACCCTCGGCAACATTTTAGCGCAGGGTAATCCGGACGGCACCGACCTGCAGCAGTTGCTGGACGAGACCGTAGCGGGCGTTACCGCGCCGGTCGGCTAAGCTTTTCTAACAGCTTGAAGCACAAGTCCGCCGCGGAGAAAACTGCTCCGCGGCGGACGCGACGTTTTTTCCAGCCCGCGTGCGGGCGTTTTGAAAACGGAAAGGAATGTAACGCATGAAAACGGATACGCATGACGAGGCGCACGAGTTCCTGCCCGTCCGCGCGGCAAAGAGCTGGCTCCACGGGGATTGGTCCGTCAAGCTCACGCCGCTGTTTTGGGGCGCGGGATATCTGCGCGCGAAACAGCTGATCAAAGGATTCCTCGCTTTTGTTTGCGAGGCAGTCGTTCTGCTGTTTCTCTATCAATACGGACTTCCGAATCTTTCAAAATTCGGCACGCTCGGCACGATAAAACGCGCAACGGTTTACAATCCCCAAACGCTGAAAAACGAAGTCAATCAATACGACAACTCGTTCTTGATTCTATTGTTCAGCCTGGTCTCACTCGTCATCATCGTTGCGGCAACCATATTGATTCTGCGGATGGTGGACGACGCGCACACACTGCAAAAAACACGCAAATCCGGCGGGCACGTCAACACATTTGTTGAAGACATCCGCGCATTGTTCAACGAACGATTCCACCTAACGCTGCTCACGCTGCCGACGCTCGGCATCATCGTGTTCACCGTTGTTCCCCTGTTGTTCATGATTCTAGTCGCATTCACCAACTACGATCAGTCGCACATGGCGCCGACCGAACTGTTTACCTGGGTCGGTCTGGATAACTTTGCACGACTATTTAAAGACTCGCTCAGCGAAACGTTCGGCTATTCCTTCGGCAAAGTGCTCGGTTGGACGCTGCTCTGGGCCACTTGCGCAACGTTTACCTGTTACTTCGGCGGCATCGCGCTATCCCTTATGATCAACCACAAGCGCACGCGGGTGAAAAAACTCTGGCGGACGCTGTTCGTGATCTGCATCGCCGTGCCGCAGTTTGTTTCTCTGTTGCTGGTTCGAAATTTCTTTGCCGACACAGGCATTGTCAATACATTCTGCGCTAACGCAGGCATTACGGAGTTTCTCAAGTCCGTCGGCCTCGTCGGCGCCTATCTCGACCATATTCCGTTTCTCACCGACGCCGGATGGGCGAAATTCATGATTATCCTCATCAACTTCTGGATCGGCGTACCGTATCTGATGCTCATCGCAACCGGCGTACTAATGAACATACCCACCGAGTATTACGAGAGCGCAAAGATTGACGGCGCAAACGCCTTCCAGACGTTTGGCCGCATCACAATGCCGTTTATGCTCAGCGTGACGGGGCCGTATCTGATTACCGCATTTATTGCAAACATCAACAACTTTAACGTCATCTATCTGCTCACGCAGGATGTTTACTACACGATGGATACAAAGCTCGCCGCCTCCAACGCGAAAGACATCGACCTTCTGGTTACCTGGCTTTACCGGTTGACGAACGACTCCTATAACTACAAAATGGCGTCCGTCATCGGCATTCTGGTGTTCGTCGTTTGCGCCGTGTTCACGTTGATAGCGTTCAACTACACCTTCAGAAAAGGAAGGGAGGGCAAGTTCCAATGAGTCAGCCGATACAATCCAACATGACGATTTTGAAAAAGCCAGTCCGGAGCAAGGCAAAGCGGCACATCAATCCGCGGTTTCTTGCGGAAGATATTACGCGCCATCTTGTGCTTGCGCTGCTTGCGGCAATCTGGCTGGTGCCGATTCTCTGGCTTGTCTGCACGTCCTTTTCCACCAATCCGGGGCGCAATATCCTGCGCTTTTTCCCGGAAGGATGGACGCTTTCCAACTATGCAAGGCTCTTTACGGACACAGACTCCGTTTCCAACTTTCCATCCTGGTTTTCCAATACGTTCATCGTCGCCTGCTTTACCTGCGTTATTTCGTCCCTGTTCGTGCTGATGATTGCCTATGCCACAAGCTGCATGCGCTTTCACGGTCGGCGCACGCTGATGAACACGGGCGTTCTGCTCGGCCTGTTCCCCGGTTTTCTGACGATGATCTGTATCTATTACATCCTCAAAGAACTGAAGCTGACCGACACGCATTTGGGATTGATACTGGTGTACTCCGGCAGTTCGGGTCTAGGGTATCTAATCGCAAAAGGATTTTTCGACACGATATCGCGATCTATGATAGACGCGGCAAAGCTGGACGGCGCATCCGAAGCAGCTGTGTTCTGGAAGGTGATTCTGCCGCTTTCCCGACCGATCATCGTGTATACGGTCATCAATTCGTTTCTGGCCCCTTGGATGGACTTCATCTTCTCGAATATCGTCATCAAATCGCGTCTCTCGCAGGATTGGACGGTAGCGGTCGGCCTCTTCAACATGCTCAACAAGAGCAGTGTCAACAACTACTTTTCCCGTTTCTGTGCGGGCGGCGTGTTGGTTTCGATTCCGATTTCGATTCTGTTTGTCATCATGCAGAAGTTCTATGTTGAGAGCGTAACCGGCGGCTCCACCAAGGGATAAAACAAATGAAACGAATTGCCGCCTTTTCACTTGCGCTGACATTGCTGTTTTCCTTTGGCTGCACTGCCGCATCTACTGAATCCGACTCCGGAGATGCGCCGGTTGATGCGGGTGTCATCGTAACCAAAATAGACGATCTATCGGACGATTTTCTGATGGGCGCGGATGTGTCCAGCTTGATTTCGCTGGAAAACAGCGGGGTTGTTTACTATGGCTTTGACGGAATAGAGCAGGATCCGCTTTTGACCATGAAGCAGGCCGGCATCAATTGCATCCGCGTTCGCGTCTGGGTCGATCCCTACGACGAAAACGGAAACGGATATGGCGGCGGCAATTGCGACATTGAAACCGCGTGCGCCCTCGGCAAACGCGCGGCTGAATACGGGCTGAAAATGCTCGTAGATTTTCATTATTCCGATTTCTGGGCAGACCCTTCCAAGCAGCAGGCGCCCAAGGCATGGGCAGACATGAGCGTGGAAGAGAAAAAGACGGCGATTACGAACTATACCACCGAATCACTGCAAAAGCTCAAGGATGCCGGCGCGCCGGTTTACATGGTGCAAATCGGCAACGAAACCACCACCGGCTTCTGCGGAGAGACGGACTGGCCGGCGGTCTACGGTCTGCTTGCCGCGGGTGCGGCGGCAGTCCGCGCGTTTGACCCGAATATTCTCATCGCGCTGCACTTCACGAATCCCGAGGACGGTAAGTATAAGAACGACGCGTTCCTCGCGGATCATTTCGGGGTCGATTACGATGTGTTCGCCACCAGCTATTACCCGTACTGGCACGGCACTCTGGAAAACCTGACCGAGCAGCTGCAAATTGTTGCGGACACATACGGCAAAAAAGTCATGGTTGCAGAGACCGCATGGGCATACACGCTCGCGGACAGCGACGGGCACGCAAACACCATTGGCGAAAAACCGAATTACGAAAAACGATACCCCTTTACCGTGCAAGGACAGGCGAACGAAATCTCGAGCGTGATTGACACGATGGCTTCGCTTGGCGATGCCGCGATTGGCGTGTTTTACTGGGAACCCGCATGGATTGCGGTTCCGGCGCCAACGCTCGAAGCGCGAAAAGCGCTCTGGGAAACCTATGGTTCCGGCTGGGCCAGCAGTTTTGCCGCAGAATACGACCCCGCCGACGCGGGCGTCTATTACGGCGGCTGTGCTTGCGAAAATCAAGCGCTCTTCGACGAAACGGGTCATCCGCTGGAGTCGCTCAATACGTTTTCTTATGTGCGGACGGGAACCATCTGCCCTGTCAAGGTGGACGAAGTCGCCCCGGTCTATCTCACCGTGCGGCGCAACAATCCGGTGCAGCTTCCGGAAACGGTAACCGCAACGAACAACGACGGTACAACGGCGGACATTCCAGTCGTTTGGGAAACAACCGATCTGGACGCGATCTCCTCCGGTGAAATCGGCACATATTCCGTTGCCGGAACGGCTGACGGCTTCGCCGTCGTGTGTTATATTGATATGGTAGAAGAAAACTATCTGGATAATCCGGGATTTGAGGATGCGGACACGTCCATGTGGATCGTTACACAGATCGCCTCCGGCATTCAGACGGATTTTCAGAAGAAAAAAATGGACGCGCACAGCGGGGAATATTCGCTGCATTTCTGGAATTCCGACGCGGTGGAATGGCGCGCCGAACAGACCGTTTCGGGATTAAAACCGGGCAACTATCGCTTCTCCCTCTCCGCGCAGGGCGACGATCTGGGCGATTCTGCCGAGCTATATATCTACGCGATATCAGACAGCGTAACCTATCAAGCACCGTTTGCGTTGTCCGGCTGGGTGGACTGGCAGCAACCGGTTATCGATTCCATTCCCTGCAACGGCGGTGAAATTACCGTAGGCGTCTACGTAAAAGGCGCGGGCGGCGGCTGGGGTACGCTGGACGACTGGCTCCTCAATCCCGCGGAATAGGAACTGTTCATGCGGAAAAAGCTAATCCAATTTGTTCTCCTTCTGTGTTCCTTCAGCCTGTTTGCAACGCAAGCAGGCTGTTCCAGTTTCGCCGGAGCATCGTCCACCACAGCGCCGGACGATAATTACCGCACGTTTTATGAAATTTTTGTGGGTTCGTATTATGACAGCGATGGTGACGGCAGCGGGGACCTGAACGGCATTCTGCAAAAGCTCGACTACCTCAACGACGGAAACGCGAAAACCGACACGGATCTGGGTTTTACCGGCATCTGGCTCATGCCGATCATGCCGTCGCCTACCTATCACAAGTACGACGTGACGGATTATTATTCCGTAGACCCGGCATATGGCACGATTGACGACTTCAAAGCTCTGGCGGACGCCTGCCACACCCGGGGCATCCGGCTGATCATCGATTTTGTCATGAACCACACGTCCTCGCAGCACCCGTGGTTTACGCAGGCGCTGGCATACTACGCAACGCTCCAACCCGGTCAGGAACCCGATTTGTCCGTATGCCCTTATACGGGATATTACCACTTCTCCCGTGAAAAAGCGGGTGCTTCCGGCTGGCATCGGGCGGGCACGACCGACTGGTATTACGAATGCGAATTTTGGGAGGGAATGCCGGATCTTGCGCTGGAAAACGAAGCCGTGCAGCAGGAGTTGCAGCAGGCTGCATCGTTCTGGCTCGGCCTCGGCGCGGACGGATTCCGGCTTGACGCGGTAAAGAATTATTTTTCAGGCAGCCCGAATTCCAACATCGAAACGCTCCGCTGGTTCAACGACTATGTGCTGAGCATTAATCCAAACGCGATCATCGTCGGCGAAGCATGGGAAACAAACGCGGTTTCTCTTTCTTCCTACTATAAAAGCGGTGTACAGAGCTTTTTCGATTTTCCGCTCGCGCAGGCAACCGGAAGCGTATCCGCCGTCATCCGCAGCGGTAGCGGAGCGTCGCTCGCCTCGGTCTTTTCCCGCGCGGGAGAAACCTACGCCGCGGTCAACCCGAACTATATCGACGCGCCGTTTTTAAGCAACCACGACACGACCCGCATCAGCGCGCAGTATGTGAACGACGAAGCAAAAATGAAATTTGCCGCAGGCCTGCTGCTGATGATGGACGGCAGCCCGTTTGTCTATTACGGCGAAGAGATCGGCATGAACAGCCGCGGAGACAAGGACGAAAACAAGCGGCTGCCGATGCACTGGTCGGACACCGACCTGACAGGAACACCGAACCCGCCCGCCAACGCGGACGCGTTTGAACAGAAGTTCCCCGCGCTGGACGCGCAGCAGGACGACCCGCTTTCGATTTACAATTACTATAAAAATGCCCTTCGCATTCGAAACGAAAATCCCGTCCTCGCCCGCGGCACGAGCAAGGTTGTTTCTTCGTTCACCTCCGGCTCCGTCTGTGCAATCTCAAAGAACTGGCAGGATCAGACGATTCTTGTGGTCTGCAACAACGCAGAAACATCCGCGCAACTGACTTTTTCCGGCACAGACTTTGCCAAATTTAAGATTGTCGGCAGTTTGACGGTCGACGAAAACGAAATCACGTTCAAGTCCGGCGAGTTGACGCTTCCGGGATATGCGATTGCCGTTTTTGTACTAAAATAACTCTATCCGCACAGAATAACGCAACATAAAAAATGGCGTGCCATATCAGGCACGCCCTTTTGCTGTTCCATATTTCTTAAAATGGTTGACCGAAATACTGCTTTGCGTTTCTCCCGCTCAGGTCTATAATCAACCGTTCGAGCAAAGCAGGATCGTTCGGATATTCTCCGTCCTCCACCCAACCGCCGATCAGATTGCACAGCACACGCCGGAAATATTCATGCCGCGTAAACGAAAGAAAGCTGCGGCTGTCCGTCGTCATACCCAGAAACCGCCCAAGTAACCCCTGCGTCGCCATGAGGCGCATTTGTTCAACCATGCCGTCGCGGTGGTCGTTGATCCACCATGCTGCACCTACCTGAATGTTGCTTGGATAGCTTTCGTTCTGGAAATCCCCCGCCACGGACATGAGAGCAAGATGATCTTTGAAATTCAGCCCGAACAAAATCGTCTTTGGCAGACTGTCCGCGTCGTTCAGCTCGTCCAGATAGGCCGCGAGCTTCTCCGCAACCGGATGATCGGACACCGAATCGAACCCGGCGTCCCTTCCGCAAACGGTGGTCATGCGCGCGTTTCGCGCGCGGACGGGGCCGATATGCAGCTCCATCACCCAGCCAAGCCGCTTATATTCTCCGGCCAGCCAGGAAAGCAGCGATGTTTGAAATTTCTCCGTGTCTGTTTGCGAAACCGCGCCGCCCGCAAGTGCACGAGAGAAGATTCCCTCGACCTCCCGCTGGGTTGCAGGGAAAAACGGAAATCGCTCTACGCCAAAATCGCTCGCAACGCACCCCGCCGCCGCAAAGTCTTCCATTCGCACAAGAAGCGCGTCTTTGAGTTTGGCATAGCTTGAAATTTCCACGCCGGATGCCGCGGAAAGCGTAGTTAAATACGTTCTCCAAACCTGTCCGCGCCAGATTTCGCCTGCCTTTTCCGGTCGAAACGCAGGAAGCACCGCAATCGAAAAGTCTTTTTCTTCTCTCAGCTTCTTGTGCCAGCTCAAATCGTCGGCCGGGTCTTCCGTAGTACAAAGGGATGTAACTTGCATACGCTCAAGCAGTTCCCGCGGTGTAAATCCGCCCGCGGCAATTCGCTCATTCGCCTGCCGCCAAACCGTTTCGGCCGTTTCGCCGGAGAGCGGCGTGTCTATTCCGAAATATCGCTGCAGTTCCAGATGACTCCAATGATAGAGTGGATGCCCGATGGCATAGGGCAGCGTTTCGGCAAACGCACAAAACTTGTCATAATCCGGCGCGTCTCCGGTAATCAATCGCTCCGGCACGCCGTTTGCGCGCATCAACCGCCATTTGTAGTGATCCGCGCCAAGCCAGAGCTGCGCAATATGCTCCGCCGGTTTGTTTTCGAATATTTCTTTCGCGCTCAGGTGATTGTGGTAGTCCACAATCGGTTCCTGCGCCGCAATTTCGTGATAGAGCCGCCTTGCGGTGTCGCTATTGAGCAAAAAATCTTGGTCGATAAACGGTTTCACAGATTTCCGCCCTCCCGCTCAAAGCGTTCCCGATCGATCCAGAGCCCAAGCGCCGGATTCGGAATAAAGAATATCTCTTCGCCATCCGGCATCGTATTCCAACCGTAGCGTAACTCTTCCAGATGATATCGATCCAACAACTCTTGCACATTTGCGGACTGATATCCGACAGATTCGATAGAAGAACGCATTTTTTCCTGTACCGCATAGGTCACCGTAAACCGTCCGTCCGACGAGCCGTGAATCAGGTGCGCCGCCGCACTCAGGTTTTCGACAAGATCGGCACAATCCTCGCGCTTGAGCAAATTCAGCACATAATCCCGTCCGCGGTATCCGTACTTTCGAATGAGCGCATCCACCTGCGCATCCTCGCCGAATGTTTCCACCCCCGGCGCAAGAATCAGGAGTTCGCCGCCGTCGGCAACCGCCATGCGTGTGCGGTAGATCGACTTATTGCCCAGCCATGTGCTGTGAAACTCAGCCGGATCGAGATATACCACGCATTTCTTAATGCCACGCGGCACAAAATCGATGTTTTTTTGTTGAGCGAGCGAGATAGCGTTCTCCAGCGCGTCCCGTTCTCTGCCGCAAAACAATCCGTGCGTGCGCGTTTTTCCGTCCGGCGCGGTGGTTACGGTGAGTAAAAACAAGATTGGTCGATCCGCAAAAAAGTGCTCCAACGCATAGTCAAACACCTTGCGCACAGGTGAATAATCTCTGCCCATCGCGCGCTCCATGCCGCAGACCGCGCCGAGCATATGGGTTTTGTTAATCGCCTCCGCGCCGCCCGTACCGACGAATATATTTTTCGCGTGATTCGCCATGCCGACGACTTCGTGCGGCACCACCTGCCCCGGCGAAAGAATCAAGTCATAAACCGGGTCGAGCAGCATACGGTTTACCTGAATCGCTATCGGCTCCGTCCAGAGCCCTTCCGAAATATCCGCCAGAAAATCCGCCGGAACTTCGCCGATGGTTTCCACATCATCGCGCCATGCATGCGCAAAAAATCGTTCAAACGGAATATCGCCGAACATATCCGCGGCTTCTTCGCGCGTCATCGGCCGGTGCGTGCCAAGTGTCGGCAAAATATCCACCATCGCACCGCGATCGGTATAGTAGTGATAGCTTGCGTTGGTCAAAAAACCCGCTTTGCTGTGATAACGCGTATAATCCGGCGGCAGAATCAGAACGCGCTTTGCTGGATGCGCGTCTAAAAGCTGCGTTAATCCCACAAGAAGTTCCGCATCGGTTAAACCAAGTTCGGTTTTCTCCCGCAGACAAAGTTCCATCGATTTAAACCCCCGAATATGCGGAAAATCCGCCGTCCACCGCAAGTACGGTACCCGTCACAAAGGCAGATGCATGATCGTCCAGCAAAAACAACAACGCGCCGAGCAGTTCTTCCGCCTCGCCAAATCGGCCCATCGGTGTGCTCTTGAGTATCTTGAGCGTACGTGGCGTCGGCGTTCCATCTTCATTCCAGAGGAGTTTCGCGTTTTGTTTTGTGGAGAAAAACCCCGGCGCAATGGCGTTCACGCGAACGCCGCACTGCGAAAAATAGACTGCGAGCCAGCGCGTAAAGTTCGACACCGCCGCTTTTGCCGCGGAATATGCCGGTATTTTAGTCAACGGCGTAAATGCGTTCATGGACGAAATGTTGAGGATAACGCCTTTGCCCGCCTCCGCCATATCGCGCGCGAACACCTGCGTCGGCAGGAGCGTGCCTTTCAAATTTAACCCGAATACAAAGTCAAATCCGGCGGACTCCAGATCAAAGAAACTCTTCTTGCCTTCCCCAATCGATTCAACGCGATCAAAATACTCATCGTCGGTCGTTGCCGTTGGTTTGTTTCCTCCCGCGCCGTTGAGCAAAATATGGCAGGGGCCGTAGGTCGAAATCATGGTTTCATATGCGCGCTTGAGGCTCTCCGCATCCGTCACATCCGCAACGACGCCGAGCACATCGCCGCCCGCCTCTTTCATTTCGCGTTCCAGCGCGCGCACTTTTCCCTCGGTATGATCCAGCACAACCATCTTCGCGCCGCATTGCGCCAACGCTTTTGAAAACATGCTGCATAGCACGCCGGCCGCTCCCGTTACTACGATTACCTTGTCAGAAAAATCAGGTTGGTATGGCAGTTGCATGCGTGCCTCCTATACGTTATAGGTCGTGGCGGCAGTGTCTCCGCCTTCGCCTGTCCAGTTCGTGTGGAAAAATTCGCCGCGCGGGCGGTCAATGCGTTCATATGTATGCGCGCCGAAATAATCCCGCTGCGCCTGAAGCAGGTTTGCGGGCAGGCGTTCACTGGTATATCCGTCAAAATAGCTCAGCGCGGCGCTCATCGCCGGCGCAGGTACGCCGCAGGCAACCGCCTCGGAAACAACCTTTCTCCATGCTGGTACGCAGGCCTTCACCGTCTCGGCAAAATATGGATCTAACAACAGATTGCTCAGGTTCGCATCGCGATCGAACGCTTCTTTGATTTTTCCGAGAAAGACAGAGCGGATGATGCAGCCGCCGCGCCACATAAGCGCAACGCCTCCATAGTTGAGGTTCCAGCCGTTGGTCTTTGCCGCCGCGCGCATCAACGCGTAGCCCTGCGCATATGAAATGATTTTGCTTGCGTACAGCGCCTGCCGAATCGCCTGAATAAGCGCCTGCTTGTCTCCGCGAAAGGCTGGAATCTCGCGTGGGAATAATTTCGCCGCAACGACGCGTTCTTCCTTCATCGCGGACAAGCACCGCGCAAACACCGCCTCGCCGATGAGCGTAAGCGGAACGCCTTCGTCCAGCGCGGCAATGGCTGTCCATTTACCCGTGCCTTTCTGTCCCGCCGTGTCGAGAATCCGATCTACCATGGCAGTTCCGTCCGTGTCTTCAAACGCGAGAATATCCCGCGTGATCTCAACCAGATAGCTGTCCAGCTCTCCGCGGTTCCAGTCTGCGAATACTTCGCTCATCTCTTTTGCGCTCATGCCGAGCACATCGCGCATCAGTTGATACGCCTCGCAGATGAGTTGCATGTCTCCATATTCAATACCGTTGTGCACCATTTTAACGAAATGACCCGCGCCGTTTTCGCCGACCCAGTCGCAGCACGGCGTTCCGTCTTCCACCTTGGCGCAAATCGATTGAAAAATCGGTTTCACCAACGGCCAAGCGGCGGGAGAACCGCCGGGCATCATGCTCGGCCCTTTCAACGCGCCTTCTTCGCCGCCGGAAACGCCGGTGCCGATATACAAAAGTCCCCTGCTCTCAACATACGCCGTTCTGCGCGTGGTATCCGGAAAATGGCTGTTTCCACCGTCTATGATTACGTCGCCCGGGTCCAGCACGGCAAGCAACTGCTCGATATAGTCGTCCACCGGCTGTCCCGCTTTGACCATGAGCATCACCTTGCGCGGTTTTGCCAGCGCAGCTTTGAGTTCCGCCAAAGAATGGCAGCCGACGATTTTTTTACCCTTTGCGCGACCCGCAAGAAACGCATCAACCTTTTCCGTCGTGCGGTTATACACCGCAACCGAAAAGCCTTTGCTCTCCATATTCATCACGAGGTTTTCGCCCATTACGGCGAGCCCGATTAATCCGATATCCGCCTGACTCATATAAAAATCTCTCCTTTTTTTTGCAATTTCCGTTCAGCGGGTCACCCGCGCGTTGCCGGCATAGATGCTCCAAACCTGCGCTTCGTCCGCGGGCGTTGCGTAGTCGTTTAGGTCCGTCGTTGCCAGCGCGCCGCTTGCCCAGCCGAACTGAAGGCATTTTTCCGCTTCCCAACCGCGATAAATTCCGTAAAGCAATCCGCCGGTAAATCCGTCGCCGCCGCCAATGCGGTCGAGCACGGGTACTCTTCTCGGTTCTTCGATAAACCATGTCCCGTCCGCACAGAGAATTGCGCCCCAATGGTGTTCGTTGGCGTTTTCTACCTCGCGCAGCGTCGTTGCAAAATAGCGCGCGTTCGGATAAGCCTTTTGCACCTCGCCGATCATCCCTTTAAACCCTTCGATCTTTGCCGCGAGATC
>QKAN01000227.1 GCA_003246365.1 Clostridia bacterium
GCCGAACACGTATGTTCTGGATCGCGAATCAAACGTTGGCTATGTAAACTTTGAAAATGATTCGTCCGTTGTCAACGGAATTTCAAAAGTGTTTCCGGTTTTCTTTTTCCTCGTTGCCGCGCTGGTAACGATGACCACCATGACGCGAATGGTGGAAGAACAGCGCACCCAGACCGGAACGCTGAAGGCGATTGGATACAGCAACAGTGCAATTGTCTGGAAATTTATCTCTTATGCGGGCGCGGCGGCGATTCTGGGCTGCATTGTCGGATTCTTCGGCGGCAGTTGGCTCTTTCCGTGGGTCATCTGGAAAGCATACGGCATGCTGTATGGTTTCGCGCCGATCATTTATACGCTCGATTGGTCGCTTTTTGCAATTTCGCTTGCGGTATCGCTGCTTTGTTCCGTTGGGGTAACTTATCTCACCTGCCGCGCGGAACTGCGGCTGATGCCGGCGGAACTGATGCGCCCGAAAGCGCCGAAAGAAGGCAAACGCGTATTTCTGGAGCGGATTCCGCTGATCTGGAAACGACTGAGCTTCATGGTGAAAATTTCTTTGCGCAATGTTTTTCGCTATACAAAGCGCCTGATCATGATGGTGCTTGGCATCGGCGGGTGTACCGCGCTTTTGATTACGGGATTTGGAATTCGTGATTCGATTGCCAACATTGCGAGCGATCAGTTTGACAACATCATGACCTATGATTTTGCGATCGTATTTGATGATTCGATGGATACAGCAGCGCAGAAAGAATTTCAAACCGATACCGCAGAGATTCTCTCTTCTTGCGTCTTTGTTTGCGATGACACGCTGGAGGTTTCCACGAGAGAGGGCGTTAAGACGGTCAACGTAATCGCAACGGATGATCCGAATATTTCTACACTCATCAACATGAGCATGGACGGGCAAAAGCTTGCTTATCCGGAGGACGGCAGCGTTGCAATCAGCGATAAACTCGCGCGGCTTGCAAATATCTCGGTTGGAGATGTCATTCACGTGCAGATTGACGACACACATGAAGCGGATTTGCCGGTGAGCGCAATCTTTAAGAATTTCGTCTATCACTATATGATTATGACGCCGGCTACATATGAATCGGTTTACGGAAACAGCTGTTCCTATGAAGCGGCGCTGGCGGATTCCGCTTTGGAAGACACCCATTCGGTTGCCGCCTCGCTGCTGGACGACTACGGCGCTTCGAATGTGAGCGTAACTTCGGATATCAAGGATCGTGTCAGCAACATGATGTCCAGCTTGAATCTTGTGATATTTGTCATCATCTTCTGTGCCGGTGCATTGGCGTTTGTCGTGCTCTTTAATCTGAGCAATATCAACGTCACCGAGCGTATTCGCGAGATCGCAACGATCAAGGTGCTTGGGTTCTATGCGCCGGAGGTTGGCGCATATGTCTTCCGCGAAAATCTGGTTTTAACGTTCCTTGGTTCTCTTGCGGGCATTCCGATGGGAATTTGGCTGCATAGCTTCGTGATGGGGCAGCTTAGCTTTGATATGGTGAGTTTCCTCGTCGTGATCAAACCGGTGAGTTATGTTTTAGCCATTGCGATGACGTTCGCGTTTGCATTCTGTGTAGACCTGTTTATGCGGCCGAAGCTGAACAAAATCAACATGGTTGAGTCACTCAAAGCAATTGAGTAAACAACGATCAAAGAAACGAACCAATAAATTCAATAAACGGCTCCCAAAACTGGGAGCCGTTTGCACGTAAATATGTAGCTATGGGTTACAGGAAGATATGCGGTTGCGCGTCGCTCGGCATACGCCAGTCTCCACGCGGGGAAAGGGCAACGTTGCCGATGCGCGGACCATCCGGAATGCAGTTGCGTTTGAACTGCTGCGCGAAGAATCGTTTGACAAACAGCGTGTACCATTTTTCAATGGTCGCGGTGTCATAATCTCCGTCAAACGCATATTTTGCCAGACGAAGCATTTTATCCTTGCTCGCGCCGCGGCGAATCATATGGTACAGGAAGAAATCATGCAGCTCGTATGGCCCGATGAGATCTTCCGTCACCTGTGCGATTACGCCGTCTTTCGTCGGCAGCAGCTCGGGACTTACGGGTGTATCGACGATGTCGATCAACACCTCTTTCAGATCGGGCGCGGAATTTTCCGCAATATGCCGCAGCATCGCGCGAATCAGCGTTTTCGGAACATCCGCGTTGACACCGTAGTTGGACATATGGTCGCCGTTATACGTGGCAAATCCCAGCGCAAGTTCGCTTAAATCGCCGGTGCCGACCACCAGCCCGCCGTACATGTTTGCCATATCCATCAAAACCTGTGTGCGTTCGCGCGCCTGCGCGTTTTCATATGCTGCGTCGTGAACATCCAGAGGATGGTTCAGGTCGGCCAGGTGCCGCTTGACGCTTTCGCCGATGTTGATCTCCTGCATTGAAATGCCGAGTGCGTTGCAGAGCTTTTCCGCGTTTTCCCGCGTACGGGTCGATGTGCCAAAGCAAGGCATCGTCACCGCGATGACGTCTTGGGCGGGGCGACCCAACAGGGCGAGCGCTTCTTTGCTGACGATCAGCGCGAGCGTGGAATCCACGCCGCCGGAAACACCAATCAACAATTTTTTCGCGTTTGTGTGTTTGATGCGCTGCTTTAAACCGTGACTCTGGATGGTGAGCACCTGATCAAAACGGGTGGATGCGCTGAGGCTGGTATCCGGCACAAACGGAGTCTTCCAGAACGTGCGGGTCAGTTTGGTTTCGACAATATTCATGGAAAACGGAACGCGAAGGATGTCCGTGTTGTCAAACAATTTACGCGCGAAACGCCTGCGCTCACGCGAGAGGAACTCCAGATCAATCTCGGTAACGCAATAACCCTCGCCAAACGGTTTTGCTTCCGCGAGGAGCACGCCGTTTTCGCTGATCATATCGTGACCGGAGAATACAACATCCGTGGTGCTTTCTCCGTTGCCCGCACTGCAGAAAACATAAGCGGAGTTCGTGCGCGAACTCTGGCTTTGCACCAGCATGCGGCGATAGTCTACCTTTGTGACCGCCTCGTCGCTTGCGCTGAGGTTTAGCAAAATGCTTGCGCCGCAGTCCGCCAGCAGGGTGGAGGGGGGCACCGCCGCCCAGAGATCTTCGCAAATCTCCACGCCGATCTGAAAGAGCGGCATTTCACGACAGCAGAACACAAGACGGTTGCCAAACGGCGCTTTCTGCCCGAACAACTCCATCTCCTCGATGGTTTCAAGTGCTGCGGCATAGGTGCGCTTTTCATAAAACTCGCCGTAGTTGCCCAAATGCGTTTTAGGAATCACGCCCAGCACGCGCCCGTTTTGCACGACGGCGGCACAGTTGTATAACAAATGTCCGAACACGATCGGAACGCCGATTGCAACCAGCATATCGCTGCCAACGGTAGACAGGGTGATGCGCTCCAGCGCGCGCATGGCAGCGTTGGTAAGCGCGGTACTCAGCACGAGGTCGCCGCTGGTATAGCCGACAATCGCAAGCTCCGGCAGCACAAGAACCTTCACGCCGTCCGCTTCCGCGCGCTGGATCACCGCAATGATCGCGTCCGCGTTGTATTCGCAGTTGGCTACCTGAATTTCCGGTGTTCCGGAGGCGACTTTGATGAATCCGTCTTTCATTCGATCTATCTTCTCCATTCGGTTTGGTGCGCGTTTCGTCATGCTCATTCTAAGCAAACCGGCGGGGGATGTCAATCTTACAGCGCTGTTCCGGCGGAACAGAACTGAATAAAATATATAGTAACATTATTGTAAAATTCAATAAGATTGCGCGCAATGAATCAATGCGAAATGATTTGCATGTTATAATATCTGAGAATTTGCCCCATCACGCGAATTATATCCGCGCGGCTCGGGGGGGGACGCAAGGAGAAAAACATGCTGATTATCGAACATCTTTTCAAATCATATGGCGGAAACGTTCAGGCGGTGGACGATCTTTCTATATCCGTTCAGCCCGGCGATATCTATGGCTTTATCGGGCACAACGGCGCGGGAAAAACGACCACTTTGCGCGCAATTGCGGGAATTTTGTCGTTTGACAGCGGATCGATCCGCATCAACGGCAAGAGCATTGCCGAAGATCCGATTGCCTGCAAGCGGCAGATGGCCTATATTCCGGATAATCCTGATCTCTACGATCACCTGACCGGAATACAGTATTTAAATTTTGTTGCGGATATCTATGGCATGAGCGAAACGGAGAGAGACGAAAACATCAAAAAATTCGCGGATGCGTTTGAAATGACGCCGCGTCTCAACGATTTGATCGGCAGTTGCTCGCATGGTATGAAGCAGAAGATCGCGATCATCTCTGCGTTGATCCATACACCGAAACTGCTGCTCTTGGATGAGCCGTTTGTCGGGCTCGATCCGAAAGCGGCGCACACGCTAAAAACGTTTATGAAAGAGCTTTGCGACAACGGCAGCGCGATCTTTTTCTCCACACATGTGCTCGAAGTGGCCGAAAAGCTCTGTAACAAGATCGCAATCATTAAAAATGGACGGTTAATTGCATCCGGCGACATGGATAAAGTGAAGGGCGACACGTCGCTTGAAACCCTGTTTTTGGAGTTAACAGACAATGCGTGATTTCTGGATTTTAACGAAACTGCAGGTGAGTTCCCTGTTTGGAATCAATAAAATCCTGCACATGAAGAGCGAAGAGGAAAAGAAAATTGGCAAACGCTCCCTTCGCGCCTTGATCGCTATGGCGGTTGCGTTGTCGTATGTCTCTATTCAATACAGCATCATGCTATCCACAGCGTTTGAAACGCTTGGGATGTTGCCGACGTTGCTTGGGTTGATGGCGCTGGCAAGCAGCATCCTAATCCTGATGTTCTCCATTTTCGAGACAAAGGGTGTTTTGTTCGGTTTTGGCGATTACGATATTGTCATGAGCTGGCCGGTCAGCATCCGCGCGGTTACCGCGAGCCGGGTGTTTAGTATGTATGTTTATAACTTCATCTACGGATTCCTGCTGCTCGCTCCTTCCGGCGTAATCTATGCGCTGAAAACTTCTCCGGCCTTGTGGTTTTATCCGTTACTTCTGATCTTAATCTTGCTGATTCCCGCTCTGCCAACTATCATTGGCGCGCTGCTGGGAACGGCGTTGACGCTGGCTACCGCGCGCATGAAGAAAAGCAATTTCTTCCATATCATCGCGCAGATGGGACTTGTAATCGGGATTATGTTCATCTCGTTCCAGATGAACATGGGAGTGGCGGAAGACGGCGGAATAACCGGAAATTTCGCGGGGATTCAAAATGCGATTCAAAAAGCATATCCGCCCGCGCTGTGGTTTCAAAACGCGTTATCAACGGGCTCGTTGCCCGAGATATTGGGATTAGCCCTGCTAACCATCATATCAATCGGCATACTGCTGCTCTGGTTGGGTAAGAATTTTGTTTCTATCAACTCTCGCATTTTGAGTAAGCCGCGGGGGGAAACATTCGTCATGCGCCGGCAAACGCGTTCAGGAAAGATTCCTGCGCTGTTTCGCCGCGAATTGTCCCGCTATTTCAGTTCAAGCCTATATGTGGTCAATACGGCGTTCGGATATATCATGCTGCTTGCCGCAGGGGTTGCGCTGTTTATCAAAGCGGAAGCGGTGCTCAACTTTCTTGGAACACAGGATGTTTCAGCTGCAATGATTCCTTCGGTCATTCCGTTTTTCTTTGGATGGATCGTATCGATGGGGACGACAACCGCAAGCTCGATTTCTATGGAAGGCAAATCGCTCTGGATCGTAAAAAGCCTGCCGGTTTCTGCGCGCGAATGGCTCACCGCAAAGCTGATGCTGTCTCTGATGCTGGCGGTTCCGAGCATTCTGATCGCAAGCACGCTGGTTGCCATCGGGTTAAAGCTTTCGCTGATCGAAGCGATATGGCTTTATCTGATCCCGTTGATCTTTGCAACTGCGTTTGGCATCTTCGGCCTTTGGGTGAATATCCGCATGCCGCGACTGGACTGGAAAAACGAGGCGGAAGTGGTGAAACAGGGCGGCGCAACGATGGTCACCGTGTTTGTCGGCATGTTTGCGGGCTTCGGCGCAATGATCGTTGCGGGTCTGACGAACAGTTTGTTGGTTTCGCCGGTAGTATTTGTGCTTGCTGCGGTTCTTTCGCTGATTATGTGGCGGTCCCTGATGAAAAACGGAGAACAAAGACTACTTTCGCTGCATTAATAATTGCTTTTTCGGCATCGAACATTATGATGTTGACTATATTGTAGCTTCTTTTGTTTCTGCCAAACAGAATTTGATTGATGTAAGAAAAAACATCCCGCGAAACAAGTTGGCGGGATGTTTTTTGTGTATTTAATCGGTTGATTTATTCGCGTTCCCAGTCGTTGCTGATGGTGTTGAGCAGATTGGTTACGCTCTTGACTTCGCGGTTGCTGTGGCCTTTGCCTTTTTTGATCAGTCTTGTGAGGCGGTCCAGCGCATTGAGCAACTGCTGATACGGCGTTTCTTGCTCGCGGGTCGGTTTTGTTTCACCCTGAACATGTACATGCGCGGCAACCGGCTCCGGCTTTGATTCGAAAACATACTCGTTTTTCACCAGATCATAAACAGCGCCACTGTAAGGCGAAATTGCCGGAAGGCCGAATTCATCCTTCAAACGCTTCGTGTACAGATCGCAGACTTCAGTCTCGCCATGGTTTACGAAAACGCGCTGCGGTTTCGGAGAGAAGTGAGTTGCCCACTTGATGAGCATGTTTGCGTCTCCGTGTCCGCTGATGCCTGGCAGCTGCTTGATTTCTGCGTTTACGCGGATGCTTTCGCCAAAGAGCTTCACTTTTTCTGCGCCTTCGATGAGGGAGCGACCAAGTGTGCCGGGCGCCTGGAAACCGACGAACAGAATCGTATTTGCGGCATTCCATAATCCATGCTTGAGGTGGTGTTTAATACGTCCGGCTTCGCACATGCCGCTAGCGGAGAGGATTACTTTGCTACGCGTATCGGTATTGATCGACATGGATTCTTGACTGGTTTCGGTGATTGTCAGGCCATCAAACGCGAGGGGGTTGATGCCCGCTTCCACGAAGGCTTTCGCTTCGTCATCATAGCAGAATTCCGCGTTTTCAACATAAATGCGCGTTGCGGCGTTCGCCAGAGGACTATCGACGAACACGGGGAATCCTTCGTGTCCGTGCACGAGACCTTCTGCTTTGATGCGACGGATAAAATACAGCAGCTCTTGCGTACGTCCTACGGCAAACGACGGAACGATGACGCTGCCGCCGCGGTCGAATGTTTTTTGCAGAACTTCTGCAAGCGCTTTTGCGTAATCCGGCGGCGCTTCATGCAGGCGATCTCCATATGTGGATTCTTCTACGATATAGTCTGCTTCATCAACAAGGGACGGGTCTCTCAGCAACGGCAGGTTGACGTTGCCGATATCGCCGGAGAATACGATTTTGCGCTTTTCTCCGCCTTCATTGATCCAAATCTCGATGTAGGACGAACCGAGCAGATGACCTGCATCCGTAAAACGCACGTCGATTCCGTCAAACAGCGTAAACGTTTCGTCATAACGGTGCGGCACAAACTGCTTTAAAACACCTTCGGCATCCTTCATGGTATAAAGCGGAACAAAATTATCTTCGCCGCTGCGCTTGCCTTTTCTGTTGCGCCATTCGGCTTCAAACTCCTGAATATGCGCGCTATCTCTTAGCATAATGTCGCATAGGTTGCAGGTGGGCTTGGTGGCGTGAATGGGGCCTTTGAAACCGTTTTTGTATAAAAGCGGCAGCAATCCGCTGTGGTCCATGTGCGCATGCGTAAGCAGAACCGCGTCGATCTCGGTTGGCAGCGTAGGCAGAGGCGCGTTTTCATAATAGTCTCTTCCTTGCTCCATTCCGTAGTCGACGAGTACTTTTTTCCCGCAGATATCGAGATGGCTGCAGCTGCCGGTCACCTCATGATCTGCTCCGATGAAAGTGAGTTTCATGTTGTCTGGCCTTTCTGAGTATATTTATTGCGTTCAGAGGGTATCGCCCGTTCGCTTAGGAAACGGGATATGCGGCGATAGCCTGCAATATTGCGTCGTGGAAATAGGTGTTTTCATAACTTCCGGCGAAGAATTCTGATCCTACGCCGATGGCGTATACTGGAACATCTTTGCCGGTATGCGCGCCGGAGCCGAACACAAGACCCGCGCGCGCGGCGACAAGCTTTGCGCAGGCGGAAGTCATCGGTTCATAGACGCCGTATTCTTCGTTGGCTTTGCTGCTGGATAAATCGCCTTTGAGCGTATGCGTATACGCTTCCGCAAGATATGCGGTTTCGTCATCCGTGAGGTCCGATAACCCGAAAGCCGAAAGAAACAGCGGAAGCGCGTCCTGAAACGGCGTTTGATCGGAGACGCACTGCGCAACCAGCGTATCGTCGCATTCGTCGCTGGAGATCGTCTGCCGCAACAGCGCCGCGCGGTCGCCGTCCGTAAAGGAAACATTTCCTGTCTCGTGATCCGCTGTAACGATGATCAACGTTTCGGTCGGATGCGTTTGATAGAAATCGAGCGCGCTTTGAACGGCCTCGTCAAAGTCCAGTAATTCGGCTACAAATGAACCGGCGTCATTATAATGACAGAAATAATCGATTCGTCCGCCTTCCACCATCATAAAGAATCCGGCCGGATTGGTCAGCCGCGATATCGCAAGGTCGGTCGCTTTCTTCAACCAGTCGGTGCGTTCGCCGCCGTCGATGGCGGGCAGAACGCCGTAATCGCCGAAGATTAGCGTGGAAGAAAGAATCAGTTTATCCTCGGTTACCGCTGGCGCCTCTTCAAACGAAGAAATCAGCGCATATCCGTTTTCCGCGGCGAGATCCGCTGCATCCGGCGTGTCATGAAACCCGCCGCCTGCAAAAAAGTCGAACCCGCTGGCAAACAGATCGTCCGCAATCATCGAATAGGATCGGCGGGAAGTCACATGCGCGTAAAACCCGCCGGGCGTAGCATGATCGATTGAAACAGTCGTAAGAATGCCTATTTCTCGTCCGGCATTGCGCAGCAGTTCGGAAATATCCGTCAGCCGGTTGCCGTCTTCATCCAGACCAAGATATTCGTTTACCGTTTTGCTTCCGGTGGCAATGGCAGTTGCCGCCGCGGCGGAATCTGTAACTTCGTCGTCAATGTTGTTTGTATGCGCGCTTCCCGTGATTGGAAAATCAACAAAACACAGAGGATTGCGTCCTGCAGCGGACAGTGCTTCGCTTGCCGCCTGTACTTGCGCGTAACCCATTCCATCTCCGATAAATAGAAAGATGTATTTGAGCTGTGTTGGCGGCAAAGGAGTTGGTATCTCTTCGGGAGCGGGTGTTTCCGCTTCGATAAAAATCTGTTCGGGTGTAGGGGACGGCGTTGGTGTGGGCATAACTTTTTCGCCGCAGCCGATGCACATTAAGATCAGCAGCGCGGTTAGAACAAGCAATAAATACCTATGCCGAACAATTGTGAACATACGATATTTTAACACGATTTTAGTGTGCATACAACTGGACGCGATAGCCCGGCGATGGTAAGATAAGTGCAGGAATACGCGAAATGTTACTATGTAATAATTCGCGCGAGAGGAACTTGCCCGGAATTTATGCGAAAAATAACCATTGCTGCAATCATCATGGGACTTGCCGTATTGCTCATCATGCTGCCGACGCGGCATGCGGCCAACAGCGCGTCCGGTTCGTCTGTCGCCCCGGCAGAAGCAACTGATGCACCAGCGCTTTTAACAGAAACGACGCAAACGCCGGCGATGGAAGCGGCAGCAACACCTTCTGCGTCGCCGATACCCGCGCCGGTTCCGTTTTCCATTGCATGGATTAGCGACACACAGGCATACACAACCAAAGACAACGACGTGTTTTCTAGCATGACGCAATGGATTGCAGACACCCAAGAAGAGTATAATACCGTTATGACCGTTCATACCGGCGATATCGTGTACAACCCATATCAACCGTATCAATGGGAAAATGCGCAGCATGCATTTTCGTTGCTGCCGGATGATATGCGAATTCTAACTGTTGCCGGCAATCATGATTTTCTGGAAAAAGGCGACCCGAATACACCGTATCTCGACACAAGACCGGACACGGATTACGATCCGAAACATGCAGAAAATGCGGAGGGCTATGTGTATTACACAGCGTTTTCCGCAGGCGGCGTAAACCTTTTGGTGTTCTCGTTGTCATATGGCTTTGAAGTTGCCGCATCAGATTGGGTGAATGAAGTCTGCAAGGAATATTCCGATTATTATGCGATTCTCTGTCTTCATACCTATATCGATTCGGGCGGATATTCGTCCGTCGGCAAACGGTTGATCGAGCAAGTTGTAAAACAATCGCCCAATATCCGCTTGGTTGTTTGCGGACATGCACGCGGAACCGCTTATCTGCCGGAGATGCTGGATGACGACGGGGACGGAATTGCCGACCGTACCGTTCACCAGATGATGACGGATATGCAGGACGATACAGACAAGGGGATTGGATACCTTCGTATTCTTCGTTTCCATCCGGACGAAGACACGATTGAAGTGGTAACCTATTCGCCGGTGCTGGATCATTTCGGATATGAAACCTATGGCGGAGACCGCTTCGGCGGGACAAAAATTCTGGAAAATGCCGGTTTAAAGAGCTTCTTAACATATGGTTCAGAAGAAAATCACTAAGATAACTGAAAAGACTTTCTATATCACATAAACACGGAGGAAATCAACTATGAGTCCTGCAAACAGACCGGGGGGCAGAACCAAACGAACCGTTTCCGGCGGGGGAAATGCCAATCGCCGCGGGAGCGGTCTCGGCAGCGGCAGCGTTGGCGGAGGGCCGCGCGGCTCTTCCGGCGGTTCGTCTGGCAGTTCCGGCGGAGATCGCGGCATTAGCGGAGGCGGCGGGTTATTAGCCGTACTGCTGGCGCTCCTGATTGGCGGCGGAAGCAACAACTCAAACGGAACAAACAAGCGCGGATGTCTTGGCAGGTTCTTTGTTATTGCACTGATTGTAGTCGGTGCGATATTTCTGCTGAACATGTGCTCCGGCAGCACGTCCGGCGGATTGTTGAGCGAATTGCTGGGGAGCTATACGGATAGCTCACTGAGCAGTGTGGACGACACAACGACAGATAGCAGCTCGTCAAGTTCATTGACGGATACGCTGGGGTCTCTGCTTGGCACATATGGCAGCACAAGCGGACAGATTTCCTCTGTTTCGAGTTCGGATATAGCGTATTCTGTGCACGAACCGGATCGCACGGTTGATACTGCGGCGCGCGAAAAGTATACCGACGTAGCTTCGGCGGAGTCAGTGACCGTCATGGTTTATATGTGCGGCACGGATCTTGAAAGCAAGAGCGGCCTGGCGACCACGGATCTTCAGGAGATGGCCAGCGCAACGCTGAACGACAATATCAGCATTATTCTGGAAACCGGCGGCGCTTCTCAATGGCAGAATTCCGTTATCAAGAGCAGCACGAACGAGCGGTTCCGCATCAAACAGGGTGGTTTGGAAACGCTGGACGCAAACGTCGGCAAACTTTCCATGGTCGACCCCGACACGCTGGCGAGTTTTATTCAATTCAGCGCGAAGAATTATCCGGCAGATCGTTATATCCTCGTTCTCTGGGATCACGGCGGCGGCTCGCTGACCGGATATGGGTATGACGAACTGTTCCCCAGTGGGAGTATGAGCATAGATGAAATCGACGAAGCATTAAAAAGCGGCGGAGTCAAGTTTGATATCATCGGGTTCGACGCTTGCTTGATGGCGACGATGGAAACTGCGCTGGTTGCAGAACAATATGCGGATTACCTGATCGCATCGGAAGCGGTAGAACCCGGAACAGGCTGGTATTATACCAACTGGCTTTCCGAACTTTCCGCCGATCCGTCAATTGATTCGCTTGATCTTGGCAAATTGATCATCGACGATTATATCAAGATGAGCGGCACAAGCAGCCAGACGACGCTCTCTTTGACCGACCTTGCTGAGTTAAGTGGCACGGCGCCGTCCGCGTTTACTGCGTTTGCTTCATCCACCAAGGAATTGATTGCAGGCGACGGGTTTAACGACGTTGCAACCGCACGAAGCGGATCAAGAGATTTCTCCACGAGCAGCAAGATCAACCAGATCGACCTGATTCATTTTGCGGAGAACCTTGACACCACGGAGTCAAACGAACTGGCCAGCGTTCTGCGCGGCGCGGTAAAGTATAACCGCAACTCGACGAGCATTTCGCATGCGAACGGCTTGTCAATCTATTTCCCGTACCAGTCGATGAGCAAGGTCAGCACCGCGATTCAGACCTATAGCGCGATTGGCATGGACACGAGCTATTCCGATTGCATCAGAAGCTTTGCCTCTGTTGCAGCGGGTGGACAGGTATCAAGCGGCTCGAGCGAAAGCGCGCTTGGCACGTTGCTTGGCGACAATGCGGGAAGTCTTCTCGGCACATTGCTTGGCAGCGACACTTCCAGCAGCGATACCGCGAGCGCATCAACCGATACCGTAACGCAGTTACTGGAGCTCTTCCTCTCCAACCGGAGCGTGGTGACCGGGGACAAAGACTCCAGCTGGGTAGATGAATCGCTGGTTCTGAATTCCGTGTCCGCGTATCAGGCGAACAACGCCGGGTTCTCCGACCTGATGCTCACCTATAAGGGCGAAACACCGACGCTGGTGCTTACGGAAGATCAGTGGAGTTCGGTCGTCACGCTGGAGCAAAACGTCTATATTGACGACGGTTCGGGTTACATCGACCTTGGCCTAGACAACGTTGCGGATTATGACGAGGACAACGATTTGATCATGGCTTACGACGGTACATGGCTTTCCCTCAACGGCCAGATTATCTCTTATTATCTGGTCAGCGAGGATCAGGTTGACGAGAGCTATACGATTCTCGGCCGTGTACCGGCAATGTTAAACGGCGAACGCGTCAATATTATTCTTTCGTTCACGGATGCGGATCCCTATGGTACGGTGCTTGGCGCGCAATACGATTACGACGCTGCAACGAGCGAAGCCGTCATGAAGGGATTGGTTGAAATTGTCGCGGGGGATCAAATCGATTTCCTTTGCGATTATTACAACTATGACGGCACGTTTAACGACGCGTATTATCTCGGCGAACAGATGATTGCAACGGGCGACTGGGTGATTGGCAACGCGCCTTTGGGCGACGTTGTCAACTGGCAGATGAGCTACCGCATTACCGATATTTACGGCGGACAATATTGGACCCCGACGGTAACGAACTACTAATCAGAATCACACAAGAAGCGCCGCATTTCATGCGGCGCTTCTTATTTACGCTATTGGTTATAGAAATAGTAGCTTGTGGAACCAAGGTTAGATTATCACTGTTGGATATTTTACGCATCATTGCACTTCGTGCTGAAAGCGGGACCAAACGACAGGAATTTTTTCCTGAATAAAATGGGTGTATGCGTTTTCCATCTCTTCCGCTTTAAAGCTCTCTTTCAGCTCTTCGTAAACCAACCCATGCCAAAGAGAGAGCTGCGCGGGCGTGAGCGTTTCATAACGCTGAATGATAAGCCGGCCTTCCTGCTCGCGCCGTAAAAACCAAGTGTAGAGGTCATCGATCGGTTCAACATGCGAAACGTTGACAGGATCGGTGGAGAGCCGAACGCTTTGGTTGGTTGGAAACCGCAACAACTTTTTGTCGTCCATCTCGCAACAGTACAGATACCCGCGTTTTCCGGAAAATGTATCCATAAATGCGTTTTTCCATACTTCGGTATAGGTAATTCTTCCTTGCGGATCGTAACCATACGGTACCCAATAGTAGGGCTTATCGACGATGCGGGCAGCATAAAACGCCGCGGAAACATCGCTTGTGGTGAAATAAACATAAGGTTTGCCGTGATCCGCTGTAAACGGCTGCAACGTACGGATGCCCCCGGTGGACGAGCCGTGGTAGAGGAGAATGGTCATGCTCCCTCCAAGATATGCGTAAATGATGTGTCTACTCTTGATTTTATCATGATCTTATGTAAATAATAAAGCAAAAGATATTTGATAAGAAAATTGCCTGCAATCAAGAAAAAAACTTGCCGACATTTAAAATCGTTGCGTATAAAATAGAAACGAAAGAATTGAAAACGATAAGTTTGAAACATCGAAACAGCATTATGGATGCATTCTGCATAAAAACAAACATTATGCGGCAAAACGCCACTAAAAATTCAAAATTATCTGGCGATAAGCTAGACGACCTATGTTATAATATTTCCGATAGGTAGGGTTATGAATGAAGACGAAGGTCAGAAAACTGGACGGGCTTCCGATTGAGGAGCCGTTACTGGATGATGAAGGCTTGCGAAGGCAAAAAGAGCTTGCCGATTTGGTCATCCGGGAATATGAAGAGTCCGGACGACTAACAGGCAAAACGCTCAACGAAAAAGTCATAGCATACGAAACGGATATCGCCGATCATCTCATCGACGAATAATTTTTGCGATCTTTTGGGTAGAATTTTCAGGGAAGGGGAACGGAAAATTGTCGTATAACAGCATTACGAAAGCGCTTGCAAGCGGTTTTTCCCAGTTCTCTATACTGGACTTTCTCGACATCATCATCATTGCAGTTTTAATTTACAAACTCATCGTCTGGACAAAAGAAACGCGCGCATATGAAGTTCTGAAAGGAATCGGGCTTCTGTTTTTGTGCTCCATCGTCAGCCAGCTATTATCGCTGACGACGTTGAGCTGGCTGCTTGATTCAATTCTGACATCCGGCTCGATCATTATTGTAATCTTTATTCTGTTTCAGCCGGAAATTCGGCGTGTACTCGAAAAATTAGGCAGAAGCGGCAAGCGGCTGGGAAAAGCCTGGTTTGACGCGAACAGCATGCAGAGTACAGCTCTGATTCGCGATATGCAGACAGCGATTCTATCGCTTTCGCATCGCCGCGTAGGCGCCCTGATCGTTTTTGAACAGAAGACCGGTCTGGGGGATATCATCGGAACCGGGACGCGCATTGAGGGAATTCTATCCGGCGCGTTGATTGAAAACATTTTTGAACCGAACACGCCGCTTCATGACGGCGCGGTCATTGTTCGCGGTTCCACGCTGATCGCCGCCGGGTGTTTTCTTCCGCTATCAGACGACTTGAGCGTTTCCAGAGAACTCGGCACGCGTCATCGCGCCGGCCTTGGGGTGTCTTCCGTATCGGACAGTGTAACCATCATTGTTTCAGAGGAAACGGGCGCGATTTCCATTGCGCGGGATGGTAAGCTTGTTCGCTACATCGATGCAAAAGCACTCTCCAACACTTTGGAAAGCCTGTTTTTGCAAACAGGAAATTCTTCCGCTTTCAGTTGGGTAAAACGGAAACCATCGGAGGGATCGCATGAACGTTCTTAAGATCGACAAAGCGAAACTCCGCACAGGCATCAAGAGCTTTTTTACAAAAAACATGGCGCTTAAGGTCATAGCGCTGGTGTTTGCGCTGTTGCTATGGGGATATGTTTTGACGGACCAAAAACCGGTTCGGACGAAAATTGTCCCTGAAGTCGCGACGAGCTTTGACGGCGAAGCGGAGCTGATTGCGCAGGGATTTTGCATCCGCGGAGACCGAAGCGAAATTTTGCAAAATGTTACCGCAACTGTTCGTACGCAAATTACGAACTATGCATACGTGAATGCGAATACGATTACCGCTTATATCAGCCTGAGAAACATCAGTGAAGCGCGGGAGTACGAACTGCCTATTACAGCTGTGGTGAATTCCTCTCTGGGAGAAGTTTTGTCGCTTTCTCCGAGTACGGTGACGGTTGAAATCGACACGTTGGTTACTAAAACTATCCCGATTACCACCTCGTTTTCGGGCGAACTGCCGGACGGATACTGGGCGGACATGGATTCGTTGTCCACAACGTCGCGCCTCGACATTACAGGACCGAAGACCGACATTTCGACAATTACCCATGGCGAATGTGTTGTGGATTTGAATGATCGCACCAGCACGATCTACAGTACGTTTGACGTAACGTTTTACGATAAAAACAACAACGTTGTTTCTTCTGATATCATCATTGGAACCTTGCCGACTTCTACGGTACGCTTGCCGATTTATCCGATGAAGAGTGTTCCGGTCGATGTCAGCAGTTCTCTGGTTGGCTCGGATAATCTTGCCGCAAACCATGAGATCATCAAGGCGGTATCGACGCCTTCCAGCGTAAGGCTCGTTGGAGACCAGGCAACGCTTGACAAGATCGAAAACGTACAGCTTGAGCCGATCGCCGTTAGTGGACTGGATTCCACCATGACGGTTAGCGGCGAAGTGATTGTGCCTGACGGTGTACGGTTGCTGGACAGCTCAACAGTTTCCATTCTTCTGGAAGTGCGGGAGATGGTTATCACCCAAACATTTGAGCAGTTGGAAATTCAGGTGCACGGGCAGACAAAGAATGAAAACGTTTCGCTCAGTGTGACCACTGCAGATTTAACGGTGGAAGGCCGCTATAGCTTGGTCAGCATTCTTTCACGCAGTGATGTTCAACTGTTTGTTGACATCACAGGACTGACGCCTGGCGTTTATAACCTGCCGATTTCCGTACTTGTACGGGATGAGGAAGCAACGATCGAACTCACAACAACGCTTTCCGTTGCGGAAGCAACCGTGACGATCGATCAGCAATAATAAATCGCGACTACGGAACGAATACGGCGGGGCGAGTGCTCCGCCGTTGTTTTTCCAGAGGAGATGGAATATGAAACTTCAAATTGCAAATATCAAGCAGCCGTTGTCGGAATCCGACGAGCAATTGACTCAACGAATTGCTTCTTTGACAGGAATTGACGCGCGGCAGATTAATAGCGCGCGCATGACGCGTCGCGCGCTGGATGCGCGGAAAAAACAAGATGTGCATTTTTTAGTTACAGCAATAGCGGATGTAGAAGACAGCGCGGCAAAACGATTGCTCTCGCGCGGGGTTGCCGGAATAGAACCGGCAAAAGAAACGCAGAAGGTGCAGCTTGATCCAGGCTCGGAAGGTTTGCGCGGGCGTGTTGTTGTCGCCGGGCTTGGTCCGGCTGGTCTGTTTGCTGCGTTGAATCTTGCGCAATACGGTTATCAGCCGCTTGTGTTGGAGCGCGGAGACGCTGTAGAAACGCGTGCTTTACGTGTAGAGCAATATTGGGCGACCGGCGAACTCGATGAAAACTCCAACGTTATGTTCGGCGAAGGCGGAGCAGGCACATTTTCGGACGGAAAACTTACTTCGCGCAGCAAAGACATGCGTGGAGAAGCGGCGCTGAACACGCTGATTCACTTTGGCGCACCGGAGGAAATTGCTTATCTTGCGAAACCGCATATAGGAACCGACCGTTTGCGAAACGTAGTGTCCGCAATGCGAAAAGAAATTGAGAAATTAGGCGGAGAAGTGCGCTTTCGTTCAACCCTATCCGGGCTTATTTTGCGCGACGGAATGCTATCACAAGTGAAGATTGACACGGCGAACGGGACGGAAACGTTGGATTGCGCCGCGCTTGTGCTTGCAATCGGACAGGGAGCGCGGGATACCTACGAAATGCTTTTGAATACAGGAATTCAAATCGTTCCCAAAGCGTTTGCCGTCGGCGTTCGAATCGAACATCCTCAGGCAATGATTGATCGCGCACAATTCGGCGCATTGGCAGGTCATCCACGACTTGGCGCAGCGGAGTACCGCATGACTGCGCAAAGCGGAGGACGCGGCGTTTATACGTTTTGTATGTGCCCCGGCGGAAACGTGATTGCAAGCGCGTCTGCAAACGATGAAATCGTTGTAAACGGCATGAGCAACTTTGCGCGAAATGCGACCAATGCAAACGCTGCTGTGGTTGTTCAGGTTTCGCCGGAAGACTATGCTGTCGGCCCTCTTGGCGGCGTGCTGTTTCAGAAGGAGATGGAAAGAACGGCATATTTCGCGGGCGGCGGAAACGGAATTGCGCCCGCAAGTACCGTCGGTGCGTTTCTGCGCCGCGAAACGCCGCGAGGTTTTGGTGGCGTGAACCCTTCCTATCGCCCGGGTGTCGTATCACGAGACCTCTGGAACGTTTTGACGCCGTTTGTGGCAAACGGCATAGCCGAGGGGCTTACAGCGTTTGGACGGCAGCTAAAGGGCTTTGACGTGGATGAAGCGGTTCTTACAGGCGTTGAAACGCGCACGAGCGCGCCATTGAGAATTTTGCGCGGAGAGGATCTTCAGAGTGTATCCTGCGCGGGACTTTATCCAATCGGCGAAGGCGCGGGATATGCGGGCGGCATCATCTCCGCGGCAATAGACGGAATCAAAGCAGCGGAAGCGATTATAACCCGATTTGCGCCGCCAAAAACGACAGTGTAAGAAAAGACCTCCGGTTTTCCGGAGGTCTTTTGCCTGAAACAGATTAAATTGTTGAATCCCGGAGCGCAAGCACACGATCGGGCTTGTTGCTCATGATGGCGAATATGTTCTTTTGCGAAAGTAAATATCGGATATCCTCGTCGTGATCCACCGTCCAGGGACTTGTTTTTATGTTGGCGCGTTCGTATTTATCCAGTTCGGAATCACTCAAAAAGCGATAATCCGGATGGAGAAACTGCATGCCGAGCCGTGCGCAATAGTCCTGTGGTTCGGCAATGCGGCATTCATAGAGAATGCCGCAGGGGAGATCGGGTGCAATGGATTTGCATCTGAGGAGCGTATAGTGGTTGAACGACGAAAGTACAATTCGTTTGCTTAAACCATATTTACGAATCAAGTTGATAACTTTTTGCTCGATGCCGTCATACTCGAATATGGCGGTTTTAAACTCCAAAACACTCAAAAAGTCGAGATTTTGAACGAGCGAAAAGTACTCTTCCAATGTTGGAATATATTGCGCCGCGCATTCCCCCTTAAAACGGTAGGAAATGTCGATTTGCCTGAGTTCTTGCACCGTGAGGTCTTTAATCAGGCGCTCGTCTCCTGCAATACGAAGCAGGCTTTCGTCGTGAAATACGACAGGAACACCGTCTCGCGAGAGTTGAACATCAAATTCGGCACCGTTCGCGCCGATCTCAATAGCTTTTTCAAAAGCCAGCATGGAGTTTTCGGGGTAACGCGCGGAAAATCCGCGATGCGCAATTGCCTTGACCAAAGGAATTCGCCTTCTTTCTGATAACGTGATCAGGTTATTTTAGTATAACGATTATATGGCTGCTGAAAACAGAAGAAACGCGATCATTGCTCCTCGCTTTCCTCAGCTTTCTTCTTTTTCTTTTCTTTTTTCGTTTCTTTTTTAGTTAGTTCGGTATCTTTGGTTGCGGCTTTTTTCTCGTTGCCAGTTTTATAAAGATGAATCGCGCCTTCTTTATTCAGCGCATGAATCAGCGCGATGGTAATCGGCAAGCCGAGCAAACCGATTCCGCCGAAGAGATACGTGCCGAGAACCATGCTCAACAACGTGACGATCGGGTGAAGGCCTACATGATCGCCAACAATCTTCGGTTCCATGATCTGACGAACGATGATAACCACGATATACAGCACCGCAAGCCCGATGCCGCGGCCGATGTTTCCGGAAATAAGCGTGAAAATCGTCCAGGGTAATAGCACCAGCCCGCTTCCAACAATAGGCAAAATATCAAATATCGCAATGGCAACGGCGATACCGATCGCGTTGCTCACGCCGATGATGGTTAAACCTAGTGCAATCTCGCCGAACGTGATTAGAAGAATCAACGCGTAGGAGCGCGTATAACTCCAAAGAGTACGACCGAGTTGAACGCGCGCATTGTGCAGCAATTTGCGCCAGCGTTCGTTGAGTTGGCGCATAATGAATTCCTTGATCTTTGGAAAATCGATGGTCAGGAATATCGTTGCAATGACCATAATCAGGATATCCAGCAAGAATCCCGGCGCTTTTAGCGTGAAACTGGTAACCCAACCGACGACTTGCTTCGATATGTTTACGATTGTGTCGCCCAGAGATGTCGTTAAGTTTGCGTATAAGATGTTATATGCCGTTGCCGCGTTGGGATCGAGACGGGCCGCAAAATCCTGCAGCGAGACAAATGCGTTGTTTAGCCAGGGTACAATATTGTTTGTGTAGAGCGACGGCAAAATCAGGAAAAACGACTTAGCAGCCGCAAAGAGTTGTACGCCGAGGATAATCAGCAAAAATCCAACTAGCGTGTAAAACACAATTACGAGGATAATGCCGGACAGACTACGGGGGATTTTCAGTTTTTCTTGAAAGAACCCGACGGCGGGTTTGAGCAAAAGCGAGACGAGAAGCGCGATGATGAACGGCATTAAAACACCGAGTGCGTAACGGGCAATTAAAATCACAATTCCGAGAATGATTGCGAAATACAGAAAATTAATAATAAATTGTCTTCGTTTTTCGAGTTTCATAGCAACCTCGCTTTCAAAAACTACTCTAGCACGGCGCGGAAAACTTGTAAAGCGATCATGAGTCAACTATAATAATGCGAACGGGTTCTTTTTGAGACGAATTTCATTGGAGGTGGGCGCGGTTGAAAAAGATTGACAATTTATCCGTTGAGCAGTTATCCGACCTGTTGGATGAAACAGATGAATTGATTACGACGCTTGCCAACGCCTCTTCCTTTTTAAACGAAATGCTTTGCGATATTAACTGGGTGGGATTTTATCTCATGAAGAGCGGCGAGCTCTATCTCGGTCCATTTCAGGGAAAACCTGCCTGCACGCGTATTGCCGTTGGAAAAGGCGTGTGCGGAACGGCAATTGCAGAAAATCGCACACAGCGGGTAGAGGATGTTCATGCATTTCCGGGTCATATTGCCTGCGACGGAGCAAGCAACAGCGAGCTTGTGGTTTTATTGCGCGCCGAAACAGGGGAACCGATCGGCGTTTTGGACATTGACAGTCCGCTGAAAGGCCGATTTACAGAGCATGACCAACAGGAAATGGAGCGCGCAGCTCAAATTATAAGCGCAAAGATACATAACAAACTATAATCAATCGCTTCAGAAACTTAAACATATAAAAAGGGAAAGAATCATTCATGTCATTTATCGAACTCTTACTCACAGCGGTGGCTCTATCGATGGATGCTTTTGCGGTATCAACCTGCAAAGGCCTGAACTTACGTGCGATGAACTGGAAACGCGCTGGGATTATCGGCCTGTTTTTTGGCGGATTTCAGGCGCTTATGCCGCTGGTCGGCTGGCTGCTTGGCAGTCAGTTTGAGCACCTGATCACCAGTGTCGATCATTGGATCGTATTTGGGTTACTTTCACTTATCGGCGGTAAGATGATTTTCGATGCGGTCAAAGGCGGAGATGAAGACGGGTGCGCGGTTGAAGACAAGCTGAACCTAAAAGAACTGATCGGACTTTCTTTTGCAACCAGCATCGATGCGCTTGCGGTCGGCATTTCGTTCGCGTTTCTCAACGTTAAGATACTGCCTTCTGTTGCAGTTATCGGCGTTACAACCTGTTTAATTTCTATGGCAGGCGTGGCAATCGGGCAAAAATTTGGTGCAAAATATCAGGATCGAGCGACGTTAGTCGGCGGAATTGTGCTCGTTGCGATCGGTCTTAGAATCTTACTTTCTCATTTAGGAATAATAGGATAAAACATTATTGTCCTACACGCTCCGATACATTTTCGGGGCGTGTTTTTTTCATGCTGCTTGACAAACTATTATGTATGCTGTATAACTGAATTCGAAATGAAAAGTATGAAAAGTTATACTTTTCATATAAAGGAGTACAAATGAGAGCACCAAAAGGCAAACATATATTCGGGACCGTAAAAGTCGGTGAAAAAGGACAGATAGTGATACCGAAGGATGCGAGAGAGATTTTCGGGATACAACCCGGAGATAGTCTCGTTGTACTGGGAGACGAGGCGTCGGGACTTGCGCTTATGAAAAACGAGGTGTTTCTATCGCAGGTTGCGGACGCAATCTTCCGGCAGAAGAAACCGACGGAAAACAGCCCAGAGGAAGCATATGACGATATTCGAAAATTGACGGAACAGAACGCAGACGATTAAGGGGGGAACATGGAATTCGCAATTCAAGCCAAGGGGTTAACGAAGGAATACGGCGTAAAAAAAGCCGTTGACGACCTTCATTTGGATGTGAAAGAAGGAGAATTGTTTGCGCTGCTTGGCGTAAACGGCGCAGGCAAAACAACAACGATTAAAATGTTATCGGGGTTGACGTTGCCAACGCAAGGCGACGCGCTTCTGCTTGGAGACAGCATCACGAAAGAGCCGCAAAAGGCAAAAGAACACAACGGCATTTCGCCGCAGGAAACGGCGGTAGCCAGAAATCTAAGCGTTCTGGAAAATCTTGTGCTAATGGCGCAGGTATACGGCGCGGATAAAGCCACGGCGGCGCGTAAAGCACAGGAGATGGCAGAACGGCTGGGACTGGACGAAGTCATCAAGATGAAAGCCAAAACGCTCTCCGGCGGCATGCAGCGTCGCCTGAGTATCGGCATGGCGCTCATCTCCGAGCCGAAAATTCTCTTTCTGGACGAACCGACTCTGGGATTAGACGTCATTGCACGACGGGAATTATGGACGGTGGTTAAAAAGCTGAAAGGACGCGTTACAATTATTTTGACGACGCACTACTTGGAAGAAGTTGTAGCGCTTAGCGATAGGGCCGGCATTATGGTGAAGGGGCGATTGGTTGCCGTTGGCACGGTGGATGAGTTGACCAGACAATCCGGTAAGGAAACATTTGAAGATGCGTTTATCGAGTTGGCGACAGGGGAAACGGAGGGAGCAGCATGAATCAAATGATTGCATTTTCTGACAGAAGTACAAAAGAAATGCTGCGGGATCCGCTGAATCTGGCGTTTGGCCTCGGGTTTCCGGTGGTGCTGCTTTTGTTGTTAACCGCGATTCAAAGTAATATCCCGGTCGACATGTTCCAACTGAATCAGCTGACGCCGGGAATCGCGATATTCGGGCTATCGTTTATCACGCTGTTTTCTGCAACATTGATCAGCAAAGACCGCACAACATCGTTTTTGATGCGGCTGTTTGCCTCGCCGATGCGCGCTTCCGACTTTATTCTTGGATATACGCTTCCGTTGTTACCGATGGCCTTGATGCAGACGTTAATCTGCTATGCCGTGGCTGGAATGCTCGGCATGCAATTAACATTAAACGTTCTGCTTGCGGCAATTGTCGCTTTGCCTGCTGCAATGTTCTTTATCGGCATCGGCCTGCTTTGCGGCAGCGTGTTTAACGACAAACAGGTTGGCGGCATCTGCGGCGCATTGCTGACCAACGTTTCCGCCTGGTTGAGCGGAACCTGGTTTGATTTAGATTTGGTCGGCGGCGGATTCAAGAAGATATCCTACATGCTTCCATTTGCGCATGCGGTCGATGCGGGGCGCGCGGCTGTTGCCGGCAACTATAGTGGAATCATGCCGCATTTATGGTGGGTGATTGGGTATGCGGTTGTTGCGCTCGTGGCAGCGGTAATTGTTTTTCAACGCAAGATGCGGCGAGACAACGTTTAAAAGCGGTTTAATCGTAACAAATGGCGCGGATGATTCCGCGCCATTTGCTTGCTTGGTGTTTTTAGTTTTGCTTCTTACAGTATATGGCGATTGCGTCGGACATCAACTTCGCAGTACCTGCGCCATACCGGCCGAGATTTTTTTGGAATCTCTCATCGGCAACATACATTTGCCCCAGTCCCGCCAGAATCTCGTTTGTGCATTCGTAATAACTCTCGGTTATAAAAGCCTGCCAGCGAGATACAAGTGCTTGTACAAGTTCGTCGTCCGGCGATTTATCGACTAGTGCAGCAAACTGGGAAAAGATCTCACCGGATTGTTTTTCTATTCGCGCGCGATCCGCGCTGGTCTGCTTTGCCGCCTTGCTCGCGCTTTCGCGGTATGCGCTTGTTTCTCCCCAGCGAGTTTTTGCTTCTTCGGCATATTGTTCGCGTAAAGCGTCTATTTCGCTGGTATCGAATGGTTTGAATTCCATAGTTTGTTCTCCTTTCATTGCGTTGGAAACGAGGGAAATCAAGCGATCCAATCGATCACGCTTCTGCATGAGCAATGTTCGGTGTTCCGAGAGCGCGCGCATCCGGTCAAACGACGGGGAAGAAAGAATTTCCTTTATGTCTTCCAACGAAAAATCCAGTTCACGGTAAAACAAGATCTGCCAAAGCCGCTCGATGGCGTCGTCTTCATAATACCGGTAGCCGGATGCTGCGACTTTACTCGGACGCAGAAGCCCGATTTGGTCGTAGTGATGCAACGCGCGGACAGAAACGCCGGAACGCTTACTCAGCGCACCAATGGATAAATTCATATTTCCCACCTCCAGATAGATCATAAACCATGACGTAATGTCAGAGTCAAGCTTCGTTTTAAAAAAGTTTGTTATGATTTTATTTCGCACGGTCAAAAAAGGAACAGATTGTGTTATGATCGATAGGACAGCAAATCGGAACGAAAAATCGCACAAGTGTCGGGGTGAACACATGAAGCAAAGAGAGTTGTTGAATTTTCTAAACAAGATAGAACGGCTGAAAACAAACGGCCGACATAGTGTTACCGTTGGAGGTATTACCGAGACAGTCGCTGCG